>NZ_CP095474.1:2075623-2152156 GCF_023614315.1 Streptomyces sudanensis | reverse complement strand
AGCTTCAGNTCGCCCGCCCCAAGTCCCCNNAGGAGTGAGCCCCATGGCACCGCGCATCCTGCTCGCCCGACACGGCCAGACCGAGTGGTCGCTGCTCGGCAGGCACACCGGCCGCACGGACGTCCCCCTCCTCGCGGAGGGCCGGCGGGGCGCCGAACTGCTGGGGGAGCGGCTGCGCCGCGGCCCCTGGGCGGGCCTGGAGGGGTGCGAGGTCCGCACGAGCCCGCTGGTGCGGGCGCGCGAGACCTGCGACCTGGCCGGCTTCGGCGACCGGGCCGAGGAGTGGGACGTCCTCGTGGAGTGGGACTACGGCGCGTACGAGGGCCTGACCTCCGCCGAGATCCGCGCTTCCCGGCCCGGTTGGCTGGTCTGGAACGACGGCGTCCCGGAGGGCGAGACCCCGGCGCAGGTGTCGGCCCGCGCCGACGAGGTGGTGGAGTGGGCCCGTTCCGCCGACCGCGACGCGCTGCTGTTCGCCCACGGCCACTTCCTGCGCGCGGTCGCCGCGCGCTGGCTGGGCGAGGACGTCGCGTTCGGCGCCCGCGTCCACCTCGACCCGGCGAGTCTGTCGGTGCTGGGCTGGGCGCACGGCGTGCCCGCGCTCTCCCGCTGGAACGACACCGGCCACCTGGAGCCCTGAACCGCCCCTCCCCGCGGGGCCGGTCCGGTCGGCGCCGCCTACGCCCGCTTCCGACCGCGCGTCAGGGGGCGGCGGCGCGCGAGGAACGCGGCGACCCGCGGAACGGCCCGGTGGGGGTGGAGGAGGCGGGCCGTCCCGGCCAGTACCGACTCGATGCGGGTCGACCGGACGTCGCCGAGCAGCTCCAGCACCCGCCCGCCGGCCGCCGCCGCCTCCTCCGGCTCCCCGCTCCGGGCGAGGTCGGCGGCGAGCCGGGCCCGGTACAGGGCGAGGTTCCGGGCGAAGTGCGGGTCGTCGAGCGCCGCCGCGCGGCGGGCGTGGCGCACCGCGCGGGCCGGCTCGCCCAGCAGCGACCAGCACTGGGCCTCCAGGAACTCCAGTTCCGGCTCCCCGAAGAACGACATCCACTCGGGGTCCGCGTCCGAGGGTCCCCGCCCGAACCGGGTGTGCGCCCGCCCCAGCGCGTCCTCGCACGCCGCGCGGTCGCCGAGCCCCGCCCAGCCGCCCGCCTCCCGCAGGGCCAGCAGCGCCGACAACCGCGCCGACGGCAGGTGCCCGGCCGCGTGCTGCCCGGCCTGCGCGGCCCGCACCGCCTCCCGGAACCGGCCGTCGTCCCAGGCCAGGAAGGACGTGTTGGAGAACGCGTGCGCCTCCAGCCCCGGATCGCCCGCCACGCGCGCGGTGGCCAGCGCCTCCGCGTAGTGCGAGCGGGCGTCCTCCGGCCGGCCGGAGTCGTGGGCCAGCCAGCCCACCGACAGGGCCAGTTCACCGGCGCCCGAGTGGAGCCGGTCCGCCGCCGCCCGGCGGACCGCCCTCCCCGTGTCGAGCAGCGCGTACGCCGAGCGCAGCGGGACCAGCGCCCGCGTGTACAGGTCGTCGGCGCCGTGGCGGTCGTCGAGCAGCCGGATGTGCCGCACGGCCTCCTCGACCGCGGCCACCTCCGGCTCGCCGAACCGGCCGCCGGAGCGGGGCGCCGGGATCGCTCCGAGCGGGTCCCGGCCGCCGCACCGCTCCGCGGCGCGGGCCGCGGGTCCGCGGCCGAGGGAGGCGGTCGCCACGGTGGCGGTGCCGCCCGTCATGAATGCGCGACGCAGCACGTCGCCCTCCTCATCGTTCGGGAAGGGTGTGGGGGGCGCCGGCGCACCGGCCGCCGTGCGCGCCGCCCGGCCCCGTACGTGCTCCCGCGCGAGGAACCCCAGGTCGGTCAGGGACAGGCCGGGGAACATGTGCAGGAAGACCCGCTCGTAGGCGTAGTTGGGGCAGCGGATCTCCCCCGACTCGACCCGGCCCACGTAGCGGGCGTCGCACGCCACCTGCTCCCCGATCTCCCGGGCGGCCCGGCGCACCGCGGCGGCGAACTCCGCGGGGGAGCGCCGCCCCCGCAGGCGGCGGAAGGCGAGATTCGGAACTGCCCGCGACGAGGCCATGGTGAGCCCTCTCCTACGTGCTGCCGGTGCGCCGACGGAGCACGAACGTACTCGCCGCGACGGAACACTCACACACGGTTTGGTTACAAACGGGATATCTCACCCGGCATCCGCCATGAACTGCCATCCTTTGCGGCGGGATATCGCCGTAGCCGTTGACGCCTCCCGCCGTTGGACCTCGCGGAGGGACGCGCCGCGTCCCCATCCGGAACCGAGCGAGGAGGGGATCCCTTGTCCGAGGCCGTCACGGAGACCGGACCGCGCGACGAAGGCCTGCCGAGGACCACCCCGCGGCCCGCGCCCGCCCGGGACGCGGGCGCNGGCCCNNNGGCGGGGNCCGGGGNCGCCGCCGGGGCCGGGGGGGACTCCGCNCACCAGGAGTGCGACCTGGTGACGGTCCCCGCCCGGCAGGGCCTGGAGGCCGTCGACATCCTGCGCCGCGGAGCCCCGGCGGTCGGCCCGGTCCTCCACGACGGCGCCGGCGGCACCCTCGGCTTCCTCGTCCCGCCGGGCACGGCCGCCGACTGGGACGTGCCGGGCAGCGCCTGCACCCGCACGGACGGGCGCGGCCTGCGCCTGCCCGCCGACCCGGACGCCCCCCGGGACGCGGCGCCGGAACCACCGGTGCCCGGCGGCGGCTGGCTCCTCCCGCCGGCCGACGCGGACCCGGTCACCGATCCGGAGCTGCTGCGCGAGGCCCTCGGCGAGGCGGCCCGCCTCCTCAGGGCCGCCGACGACTGCGGCTGACCGCGCCGGGACCCGCTCCGCGACCGCGCCGCGCACCACCGACAATGGGAGGATGGCGAGGAGCAGACAGCGGGGCGGGCGGGCGGCGGAGACGACCGCGGAGGCCGTCGACGGCGGCCTCGCCGAGCTGGTGCCCGACCGGGAGCGGCCGCGGGCGTGGACGCTGCTCGTCGACGGGGCCCCGCAGTCCCACGTCGACCTCGACGACCCGGCGCACCTCGACTTCGCGTACCAGCGCCGCCTCGGCCACGCCGTCGACCTCGCCGCGCCGCCCGGACGCCCCCTGCGGGTCGTGCACCTCGGCGGCGGGGCGTTCACCCTCGCCCGGTACGTCGCCGCGACCCGGCCCCGCTCCACCCAGCAGGTCGTGGAGGTCGACGCGCCGCTCGTGCGGTTCGTGCGGCGGATGCTGCCGCTCGACCCCGCCGCCCGGATCCGGGTGCGCGACGGCGACGCCCGGGCCGGACTCGCCCGGCTGCCGGACGGCTGGGCGGACCTGGTGATCGCGGACGTGTTCAGCGGTGCCCGCACCCCCGCGCACCTCACCAGCACCGAGTTCCTCACCGAGGTGCGCCGCGTCCTGGGGCCCGGCGGGCAGTACGCCGCGAACCTCGCCGACGGGCCGCCGCTGGCCCACCTGCGCGGCCAGATCGCCACCGCCGCCGCCCTCTTCCCCGAACTGGCGCTCGCCGCCGACCCGGCCGTGCTGCGCGGACGCCGCTTCGGCAACGCCGTCCTGCTGGCCTCCGCCGCACCGCTGCCCGTCGCGGAGTTCACCCGCCGGGTGGCGGGCGACCCGCACCCGGGCCGGGTCGAGCACGGGCGGGCGCTGGCCGACTTCACGGGAGGCGCCGCCCCCGTGACGGACGCCTCCGCGAAGGCGTCCCCGAAGCCGCCGCCCGCCGCCTTCCGCTGACCAGAACACCTACGGAAGTCCGGCTGGAGTGGATCCGGTTCGGTGACCGCTCCTCCTCCCTGAGCCACCGGCCCTGTGGTCAGGGTGGAGCTATAGCCACCCTCGCCGCCATGGCCGGAGACGTCACGGACCCCGCCGGCCGTGCCGCGCTGGAAAGCCTCAGCTCCGCGCTGGAGCCCTACTTCGAGACGCCGGAGTACTTCCGCAGCATTCTCGGCAAGATTGCCATGGCGATGATCGACGCCGACACGGAGGAGCAGATCACCTCGCGCACCTTCGACAACATCGACGAGTTCAAGGCCGTGCTGCCCGAGGGCGTCGTCGTCACCACCCTCTGACACGCGCCGTGTGAGGGGCGGGTGCGCCGGTTCGCCGGTGCACCCGCCCCCAAGCGTCCAGAAAGGAAGACCCGGCATGACCGCTCTCCCCAAGCCGAACCTGATCATGACGAGAACCCGTACGACGGGCATGGCCTCAGGCCTCCCGGGAGCGCGGCGCATCCGGTCCTCCCGAAACGACCGGCCCTACCACTACATGATCCACAGCCCGCACTTCGCCTACCAGGAATACGCCGTTCACCTCGGCCAGTACGACCGGCTCTCCTTCTACGGGCAGACGGGCGCGGAACCCGTCACCGTGCACATGTACGACTGCCGGGCGGACTCTCCGGAGTACGACCGCAAGCTCGTCGTCGCCGTGCCGGCCGACGGGTCCTGCGTGCTGGGCATTCCTCCTGGCTACGCGCACTGGTTCGAGAACCTCGGCGACGTGACCACGCGCAACGACTACTCCCTCCACGCCCCGCGCGATCCCTCCACAGCGTGGACGCCCTTGGACGACAACGCCACCTACTCCGTCGACGTCATGAAGGAGTCACGGCCCCGGGTCATCGCCAATACGGTCGAACTGCCCACACCCGCACAGTTCCTGGTCTCCAAGGCGGTGTCCCGCAGCTGGCTCGGCGGTGCGACGGAACAAGGCGTCGTCGCCACCACCGAGATCGACGGTGAACTGCACCGCTACTTCATCGACCGGGACCTCGCGCACCAGCAGCCCGATCTGCCCCGGTCCCGGCTCGCGACGGTATCCACGGCCGTCGGCTCGTACCAGGCCATCCGCGACGACTCGTACGGCATCGGCTCCAACGTCGACAACGGCCTCGCCGACACCATGACGTACGCACTTCCCACAGACTGGCCGCGGCACTACAGCGCCCATCCCCACCTCACGCTGAAGTTGTCCCCCCTGCTGTACGACAATCCTGACGTCGAGCTGGAACTCATCGACAGACGAGCGGACTCCCCGACCTTCGGAGCCGGCCAGATCCTGCCATTCCCAGCCGATCCACGGGCAGTGGTGACCATCGAGCCGGGTGTGCTGATGCGGGCTCGTGGCAACGGGGTGCTCCACTACCGGGTCGAGTACGAGGTCCATGATGCGACCGGGCGGTTGCCAGAGCTGTTCGTTCCCGTCCCGGCGGGCCACGAGCTCCCCACGTTCGACGCTCCTGGCGCCGTTCTCTCGCACGATGTCGTCAGGGAGTTGGCCTACCAGTGACGACGAAGCCGGAGACGATGAACGGCCGCACCTCACCTCCCGCGGCGCCTCGATGGTTGGCCCTGCTGCTCACAGTCTTCACCGCCCTGGTCATCGCGCGCGCGATGAGCGAGGGCATCTACGACATCGCCTTCGCCAACCTCGCACTCGACCTGTCGGGTCTCGTGAGCACGGTCGGCCTCGTGTACTGCGTGGGCTACGGAGTGGAGGTGGTCGCGTCCATTGCGGCCGGCCCTCTCCTGGACCGGGGAAACCCCAGAACGGTCCTGGTCGTCTCCTACCTGCTCAAGATCGGCGTCTTCGTCCTCATCGGCCTGGGATCGACGTTCCTCTCGTCCCACCTGTGGGCGATCGTCGCCGCGGCAGCCGTGGTGGACCTGGTTCACCACGTCGGGGAGATGGCCCTGTTCGTGCTCCTGCCGCGCATCCTCGACCCCACGACCCTTGTGCGGGTACAAGGTGTCGCTGGAACCGTCCGCTCGGCCGCCGAACTCCTCTCACCTGTCGTGGCCGGCCTCGTGATCGTGCTGTACCCCGGTTCGAGAGCCCTGCTCGTCGCCGCGGGCCTGCATATTCTCGCGCTGGCCGTCTTCGCCGTCCTCGTCACCGTCGTGGCCAAGCGGCCGAGGCCCGTTCAGCAGGACGCACTCAGTGGGTCCGGCGGTGAGGAACCCGGCGACTCCAGGGCCTCTGCCGAGCCGGACCGACCCTCGGTCCCCCTTCCGAACCGGCGCGCCGTGGCCAGGACGATCATGGCCAGCCCAGCGTGGCGATGGTTCACCGTGCTGAACGGTGTGACCGTCCTCGCACTCTCCACGGTGATCCTCTCCTTGCTCCCACTCATGCGCGAGACGCTCGACATGTCCGCCGCGCGGGCCGGTACCTTCCTCGCCTTCTCCACCTTCGGCGCGATCGTCGGCGGCCTCGTCGTGGCCAAGGCCGGGCCCGAGGGCATCGCCGGCAGCTTGCGCTGGGCCCCTGCCCTCGCCGGCGCGGGAGCACTCACCGCCGCGTTCCTCGGCGGCAACCAGTGGATTCTCGGGATCGGGCTGATCCTGTTCGGCCTCGGGTTCACCGTCTACCTCAGGTCGGCCGGCCTCGTGGTCCAACTACGGGCCCCCTCGGCGATCTTGGGCACCTGGCACGGTCTCCTCGACGCGGTCGTCCGCATCGTCAGCGCCGCGGCGATCCTGGCGGCCGGCTTCCTGTTCGACCGATTCGGCGGAACCGCCGTGTACGCCGTCATCGGCGCTCTCCTGCTGCTCACCTCCGTGTTCTGGTCCGGCTTTGCGAAGGAGCACCAGCATTCCCTCGAAGCAACGCCGCTCCACCCGCCCGTCCAGCCGAACCCGCTCCCCCCGAACAGCCGGATCTGACGACCGACCGAAGGGAAGAGGCGTGAGCATGGGTCACGGGTCGGACAGTCGAGGAAACCGTCCGATGTCGCCCTCCTCCTGGAAGGGCTGTCCGCTGTCGGACAGGTGGTCGCGCCCGAGGGCACCCCGGTCGAGGTCTCCCGGAAGAACGAAGACAGCGAGACACCCGCCGGTGCGAGGCGATGGTTGCACCGGAGCGGATCGGTGAGCGGGCCGCGCCCCTGGTGCTCCCCGTGCCGTCGGCAAGACCTGGGTCCGCGCGTGGGTGCGCGGGACAGCCTCACGAGTTCCACGAGAATTCCTTCTCCCACCTCGGCGGGAAGCCTCGAGGGCCTGCGCGAGAGTTCGCGGACGGGCTGCCGAGGGGAAGTCGGCGCTCCGAGGGCCGGGTGGGTGGCTCGCCTTCGTGGGTCCCCCACGCCGTTTCCGGATCAAGCCGTTCCGGCGGCACCTGTTCCCCCGGGCCGTCGTCCGACGACGAACGGTTCCGGGCGCGGTGGACGGTGCCGGGGCGAACGCCCCCCGGCGGACCGCGGATTCGGGACATTGTGGGGCCGGCCCCTCCCCGCGGGGGCCCGCGCCTGCCAGGATCGGTCCGAGGGAGGGCGGACCGTGGACGTCGCAGAACGGTACAGGCGCTTCGTGGTGAGGGAGGTCCGCGGGCACTCCGCGATCTACGAGGAGACGGCGGAGCGGATCGCCGGCGACCCGGAGCTGATCGCCATGATCGAGGAACTGCCCGAGGCCAAGCGGCAGCCGAACCTGCTGCTGGCGTCCGTGCGGTTCCTGGGCGGCCCCGTCGGGGACTACCCGGCCTTTCGAGCGTGGCTCCTGGCCCACTGGGACCGCGTGCGCGCGACCGTGCTGCGGCACCGTACGCAGACGAACGAAGCCGGCCGGTGCGCCGCCCTGCTCCCGCTCCTGGCGTCCCTGCCCCAGCCCCTCGCCCTGATCGAGGTGGGCGCCTCGGCCGGTCTGTGCCTGTATCCGGACCGGTACCGCTACCGGTACGACGGGCGCCCTCCGCTCGGCCCGGACGACAGCCCCGTCTGCCTGCCCTGCCGCACGAGCGGGCCCATGCCGCTGCCCGAACGCCCGCCCTCCGTCGTCTGGCGGGCCGGCGTCGACCTGAACCCGCTCGACGTCCGCGACGCCGAGCAGGTCCGCTGGCTGGAGTGCCTGATCTGGCCGGAGCAGACCCACCGGCTCGACCGGCTGCGCGCCGCCGTCCGCGTCGTACGGGCCGAGCCCCCACACCTGGTGCGCGGCGACCTCAACGAGAAGGTGCGGGAGCTGGTCGGGCGGGCCCCCCGGGACGCCACGCCGGTGGTCTTCCACAGCGCGGTGCTGCCCTACCTGTCCGCCGGGGAGCGGGACGCCTTCGCCGACACGGTGCGGAGCCTGCCCGGGCACTGGGTTTCGAACGAGTCGCCCGGCCTCCTGCCGTCCGTGGAGGCGAGGCTCCCCCGCGCCGTGTCCGCGGACCGCGCGGTGTTCGCCCTGGCCCTGGACGAGCGGCCGGTGGCCTTCGGCGGCCCGCACGGCCAGTGGCTGGAGTGGTTCGGCTGAGGCCCCGTCACGCCGGGGCCGGGGGGAGGGCCGGCGGAGCCCTTCCCGTTCCCGGGCGAGGAGTGTTCCCCGCCCTGCCCGGAGCCGGCGAGCGGGGCGGGGGNGCCCGCCCGGANCGCCNCCCCNNNTTCCTCGCCCCCTGGCGTCGGGGAACGAGAAAGAGCCGGCCAGAGCCACGAGGCGCCGCGTCCGCCTTCGAGCCGGCGGGCCCGGTAGGTCACCGCCCCGCCCTTCTTTCGGCGCTTCCTGATGCTCGCCGCGGCAGGACGATATGGCCGCTGGCTCGACATGCGTGGCCACGGTGTGGCCACGAACGCATACGAGATCAGCCCCTGGCCTGTTTCCGCAGGTCAGGGGCTGATCTATCAGGGTGAGTGACGGGACTCGAACCCGCGGCATCCTGGACCACAACCAGGTGCTCTACCAGCTGAGCTACACCCACCGCGACCGGTCGCTCTCCGACCGGCCGAGAAAAAGTGTACAGGGTCCGGGAGGGTGCTCGCGCACCCGTTTCCGCGGGGGCCGTCCGCCGGGGCCCGGCGCCGTCCGGCGCCGCCTATCCGGCGGGCTCGGCGGGCAGGACGTGGCGGGCCGCGATGGCCTTCGCCGTGTCCGAGTCGGGGCCGGGCTGCGGGACGAAGATCGCCTCGCGGTAGTACCGCAGCTCCGCGATGGACTCGCGGATGTCGGAGAGCGCCCGGTGGCTGCCGTTCTTCTCCGGGCTGTTGTAGTACGCCCTCGGGTACCAGCGGCGCGCCAGCTCCTTGACGGAGGAGACGTCGACGATCCGGTAGTGGAGGTACTTCTCCAGCGTGGGCATGTCCCGCGCGAGGAAGCCGCGGTCGGTGCCGACGGAGTTGCCGCACAGCGGCGCCCTGCCGGGCTCCTTGACGTGCTCGCGGATGTACGCCATGACCCGCGCCTCCGCGTCCGCGAGGGTGGTGCCGCCCGCGAGCTCGTCGAGGAGCCCGGAAGCGGTGTGCATCTCGCGCACCACGTCCGGCATCGTCTCCAGCGCCCCGTCCGGCGGGCGGACGACGATGTCCACGCCCTCGCCGAGCACGTTCAGTTCCGAGTCGGTGACCAGCGCGGCCACCTCGATGAGTGCGTCGTCCGCCAGCGAGAGCCCGGTCATCTCGCAGTCGATCCACACCATGCGGTCGTTCATGCGTCCACCTTAAAGGGGCCGCCGGGCGGCGGGACGTCCTCGCGTCCCCCACCGGCGGCCCCTCGGGGCGTGCCGTGCCGTGCGGCTACGGTGCGCTGCGCTGGCCCGGCAGCGAGGCCCGGCCGGACGCCAGCGCCTCCACGTGCTGCCTGCCCGGCTCGCCGCCGCCCACGCCCGCCGCGGTGCGCCGCAGGGCGGGGCCGGGCCCGCCGCCGCTCTGCGACGGCANGGCCGGCTCGGCGGCCGGCGCCGCCCCGTCGCCCTGCGGGCGGCGCGCCCGGTAGGCGGCCCGGTACGCGGCCGGGGACGAGCCCAGCTGGCGCCGGAAGTGGCCGCGCAGCGCCACGGGCGAGCGGAAGCCGCAGCGCCCGGCGACCTCGTCGACCGAGTAGTCGGAGGTCTCCAGCAGCCGCTGCGCCTGGAGCACCCGCTGGGTGATCAGCCACTGGAGCGGCGCGCTGCCGGTGAGCGAGCGGAACCTCCGGTCGAAGGTCCGCCGGCTCATGTAGGCCCGGGCGGCGAGCGTCTCCACGTCGAACTGCTCGTGGAGGTGCTCCAGCGCCCACGCCACCACCTCGGCCAGCGGGTCGGCGCCGATCTCCTCGGGGAGGGACCGGTCCAGGTACCGCTCCTGCCCGCCGCTGCGGCGCGGCGGCACGACGAGGCGCCGGGCGAGCGCGCCGGCCGCCTCCGTGCCGTGGTCGGTCCGCACGATGTGCAGGCACAGGTCGATGCCGGCCGCCGTCCCCGCGGACGTCAGCACGTCGCCGTCGTCGACGAACAGCTCCCGCGGGTCCACGTGGACCGACGGGTAGCGCTTGGCGAGCGTCGGCGCGTACATCCAGTGCGTGGTGGCGGGCCGTCCGTCCAGTAAGCCGGCGGCCAGCACGAAGGCACCGGTGCACAGGCCGACGATCCTGGCGCCCTCCTCGTGCGCGCGGCGCAGCGCGTCGAGCGCCTCGGCCGGCGGCGGCGAGGTGATCGACCGCCACGCCGGTACGACGACGGTGCCGGCCCTGCTGATCGCCTCCAGGCCGTACGGTGCGGAGAGTTCGAGTCCCCCGGTCGTGCGCAGTGGCCCTTCCTCGCCCGCGCAGACCAGCAGCCTGTAGCGCGGAACTCCGGCGTCCTGGCGGTCAACCCCGAACACCGAAAGTGGGATGGAACTCTCGAAGATGGGGCCGCCACTGAACAGCATGACGGCGACGACCTCGCGACGGCGGCGTCCGGACAGTCTGCGTCCGGTCTCCGGTGCGGCGGAGTCCTGGCTCATGACGCTAAGCCCCCCTCGGTGTTCGCGTCTCCTAGGTCCTGTCGCTCCTGCACGTTTCCCCTCGGTTTTGCACGAGACCCCGTTCTTCGATAGTCATGATCGAATCTACTGGGTCCCGAAGCACCGGAGTGACAAGTTCCGCATCCGGTGCTATGTCGACAAGGCAACTTGGCGCGAAGCATTCGATCACGAAGCGTGGCACCTCGGGACCCCGCAGGGAAGGGCGTTACGCGCTCATGGCCCATCCGCGTAGGGTGCGCGAGACCCCTGCGGCCCTTATCCCGCAGGTGGCAAGGGGGGCCGCAGGCCATTCCGGCATGGATGGACGGGTTCGCCGAAGTTGGCTGAAAACATATGGGCCCGCGTGTGCGAATCAGTCCGTTCGGTAAGTCGACCGACACCCCCACCCGCCGTACGCGGCCCGCGCGGCGCCCCCGCCGGACGCCCGCCGGGCGCCGGCCGGCNCCCACGGCGCCTACCCGCGGCCCGGCCCCGCACGCCTCCCGCGGCGGAGGGGGGCCGGGCCGCGCGGCGGGTCCGGTGCGAGGCGCTGCTCGGGGAGGGCGCGGAGGGGTGCCTCGCCCGGCCGGGTGCGTCTCGGGGGNGGNGTCTNNCGGGAGCGTGNGNNNNGTGTATAAGGNNCNNGGCGCCGTTCCGCGGGTCGCCGCGGGAGTCCTCCGGGCGGCCCCGGAGGCGTCGCGGCCGCCGGCCGGCGTCGCGCCCGGGCGGCGGCTCGGGCATGCTCCCCGGAGCCCGCGGGGCGACGGCTCTGGGCACGGGAGGACAGGCGCCGTACCCTGGGGGCGTGGGGCCGGGAAGAGGGCTTCCCGGACGCGGCTTTGCCGTCGGACGCCCCTCGAACCTTCCTACGAGATCCTCTTCGCCGAGACACCCATGGCCGGTCACGAACTCCCCGAACCAGCCGATCGCAGGCGGGTCGCCGATTCCGCGGCGGACCCCCTGGCGGCCGACGTGCCCCGCGCGTGCGATCCGGCGTTCCGGCACGGCGTCGTCGTCGGCTTCGACGGTTCGACCTCCAGCGAGCGGGCGCTCGCGTACGCGGTCGGCATGGCGCGCCGGTCCGGGTCCGGCCTGATCATCGTGCACGTCGCCAACCGGCTCCCCACGACCGTGTGGGCCGGCTGCGAGCCGCCGGTCTTCGTCGACGTGCCCGACCACCGCACCGAACTCCTGGGGCTGGAGCTGGCCTGCGCCGACCACCTGGCCGAGGTGCCCTGGATCCTGGTCGAGCGCGGCGGCGACATCTGTCACGAGCTGGAGGAGGTCGGCCGCGAGTACTCCGCCGACGCCATCGTGGTCGGCTCCACCCAGGGCCTCGCGGGGCGCGTCTTCGGCTCCGTCGCCGGCCGGCTCGCGCGCCGGGCGCAGCGCCCGGTCGTCGTCATCCCGTAGCGCACCCTAAATAGTTCACGAATAAATCAAGCCATCGGGCAGGGCGTTCCGTGCGCTGGTGAAGCGTTCGGCTGCGGCAGCGGGGCCGATCGGGCGGCGAGCCCGCGGGGCGGGGCGGCGGTACGGAGGGCCCCNGGCGNGGCGCCGGCCCGCCTCCGCACCGGACGGCCGCCACCGTGACCCCCGGGCGGTGCCGTGCCGGGCGGGGGCCGGCGGCCGGGCTCCGCGCCCGTACCCGGTCGCGGCGTCCCGGGAACCGCCCGGCGCGCCGCACCTACCACCCCGGTCGTACGGTGACGGCTCGTCAACCGACTCCAGGGGTAGGGGGCGTAGGCCCACGGATGGACCGGGTTCCGGACCGGAGGGTGACGTACGGGGCCCCGGCGCCGGTCTAGCGTCCTTCCCATGAAGTCGCCACGCACCCTGCGCACCGCCGCCGCAGCGGCCCTCGTCATCGCCCTCGCCACCGCCGCCCCCGCGGTCGCACAGACCCCGTCCGCCACCGCCGTCCCCGCCGACGTACGGGTCCCCGCCGCCGCGCCGGTGATCGGATCCGCCTCGTCCACCACCGTCGCACCGCCGGCCGCGCAGGCCCCCTCCACCGCCACCACCGCCGACCGGGCCGCCGGGCAGTCCGTCCGGGGGATGGTGCTGCCCCGGCCCACCGGGGCCTTCCCGGTCGGCCGGGACACCCTCCACCTCGTGGACCGGTCGCGCGCCGACCTGTGGGTGCCCGAGCGGCCCCGCGAGCTGATGGTCGACCTGTACTACCCCGCCCGGTCCGCCGCCGGCACCGCCGCCCCGTACACGCACCCGCGCGAGGTGGGCCCGCTGCTGGAGGCCTTCGGCGTCACCGACCCCGCGACCGCCGCCAAGCTGGCCGCCACCCGCACCCACAGCGTCCCCGGGGCCCGCCCGGAGCGCGGCCGTCATCCGCTGGTCGTGCTCTCGCCCGGCTTCGGCGCGCCCCGGTACACGCTGACCACCCTCGCCGAGGACCTCGGCAGCCGCGGGTACGTCGTCGCCCTCGTGGACCACGCCCACGAGTCGTTCGGCACGGCCTTCCCCGGCGGCCGGGTGCTCACCTGCGCGGCCTGCGAGAAGGCCGAGACGATGGAGGACATGCGGAAGGCCACCGTGCAGCGCGGCCAGGACATCTCGTTCCTGCTGGACCGGCTGACCGGGCCGCGCCCCGCCTGGCGGCACGCCGGGCTCGTCGACCGCAAGCGGATCGGCGTGTCGGGCCACTCCATCGGCGGCGCCGCGGCGGCCTCCGTCATGGCGCAGGACCCGCGGGTGCGGGCCGGGGTCAACATGGACGGCACGTTCGGCGATCCCGTACCGGCCGGCGGGCTCGGCGGGCGGCCGTTCCTGATGCTCGGCACCCACACGGACGCGCACCTGCCCGGCGGCGAGGACCCCACCTGGAACGAGGCCTGGCGGAACCTCGACGGCTGGAAGCGCTGGATCAGCGTGGCGGGCACCGACCACCTGACGTTCTCCGACGCGCCGCTCCTCTTCGACCAGCTCGGCATCCCGAACCCCTCGCCGACCCCGCCGACGATCCGGCCCGAGCGGGCGGTGGAGCTGGTCCGCACCTACACGGCGGCGTTCTTCGACCTCCACCTGCGCGGACTGCCGCAGCCGCGGCTCGACGGGCCCACGGCGGCCGACCCGGAGGTGCACTTCAACGCCCCGGCCGACTGAACCGGCCGATCGGGCCGGGTAGGTGAACCGGCCGGCCGGGTCGGCCGATCGGGTCGAGCGGCCGGCCGGGGGTGCGGACCCCGCCGTTCCGTCCCCGCCGAACGCCCTGGCGGGGGCGGGGTGCCCCGGTCGGCCCGCAGGCCGGCCGGGGTGCGGTGGGCGACCGAAAGGCGGCGGCCCGGGGGTNNGCACTTGTCCGGGGCGGGTGCCGCTGACAGTCTTCGTGCGCGCTCTGCGGCGGGCGGGGCACGGGCCGGGACCCGGCCGGCTCCCCTCCGTCGGTCCTGTCCGAGTGACCACCACGAGGAGTGCCCCACCATGCTGCGAACGACCCTGCCGCGCACGCTGCTCGCCGCCGCGGCCACCGCCGTCCTCGCCGTCGCCGCGGTCGCCCCGGCCGCCGCCGTGAACCCCGCGTCCGCCCCGGGTCCGGAGGCCACCGTCGCGGCCACGATCGCGGAACCGGGCCCCGGGGCCACCGTGGCCGCGCCGGGACCGGAGGCCACCGTCGCGAGTGCGGCCGTGGAGCCCGCTCCCGGGGCCACCGTGGCCGCCACCGTCACGGCCCCGCGCCCCGGGGCCACCGTGGCCGCCACCGTCACGGCCCCGCGCCCTGGGGCCACCATCGTGGAGGCGCCCGCCGCCGCGCCCGTCGCCGAGGGCGCCGCCTCGGCGTTCTGGGCCTGCACCGTGCCGTCCGGCTACACGTACACCGAGGTCCGCAACTCGTACACCTGTTCCGGCGGTGCCAGCTTCACGACCACCGAGTTCTACGTCCAGCCGCCCGCCGAGGGCATGTGGGCCTGCACCACCATGCCGGGGTACACCCACACCGCGGTGCAGAACACCCACGCGTGCTCCGGTGCGAGCTACTACACCAAGACCTCGTTCCTGCTCTACAAGCCCGTGACCGGGATGTGGGCCTGCTCCGTGCCGTCCGGATTCACCTACACGGCCACCCAGGACTCCTACGCCTGCTCCGGCGCGAGCTACACCAAGACCTCGTTCCTCCTGCGCGCCCTGTAGGACGCGGCCGGGGGCCGGCCGCTCGCGGTGAGCGGCNGNNCCCCGGGCCGGAAAGGAGCGGCCGGGCCTACTCGACCGTGACGGACTTGGCGAGGTTGCGCGGCTTGTCGATGTCGCGGCCCATCGCCAGGGCCGTGTGGTACGCGAACAGCTGGAGCGGGATGCCCATGAGGATCGGGTCCAGCTCGTCCTCGTTCTTCGGCACGACGATCGTGTGGTCGGCCTTCTCCTGCTCCTGGTGGGCCACGGCGAGGATGCGGCCGCTGCGGGCCTTGATCTCCTCCAGCGCGGCGCGGTTCTTCTCCAGCAGGGCGTCGTCCGGGACGATCGCGACGGTCGGCAGCGCCGGCTCGATCAGCGCGAGCGGGCCGTGCTTCAGCTCGGACGCCGGGTACGCCTCGGCGTGGATGTACGAGATCTCCTTGAGCTTCAGGGAGGCCTCCAGGGCCACCGGGTAGCCGCGCACCCGGCCGATGAACATCATCGACTGGGCGCCCGCGTACTCGGCGGCCAGCTCCTTGATCTCGTCCTCCAGCTTGAGGATCTCGCTGATCTGCTCCGGCAGCCTGCGCAGGCCCTCGATGATCCGCCTGCCGTCCGTGACGGACAGGTCGCGGATGCGGCCGAGGTGCAGGGCGAGCAGCGCGAAGGCGACCACGGTGTTGGTGAAGCACTTGGTGGAGACCACGCAGACCTCCGGCCCGGCGTGGACGTACACGCCGCCGTCGGCCTCGCGGGCGATGGCCGAGCCGACGACGTTGACGACGCCGAGGACGCGGGCGCCCTTGCGCTTCAGCTCCTGGACGGCGGCGAGCACGTCGTAGGTCTCGCCGGACTGCGAGACGGCGATGTACAGCGTGTCGGGGTCGACGACCGGGTTGCGGTAGCGGAACTCCGAGGCGGGCTCGGCGTCGGCGGGGATGCGCGCCATGCCCTCGATGAGGCTCGCGCCGATCATGCCGGCGTGGTACGAGGTGCCGCAGCCGAGGATCTTGATGCGGCGGATCGTGCGGGCCTCGCGGGCGTCCAGGTTCAGCCCGCCCAGGTGCACGGTGGAGAACCGGTCGTCGATCCGGCCGCGCAGCACGCGGTCCACCGCGTCGGGCTGCTCGGAGATCTCCTTGTGCATGTACGTGTCGTGGCCGCCCATGTCGTACGAGGCGGCCTCCCACTCCACGGTCTCCGGGGTGGCGGTGGTCCGCGTGCCGGTCGTGGTGTACGTGCGGAAGTCGTCGGCCTTCAGCGTGGCCATCTCGCCGTCGTCGAGGGTGACGACCTGGCGGGTGTGGGCGACCAGGGCGGCGACGTCGGAGGCGACGAACATCTCCTTCTCGCCGATGCCGAGGACGACCGGGGAGCCGTTGCGGGCGACCACGATGCGGTCGTTGAAGTCGGCGTGCAGCACGGCGATGCCGTAGGTGCCCTCGACGACCTTCAGCGCCTCGCGGACCTTCTCCTCCAGCGTGGTGGCCTGCGAGCGGGCGATCAGGTGGGTGAGGACCTCGGTGTCGGTCTCCGACGCGAAGACCACGCCGTCCGCCTCCAGCTTGGCGCGCAGCTCGGAGGCGTTGTCGACGATGCCGTTGTGGACGACCGCGACCTTGTTCTCGGGGTCCATGTGCGGGTGTGCGTTGTGGTCGCTCGGCGCGCCGTGGGTGGCCCAGCGGGTGTGGGCGATGCCGGTGGTCCCGGCGAAGCGCTTGGGGATGCGCGCCTCCAGGTCCCGGACGCGGCCCTTGGCCTTGACCATCTTCAGGCCCGAGGACTTCGGGCCGGTGATCACGACGCCCGCGGAGTCGTACCCGCGGTACTCAAGCCGCTGCAGGCCCTCCAGCAGCAGCGGGGCGACGTCACGCTTGCCGATGTAACCGACGATTCCGCACATAGAGTTGGTGACCCTCCTGGTCTCGGGTGTGTGCCCGGTGGTTTCCCGGCCGGACCGGTTCGGCCGGTCAGCCGTAGACGATGCGGCGCAGCTGCCGGAGCGAGAGTTCCGGCGGTGCCACGGCGCGGTGCGGCAGCTCCGCCGCGATGCGCTCGAAGATCTCCGAGTTCACCGCGCCGGCCGCCTGCAGTTCCCGATGGCGACGGCGGACGAACTCCTCCGTCGTCTCGTCGAAGTACGCCAGCACGTCGAGCACCACCCGGGCGGCCTCACCACGCTGGAGCGCGGTGCTGCGCACCAGGTGGTCGATGAGGTCGTCATGCGACGGGCGACGATCGAGCACCCGTAGATACTGAGGGCTCAAGGGCCGGTTTCGCAAGAAACGTGCCCGCAATCGGGCAGGAGTCTTTGTGATGGAGGCCACGGAACGATCCGGTCCGCATCAGTGGGGTCGAGGGCGGCGGGTCCGGGAGGGGCGCGGCGGGGGCCTCGGAAGCGGGCCGCCCGGCGGGTCCGGCTCCGGCCCCGCGCGTCCCGGATTCCGGCCCCCGGTTCCGGCCGCGGGAACGGCGCGGCCGGGGCCGGGAGGCTCGCGCCCCCGGCCCCGGCCGGTCCGGGGCGTCCCCTACGGGCGGTGCTTGGCGAGCGGGTTGCGCAGCGTCCCGACGAGCTGGAGCGCCGCCGACGGGTCCGCCAGGTCCACCATCTGCCGGTTGTCGCGCAACTGGAGCCGGTTCAGGCAGGACAGCGCGAACTCCTCCGCGAAGACGTCGTACCGGGCGAAGCGCGCGGCCAGCTCCGGGCGGGACGCCTGGTACGCGGTGACGCACTCGGCGACCGTCGCCCAGAACGTCTCCTCGTCCAGCACGCCCTCGGCGTCCAGCGTGGCGCCCAGGAAGCGGAAGAAGCAGTCGAAGACGTCCGTGAAGACCGACAGCAGCTTCTGGTCCTCGGGCACCTCCACCCGGATGCGCTCCACGGCCGGCGGCAGCGGCGCGTCCGGGTCCATGACGACGATCTCCTCGGCGATGTCCTTGAAGATCGCCCGCCGGACCACGCCGTCCTCTATGACGAGGATCACGTTCTCGCCGTGCGGCATCCACGCCAGGTCGTAGGCGTAGAAGGTGTGCAGGACCGGTAGCAGGTACGCGTCCAGGTAGCGGCGCAGCCACCGGTCCGGGGCGAGCCCCGACTCCGCGATCAGCGCGCCCGCGAAGGAGGCGCCCTCGTGGTCGACGTGCAGCAGCGACGCCATGGTGGCCAGCCGCTGCCCCGGCTCCAGGGACGGCACCGGGCTCTCCCGCCACAGCGCGGCGAGCATCTTGCGGTAGGGCGAGTACCGGTCGGTGGCCGCCTCGTACTCCAGGTGCCGGTAGCCGACCGCCGCGCGCTCCCGGATGATCGAGAAGCGGGCCGCGCGCAGCACCTCGTCCCGGTCGATCAGGTCCGCGAGCCAGTCGTTGATGGCGGGCGTGGCCTGCATGTACGCGGCGGACAGGCCCCGCATGAAGCCCATGTTCAGCACCGACAGGGCCGTCTTGACGTAGTGCTTGGCGGGGTCGGAGGTGTTGAAGAAGGTGCGGATCGACTGCTGCGCCAGGTACGTGTCGTCGCCCTCGCCGAGGTACACCAGCCGCTGCCGGGCGATCTCCGCGGCGAAGGTGACGGTCAGCTTGTTCCACCACTGCCAGGGGTGGACCGGCACCAGCAGGTAGTCGGCCATGTCCAGGCCCCGCGCGGCGAGGGCGCGGGCGAAGCCGTCCACGGTCGCGTCGCCCAGCTCGGCGCGGACGAACGCGTCGTACTCGACGCCCTCGCCGGCCGTGAAGGCGGTGCGGTCCCGGTGGGCGGCCAGCCAGACGAGCCGCAGCGGGCTCGCCGCCTCCGGCGCGTAGGCGTGGTACTCGTCGCCGCCGAAGCCGAGGCGGCCGTTGTTGGCGACGAAGCAGGGGTGGCCCTCGGTCATGCCCGTCTCGACGGCCTGGAAGTCGGCCCTCGCCAGCTCGGCGGCGGTCACCGGCGGCTTGGCGGACTTGTACGCCGTGCCGGCCAGGGTGGAGGAGATCTCCTCCAGGTACACGGGGAGGACCTCGTCGCCCAGGCCCAGCGCGCCGCGCAGCTCGATGAAGAACTCCAGCGCGTCCAGGGGGAGTTCGGTGCCGTCGCGGTGGCGGCTGACGGAGTCGGCGTACACCTGCCAGTGGTCCAGGGCGAACCGGCCGGCGGTGAAGCGGTACTCGGTGGCGCCGTCGTCGGCCAGGACCCGGTACCGGCCCTCGCCGAGCGGCTGCGGGTCGAGCAGCCGCTCGTGGGAGAACTCGGCCAGCGCCTTGCGGACGAGGAGGCGGTTGGCGTGCGCCCAGCGCTCGGGGGTGAGGTGGGCGACGGCGTCGGCGGTGCGGTGGGCGGCGGTGCTCATCGGGCGGCTCCTGCGGCGGCCTCGAACGCCTCGCGGGTGCAGACGCTCAGCAGGGCCTCCTTCTCCGGCTTGGTGATCTTGTCGACGGGGACGAAGCCGACGGCCTCGTTGAGGGCGTGGACGGCGGTGTTGCGCACGTCCGGCTCGACGACGACCCGCCGCACCGCCGGGTCGCGGAACAGCTCGGCCATCACGGCGGTGATCACGGCGCGGGTGAAGCCGTGGACCGGGGCGTCGGTCGGGGCGACCAGGAAGTGCATGCCGACGTCGCCGGGGAGCGGGTCGTACAGGCCGACCAGCTCCACCTCCGCGGGGTCGTAGCGCTCCATCAGGAACGCCGGCTCCCCGTCGTGCAGGCCGAGGAAGGCGTCGTGGTGCGGGTGGGCGGCGATGGCCGCGTACTCCCGCTCGACCTCCTCCGGCGTGTGGTCCTGCATCAGCCAGTACGACGCCTTGGGGTGGGTCACCCAGCGGTGCACCAGCGCGGCGTCGGCGGCCGGGTCGAGCGGGCGGAAGGTGAGGGCGCCTATGCCCGAGGAGGCGCGGGTGCCGGCGGTGCTCATACGGCGAACTCCTGGAACGCTATGGACTTCTCGACGGGGTAGTACTCGGTCCCCAGCAGCTCGCGGATGATGCAGGAGTTGCGGTACGGCCCCATGCCCAGGTCCGGCGAGGTGACGGAGTGGGCGTGCACGCCGGCGTTCTGCAGGAAGACCCCCCGGCCGGTGACGTCGATCGCGTAGTTGCGGGCGATGTCGAACCGGCCGCGCCCGTCCCAGGTGAGCCGGTCGCGCACCGGCTCCAGGAAGTCCGGGACGGTGTACTTGTAGCCGGTGGCCAGGACCAGGCCCTCGGTGCGGATCTCGTAGTCCTTGCCCTGCTCCCGCTGGCGCAGGCCCAGGGTGTAGGTGCCGGTCTCCTCGTCGTAGGAGGCGGTCTCCAGCGAGGAGTTGGCGATCAGGCGGGTGGGGACCGGGCCGCCGGTCTCGACGCTCTTCTGGTACAGCAGGTCGAAGATGCCGTCGATGAGGTCGCCGTTGATGCCCTTGAACAGGCCCTTCTGCTCGGCCTCCAGCCGGTAGCGGGTCTCCTCGGGCAGGGCGTGGAAGTAGTCGACGTACTCCGGGGAGGTCATCTCCAGCGTGAGCTTGGTGTACTCCAGCGGGAAGAAGCGCGGGGAGCGGGTCACCCAGTTCAGCCGGTAGCCGTGGACGTCGATCTCGGAGAGCAGGTCGTGGTAGATCTCCGCCGCGCTCTGGCCGCTGCCCACCACGGTGATCGACTTCTTGGCCTTGAGGGCGTCGCGGGACTGCATGTAGCGGGAGTTGTGGATCGCGTCGCCGCCCAGGCCCCGGCACGCCTCGGGGACGTACGGCGGGGTGCCGGTGCCCAGCACCAGGTGGCGGGCGCGGAAGGTGTCGCCGGTGTCCGTGTGGACCGCGTACACCTCGCTCGCCTCGTCGTACTCGACGCGGGTGACGGTCGTGCCGAAGCGGACGCTGCGCAGCTTCCCGGCGGCCCAGCGGCAGTAGTCGTCGTACTCGGCGCGCAGCGGGTAGAAGTTCTCGCGGATGTAGAACGAGTACAGCCGGCCCTTCTCCTTCAGGTAGTTGAGGAAGGAGTACGGCGAGGTGGGGTCGGCGAGCGTCACGAGGTCCGACATGAACGGCGTCTGGAGGTGCGCGCCCTCCAGGAACATCCCCGAGTGCCACTCGAAGTCCGGCTTCGACTCCAGGAACAGGCCGTCGAGCTCCGCGATGGGCTCGGTCAGGCAGGCCAGGCCCAGGTTGAACGGACCCAGTCCGATACCGATCAGGTCAAGAGGCGTGGACAAGGTTCTCTCCCAGGTACTGCTCGGCGTGGCCGGCGATCAGGTCGAGGACGGCGGCGATGTCGTGCGCGGTCGTCTCGGGGTTGAGCAGGGTGAACTTCAGGTACTGGCGGCCGTCGACCTTCGTGCCGGCGACGACGGCCTCGCCGGACGCGAACAGCGCCTTGCGGGCGTGGAGGTTGGCGCGGTCGACGTCCTCGGGGGCGGCGGCCGCGTCGGGGACGTAGCGGAAGACCAGGGTGGACAGCGACGGCCGGACCACCACGTCGTAGCGCGGGTCGGCGGCGAGCAGGTCGAAGCCCGCCGACGCCAGGTCGCACACCTCGTCGAAGAGCCCGCCGATGCCGTCGGCGCCCATGACGCGCAGCGTCAGCCACAGCTTGAGCGCGTCGAAGCGGCGGGTCGTCTGGAGGGACTTGTCGACCTGGTTCGGGATGCGCTCCGCGACCGTGTGGCGGGGGTTGAGGTAGTCCGCGTGGTACGTGGCGTGGCGCAGCGCCGCCCGGTCGCGGACCAGGAGGGCGGAGCAGCTGACGGGCTGGAAGAACGACTTGTGGTAGTCGACGGTGACGGAGTCGGCGCGCTCGATGCCGTCCAGGAGGTGGCGGCGGGTGGGGGAGGCGAGCAGGCCGCAGCCGTAGGCGGCGTCGACGTGCATCCAGGCGCCGTACTCGGCGGCCAGCGCGGCGATCTCGGGCAGCGGGTCGATGGAGCCGAAGTCGGTGGTGCCGGCCGTGGCGACGACCGCCATCGGCACCAGGCCCTCGGCGGCGCAGCGGGCCAGCTCGGCGGCGAGGACGACGCTCTGCATGCGCTTGTCGGCGTCGCAGGGGACGGACACGACGGCGGACCGGTCGAGGCCGAGGAGGCGGGCGGACTTCTGGACGCTGAAGTGGCTGCACTCGGAGGCGAAGACGCGCAGCCGGGACGGGTCGTCCGTCTTGGCCTCCTCGCGGGCCAGGAGCAGCGCCTGGAGGTTGGACTGGGTGCCGCCGCTGGTGAAGACGCCGTCCGCGGACGGGCCGAGGCCGATGCGCCCGGCGGTCCAGTCGACGAGGCGGCGCTCGATGAGGGTGCCGCCGGCGCTCTGGTCCCAGGTGTCCAGGGAGGAGTTGACCGCCGAGAGGACCGCCTCGCCGACCAGGGCCGGGATGACGACGGGGCAGTTGAGGTGGCCCAGGTAGCGGGGGTGGTGGAAGTAGACGGCGTCCCTGAGGTACAGGTCCTCCAGCTCGTCCAGCGCGGCGGCGGTGTCGCCGAGGGGCCGGTCGAGGTCGACGGCGGAGACGGCCGGCGCGAGGTCGTCGGGGGTGACGCCGGTGAACGGGCGCCGGGTGGTGGCGAGCCTGCGCGCCACCCGCTCGACTCCTTCGGTGACGGAACGTCGGTACTGCTCCGCCGTCGCGTCGTTGAGCAGGTGCGAGCGCATGCGACATCCTCCCGGATGCGGGGATTCGGGCGTTCCTCTGGGACCTGGGGACGCGGTGATTGTTAGGTTAGCCTGACCTAAATTGATCTCGCAATGCGCCCCCTGCCCGCGGCACGGACCACAGCGGCGCCCGGCCCTACGCGCCGACGGCGGCCCCGGCCCCGGCCTCCAGGGGCTCGGCCTCCGGGGCTTCCGTCTCCGGGGCGTCGGTCTCCGGGGCCTCGCGCAGGGCGTCCTCGCTCAGCCCCTTGCGCCAGTACCCGACGAACGTGACGCGGCGGCGGTCGATCCCGCGCTCGTTCACGAAGTGCCGCCGCAGCGCCTTCACCGAACCGGACTCGCCCGCGAGCCACACGTACGGCGCCGGACCGGTCGCCCCGGCCGCGCGGACCGCCTCCACGGCCCCCGGGGCGCCCTCCTCCCGCACGAGCCAGGTCACCGAGGCGTCCGCCGCGGTGCGCGGCTCGATCCGGTCGCCGGAGCGCGGGACCTCCAGCCAGACGCGGGCCCTGGTCCCGGCGGGCAGCCACTCCAGGATCGCCGAGGCGGCGGGCAGCGCCGTCTCGTCGGCCCACATCAGCACCTCGTCGGCATCCTCGGGCGGGCGGAAGCGGACACCGGTGTTGTCCCGCGCGGTCGGCCCCAGGACGACCACCCGGTCGCCCTCGGCCGCCCGCAGCGCCCAGCGGCAGGCGGGGCCGCCGTCCTCGTGGACGGCGAAGTCGATGTCGACCTCCGTCGTCCCGTCGGCGGTGCGGCGCTGCTCCCGCACGGTGTACGAGCGCATGACGGCCCGTACGCCGTCCGGCATGGCCCGCCACGCGCCCAGCACCCCGTACAGGTCGCCGTCGGCGACGGGCGGCAGGACCGGCTCCGCCTGGCCGGGGTGGGGGAGGAACAGCGACAGGCTCTGGTCGCGCCCTCCGGAGGCGAAGCCCGACAGGTCCTCCCCGTCCGCGCCGGTGAAGGTCGCGCGGACCAGCGACGGGCCGAGCCGCCGCACCCGTGCGACCCGCAGGGGGAAGAAGCCGAACGGCGGGGCGGCGGTCCGGGAGGTCGTCATGGGGTCAGGCCACCTTCTTCGCGTTCTCGATCGCCTCGGCGAGGTCCTCCAGCAGCGGGGCGCACTTGTCGTAGGAGTAGATCGGCTCCGTGACGCGCGGGACGACCTGGCCGGCCCTGACGGCGGGCAGCCGGGTCCAGGTCGGCTTGGAGGCGAGGTCCTTGGGCTGGACGGCGGAGCTGCGGTTGTCCATCATGATGATGTCGGCCTGGTACTTGTCGACGTTCTCCCAGCTCAGGGGCTCGAACCAGCCGCCCTGGTCGAGCTTGGAGGGCACGACGAGGTTCACGCCGAGCTCCTTGAAGTACAGGGTGTCGGTGGGGCGCACCGGGGTGGAGACGTAGAACAGCTCGGGGCTGGCGGAGCCGATGAGGACCCTGATCTCCGGCTTGGCCTTGGCGGCGGCGCGCAGCCGGGCCGCCGCCTTCTCGAAGCGGGCCTTGCCGTCGGCGACCTTCCGGGACGCCACGTCGGCGCCCAGGCTCCCGGCGAGGTCGACGTGACGCTGGATCACCTTCGGCATGGACTGGCCGGCGGCCCACAGGGCGACGCTCGGGGCCAGCTTGAGGATCTTGTCCTTGGACTCGTCCGGGACGTACCAGAGCGCGTCCTTCTCCCACATGTCCGTGACGAGGAGCTCCGGCTGGAGCTTGACGTACTTCTCGATGTCGAACTCGCCCCAGACGTTGCCGATGATCTCGACCTTGGCGACGTCGAGGTCGCCGGCCTGGACGTCGGGCTTGCCGTCGGCGGTCTTCGTCGGGCCGAAGACGCCCTTCACCTCGACGCCGAAGTCGTGCAGCGCCGCCGCCGTGCCGGTGAAGGCCACGATGTTCTTCGGGGTGGTCTTCGCCTCCGCCGTGACACCGCGGTCGTCGGTGAACTTCCAGGGGCCCGCCTTGGCCGCGGAGTCGCCGCCGGCCTTCCCGCCGGACGTGTCCGTGCCGCACGCGGCGAGCGCGGCGCCCAGCCCCAGGGCACCTCCCATGGCGAGGAGTCCGCGTCGGGTGGGGTGGGAGGGGCGGGCGCTGCTGGGCATGGCGGGGTCGCTTTCGTACGGCCGAGTTCCGGCCACCGGGCACGTTCGAAGGTAGGTTAGCCTAACCTCAGATGATGTCCAGAGGGTGGCCCCGGACTCCCACCGCCGGCCCCGTCGTCGCGCCGTCACGTCCGGCCCCCCGCACGCCGGACCCCCGGTCCGGGAGCGCGACAGGAGCCGCGCCCCGGCCGGGGGTTCGGGCGGACGGACCGGGCGTCAGGCGGAGAAGCCCAGTTCGCGGGCGATGAGCAGGCGCTGCACCTCGCTGGTGCCCTCGCCGATCTCCAGGATCTTGGAGTCGCGCCACATCCGCGCCACCGGGTACTCGTTCATGAAGCCGTACCCGCCGTGGATCTGCGTCGCCTCGCGGGCGTTGTCGACGGCGACGGTCGAGGAGTACAGCTTCGCCACCGCCGCCTCCTTCTTGAACGGCTCGCCCAGCGCCAGCCGGGACGCCGCGTCCCGCCAGCCGATCCGGGCCATGTGCGCCCGCATCTCCATGTCGGCCAGCTTGAACTGGATGGCCTGGTTGTCGCCGATGGGACGGCCGAAGGCGTGGCGCTCCTTCGCGTACTTCACCGACTCGTCGACGCAGCCCTGGGCCAGGCCCGTGGCGAGCGCCGCGATGGCGATGCGGCCCTCGTCGAGGATGCGGAGGAACTGCGCGTACCCGCGGCCCTCCTCGCCCAGCAGGTTCGCCGCCGGCACGCGGACGTCGGAGAACGACAGTTCGCGGGTGTCCGAGGCGTTCCAGCCGACCTTCGAGTACGGCGCGGCGACCGTGAAGCCCGGCGTGCCCGAGGGGACGATGATGGAGGAGATCTCCGGGCGGCCGTCGGGCTTGCGGCCCGTCACGGCGGTCACCGTGACCAGGCCGGTGATGTCGGTGCCGGAGTTGGTGATGAAGCACTTGGTGCCGTTGATCACCCACTCGTCGCCGTCGCGCACGGCCGTGGTGCGCGTGCCGCCGGCGTCCGAGCCGCAGTCCGGCTCGGTCAGGCCGAACGCGCCCAGCATCTCGCCGGAGCACAGCTTCGGCAGCCACTCGCGCTTCTGCTCCTCGGTGCCGAACCGGTAGACCGGCATCGCGCCCAGCGAGACGCCCGCCTCCAGGGTGATGGCCACCGAGGAGTCGACGCGGGCCAGTTCCTCCAGGGCGATGCCCAGCGCCAGGTAGTCGCCGCCCATGCCGCCGTACTCCTCCGGGAAGGGCAGGCCGAACAGGCCCATGCGGCCCATCTCCCGCACGATCTCGTACGGGAACTCGTGGCGCTCGTAGAAGTCGCCGATCTTCGGGGCGACCACGTCGTGGGCGAACTCCTCGACGGTGCGGCGCAGTTCCTCGTGCTCGGCGGAGAGCCGGTGGTCCAGGGACATGGGGGTCACTCCTTGGGGGAGAGGGCGCGGACGGTACGTGACGGGCTCGGGCGGCCCAGCTCCTCGGCCAGCCAGACGCTGGTGGCGGCCAGGCGCTCCAGGTCGACCCCGGTCTCGATGCCGAGGCCGTGGAGCATCCACACGAGGTCCTCGGTGGCGAGGTTCCCGGTGGCGGACTTGGCGTAGGGGCAGCCGCCGAGACCGCCGGCGGAGGCGTCGACGGTGGCCACGCCGTGCTGGAGCGCGGCGAGGGTGTTGGCGAGGGCCTGCCCGTACGTGTCGTGGAAGTGCACGGCGATCCGGGACGCCGGGACGCCGGCCTCGCCGAGCGCGCCCAGCAGGGCCCCCACGTGGCCGGGGGTGGCCACGCCGATGGTGTCGCCGAGGCTCAGCTCGTCGCACCCCAGGTCGGCCAGGGCGCGCGTCACCCGCACGACCTGCTCCACGGGGACGGGCCCCTCCCACGGGTCGCCGAAGCACATCGACAGGTAGCCGCGCACGCCCAGCCCCTCGGCCTTCGCGCGGGCGACGACCGGCTCGAACATGGCGAGCGCCTCGTCCACCGTGCGGTTCAGGTTGGCCTTGGCGAACGACTCGGTCGCGCTGGCGAACACGGCGACCTCGCGGGCGCCGAGCGCCAGCGCCCGGTCCAGCCCGCGCTCGTTCGGCACGAGCACCGGCAGGCGCACGTCCAGGTCGGCGACGAGCGGGAACAGCTTCTCGGCGTCGGCGAGCTGCGGCACCCACTTGGGGTGGACGAAGCTGGTCGCCTCCACCGTGTCCAGGCCCGCCCCGGCGAGGCGGCGGACGAACTCGGCCTTCACCTCGGTCGGTACGACGCCCGGCTCGTTCTGCAGGCCGTCGCGGGGGCCGACCTCGTGGATCCGCACCCGCGCGGGGAGCCCCGGCGCGGGCACGGCCATCGGCAGTCCACCGGTCACTTCGCGTCCTCCTCCGGGGCGTGCGGCTCGACGACGGCGAGCACCTGGTCCATGGCGACCGTCGTGCCGGGCGTGACGTCCAGCTCGACGACCGTGCCGTCGTGCGGCGCGGAGATGACGTGCTCCATCTTCATCGCCTCCACCACCAGCAGGCCCTGCCCGGCGGTGACCTCGTCGCCCACGGCGACCTTCACCACCGTGACCGTGCCGGGCATCGGCGCGGTCAGCGAGTCCGCCCCGGCGTGCGCCGAGCCGGTGAGGGAGGCCGCGACCGGGTCGTGGTCCACGACGTTCCAGGCGTCCCCGTCCCGGCCGAGCCAGGTGCCGGCGCGGTGGAACGTGTGGGTGACGCCGTCCAGCGTGACCGTCACCCGGTCGGCGGTGACGGCGCTGCCCGTCGCCCGCACGCGGTGGGCGACCGGTTCGTGGCCCGCGATCCGCAGGTGGTGGACGACCGGCAGCCGCTCGCCGCCGATCCGCCAGCCGCTCGGCACGGAGAACGGGTCGGTCCAGCCGCGTGCGTCGGGCCGCGCGGCGAGCGCCTCCTCGCGTACGGCGGCGGCCGCCTCGTACACCTCGTCCGGCACCCCGTCGGGGACCAGCGAGTCGGCCTCCCGCTCCACCAGGCCCGTGTCCATGTCGCCCGACACGACCGCCGGGTGGGCCAGGAGGCGGCGCAGGAACCCGGCGTTCGTCGGCACGCCGAGGGTGACCGTGTCGGCGAGGGCGGCGCGCAACTTGCGCAGGGCGGTGGCCCGGTCCGGGCCGTGGACGATGACCTTCGACAGCATCGGGTCGTACAGGCTGGACACCTCGGTGCTCTCGCTGAGCCCCGAGTCCGTGCGGACTCCCTCGCCCTGCGGCTCGCGCAGCGCCAGGACCGTGCCGCCGGAGGGGAGGAAGCCGCGCGCCGGGTCCTCGGCGCACAGGCGGGCCTCCACCGCGTGCCCGGTGAGGGTGACGTCGTCCTGCCGGAACGCCAGCTCCTCGCCGGCCGCGACACGAAGCTGCCACTCCACCAGGTCCAGGCCCGTGACCAGCTCGGTCACCGGGTGCTCCACCTGGAGGCGGGTGTTCATCTCCATGAAGTAGTACTGGGAGGGGTCGCTGCCCGGCACGATGAACTCCACCGTGCCCGCGCCCCGGTAGCCGCAGGAGCGGGCCGCCTGCACGGCCGCCTCGCCCATCGCGGCCCGCGTCGCCTCGTCCAGCAGGACGGACGGCGCCTCCTCGATGATCTTCTGGTGGCGGCGCTGGAGGGAGCACTCGCGCTCCCCGAGGTGCACCACGTTGCCGTGGCCGTCGGCGAGGACCTGGATCTCGATGTGCCGGGGCCGGTCGATCCACCGCTCCACCAGCAGCGTGTCGTCGCCGAACGACGCCCGCGCCTCCCGGCGGGCCGCCGCGATCTCGTCCGCGAGCTTCGTCTCGTCCCGCACCAGGCGCATGCCCTTGCCGCCGCCGCCCGCCGAGGGCTTCAGCAGCACCGGCATGCCGATCTCCCGGGCGGCTTCCGCGAGCTGGGCGTCGGTCAGGCCGCTGCCGGAGGAGCCCGGCACGACGGGCACGCCCGCCGCCCGCACGGTCTCCTTCGCCCGGATCTTGTCACCCATCAGGGCGATCGCGTCGGCGGGCGGCCCGATGAAGACCAGCCCCGCCTCCGCGCAGGCCCGCGCGAACTCGGCGTTCTCCGCGAGGAAGCCGTAGCCCGGGTGGACGGCCTGGGCGCCCGTGCGGGCGGCGGCCTCCAGCAGCCGGTCGACGCGCAGGTAGCTCTCGCCGGCCGGCGGCGGGCCGATCCGCACGGCCGTGTCGGCCTCCCGCACGTGCCGGGCGCCGGCGTCGGCGTCGCTGAACACGGCGACCGAGCGCACCCCGAGGGAGCGGAGCGTCCGGATGACGCGGACGGCGATCTCGCCGCGGTTGGCGACGAGTACGGTGTCGAACATCGTCATGGTCGTCAGGTCCCTCACATCCGGAAGACGCCGAAGCCGGGCGCCCCGGGCTCCCGCTGGGGGAGGGGGGCGTTGGCGCAGGCGGTCAGGGCCAGTCCCACCACCTGGCGGGTGTCGAGCGGGTCGATGACCCCGTCGTCCCACAGCCGGGCCGACGCGTAGTACGCGCTGCCCTGCCGCTCGTACTGGGCGCGGATCGGGGCCTTGAAGTCCTCCTCGGCCTCCGCCGGCCAGTCCTCGCCGCGCGCCTCCATCTGGTCGCGCTTGACGGTGGCCAGGACGGACGCGGCCTGCTCGCCGCCCATGACGGAGATCTTGGCGTTGGGCCACATCCACAGGAAGCGGGGGCTGTAGGCCCGGCCGCACATCGAGTAGTTGCCCGCGCCGTACGAGCCGCCCACGACGACCGTCAGCTTCGGCACCCGCGTGCAGGCCACGGCCGTGACCATCTTCGCGCCGTGCTTGGCGATGCCGCCGGCCTCGTAGTCCCGGCCCACCATGAAGCCCGAGATGTTCTGCAGGAACAGCAGCGGGATGCCGCGCTGGTCGCACAGCTCGATGAAGTGGGCGCCCTTCTGGGCGGACTCGGCGAACAGGATGCCGTTGTTGGCGACGATCCCCACCGGGTGCCCGTGGATCCGGGCGAAGCCCGTCACCAGCGTCTGCCCGTACTCGGACTTGAACTCGGCGAACCGCGAGCCGTCCGTGATCCGCGCGATGACCTCGCGCACGTCGTACGGGGTGCGCGAGTCGACCGGCACCGCCCCGTACAGCCCCGCCGGGTCGACCTTCGGCTCCTCGACCGGCTCGACCGTCCACGGCAGCTCGCGCCGCGCGGGCAGGGTCGCCACGATGTTCCGCACGATCCGCAGGGCGTGCGCGTCGTCCTCCGCCAGGTGGTCGGTCACCCCGGAGGTGCGGGAGTGGACCTCGCCGCCGCCCAGCTCCTCGGCGGTGACGACCTCGCCGGTGGCGGCCTTCACCAGCGGCGGGCCGCCCAGGAAGATGGTGCCCTGGTTCCGGACGATGACGGCCTCGTCGCTCATCGCCGGGACGTACGCGCCGCCGGCCGTGCACGAGCCGAGGACGGCCGCGATCTGCGGGATGCCCGCGCCCGACATGCGGGCCTGGTTGTAGAAGATCCGGCCGAAGTGGTCCCGGTCGGGGAACACCTCGTCCTGCATCGGCAGGAACGCGCCGCCCGAGTCCACCAGGTACACGCAGGGCAGCCGGTTCTCCAGGGCCACCTCCTGCGCGCGCAGGTGCTTCTTGACGGTCATCGGGTAGTAGGTGCCGCCCTTGACCGTGGCGTCGTTGGCGACGACGACCACCTCGCGGCCGCTGACCCGTCCGATGCCGGCGATCACGCCGGCGGCGGGCGCCTGGTCGTCGTACATGCCGTTCGCCGCGAGCGGTGCCAGCTCCAGGAAGGGCGAACCCGGGTCCAGAAGCGTGTCGACGCGGTCGCGCGGCAGCAGCTTGCCGCGCGCGGTGTGCCGGGCGCGCGCCTTCTCGCCGCCGCCGAGCCGGGCGGCGGCCAGCCGCGCCCGGAGGTCGTCGGACAGCTCCCGGTGCGCCGCCTCGTTGGCCTGCCAGGCCGCTGACGCGGGATCTGCCGCGCTCGTCAGCACAGGTGCCTGCTGCATCGTGTCGAGTCCCCTTGCCCGTACGAGAGCGTTAATGAGCGTTAACGTACTCCGCTCAGGTTAACGAGCGCTAACCGCCTTGTCTAGAATCGGCCCATGACGACCAGGACCGACGCCCCGACGCGGCGCGAGCAGATCCTGCGGGAGGCCGCCCGCCTCTTCGCCGAGCGCGGCTTCCACGGCGTGGGCGTCGACGAGATAGGCGCGGCGGTCGGCATCAGCGGTCCGGGCCTCTACCGGCACTTCCCCGGCAAGGACGCCATGCTCGCGGAACTGCTCGTCGGGATCAGCGAGCGCCTCCTGGACGGCGGGCGCCGCCACGTCGCGGAGTGCGACGGCGACCCGGAGGCCCTGCTGGCCGCCCTGATCGACGGCCACATCGACTTCGCGCTCAACGACCGGTCGCTCATCACCCTCCACGACCGCGAACTGGACCGCCTGCGCGACACCGACCGCAAGCGCGTCCGCCAGTTGCAGCGCCAGTACGTCGAGCTGTGGGTCGACGCGGTGCGCGAGGCGTACCCGTCGCTGGACGAGGCCGACGCCCGGGCCGCCGTCCACGCGGTGTTCGGCCTGCTCAACTCCACCCCGCACCTGGCCGCCGCCCTCACCGGCCGCCCCACCACGGGCGCCCTGCTCCACCGCCTCGCCCGCGGCGCCCTCGCGGCGGCGGCCCACGGGGACCGGGCGGGCCACGGGGACCCGGTGGGCCACGGGGACCCGGCGGGCCCGGAGACGCCGGACGTCCCGGCGGACTGAGCCGTACAGGGGTGGCGGGGGCCGGCTGTGGCGCTCACCGCCCCCGGCCCGTGTCACCGGCCAACGCGTCCGGCCGGACCTACCGGCCGCAGGCGCACCGGGTGCGATCCGCCCTGCTCACGAGCCCAGGGCTTCGTCCAGATAGTCCTGCACCGGCTCGAACAACCCGTACGGCACGTACTGCGGGATCTCGCCACGGGCGACCCACGCCAGTTCGGCCAGTTCCTCGGTGTCCGCAACGTGGGCCGTGCCGTCCAGCACCCGGCAGGCGGTGTACGACATCAGCCGGCCCGTCTTCGGGTGGACGCGCTCGCCGAGCGGCTTCACGGCCGCCACGGTCAGCCCGGTCTCCTCCCGGGTCTCCCGTACGGCGGCGTCCTCGCGGGCCTCGCCCGGCTCGACCTCGCCGGCCGGGAACTGCCAGGAGAGCTGTCCCTCGCTGACCCGGCGGCGCACCATCAGCACGCGCCCCTTGTCCACGACGACCGCGGCGGCGATGCCCGGTCGCTCGTCCGTGTTCTGCTGCGTCACGTCTGCTCCTCCAGGGCGGCCAGGATGGGTGGAAAGATCGTATCGACGGGAATGAAGCGGGGCACCGCCTTTCCGGGGACCCACATGACGTCGATGTTCTCGGCCGCGTCGCTGTTGGTGGCCTCGCCCGGTGGCCGGCGCGCGGACGCGTGAGGGGCCGGGTGCGGTGGTCGGTGCCGCCGCACCCGGCCCCCGGTCCGCGTCCGCGTCCGGGTCAGCAGGCGTACGTGGTGCCGTCCGCCGCGAGGTTCCAGTTGCAGGAGCTGATGGAGCCGGTGGACGTGTTGTCGTCCGGGCTCGCCGGCCTCTTCAGCCGCAGGTCGGGGGTGCGGGACCGGGCGTCGTTGGGCAGGACGTGCCGCGCGTAGCCCCGGTAGATGTGGTGCCAGCCGCTGCTGTCCCGGTGGTTGGTGCCGCTGCCGGTGTGCACGTACGCCTTGGCGCCGGCGGGCAGGTTGTACGAGGGCAGCGCGCGGCCGTAGGTGTTGGAGGTGATGTCGGGGACGTAGCCGCCGGTGTTCACCGTCCGCGTGGTCACGTTCCTGATCAGGAAGTACTCGCCGTTCAGGTTGAGCTGGCGGCCGTCCCTGACGTCCGCGCCCGCGGTGTTGGGCCGCACGTGGGTGATCATCAGGGCCCCCGTCGTGGACGCGGCCTGCGCGTTCACGGGCAGCGCGGTGAGGGGCAGGGCGGCCGCCGCCAGGGCGACGGCGCGTATCGCACGCTTCAAGGAGGTGCCTTTCTTCAACGGTGCCGGGCACGGCGGCCCGGCCGTTCGGGGACGTCCGCGTCCCGGGCGGGGTGGGGTGGCGGGCGCCAGTCTGCCCGGCGGCGCGGGGGTTACGGGCGGGTTCACCGAACACGGGGCCGAAGGTCCCGGCCCGCCATGCGGCCGAAGGTCCCGGCCCGCCGCGCGGCCGTACGGTCCGGCCGCCGCCGGGGGCGGGCGGCACAATGGGGGCCATGCCGATACCCAGCCGCGCCGCCCTCGTCGAGCACCTCGTCCGCACGCGCATCGCGGGAGACGTCGCCACCCCGCGCGACAACAACCTCGCCCACTACCGCAAGCTCGCGAACGGCGACCGCCACTACTGGCTGGGCCTGGAGCTGGGCGACCGCTGGGCCGACGAGCAGGACGTGCTCGCGGTGATGGCCGAGCGGTGCGGAGTGAACGACGACCCCGGGCACCGCGCAGGCCAGGACACCATCGACCCCGAGCTCACGGTCGACGCCCTGGACCGGATGGCCGCCCGCCTCCGCAAGGCCGCCGCGGCCCGGCAGCGGGTCCTCTTCGCGACCGGCCACCCCGGCTCGCTCCTCGACGTGCACAGCCGCACCGCCGCCGCGCTGCGCGCCGCCGGCTGCGACGTCGTCCGCATCCCCGGCGGGCTCACCGCCGACGAGGGGTACGTGGTGCAGTTCGCGGACGTGGCGGTGTTCGAACGGGGCGCGACGCTGTGGCACACCCACTCCCCGGAGCCGATGAGCGCGGTCCTCGACGGGCTGCGCGCCCTCGGCCAACCCCTTCCCGACCTGGTCGTCGCCGACCACGGCTGGGCGGGCCGCGCGGGCCGGTGGGGCATCGACACGGTCGGCTACGCGGACTGCAACGACCCGGCCCTCTTCATCGGCGAGGCCGAGGGCGTCCTCCAGGTCGTCGTCCCCCTCGACGACCACGTCGTCGATCCCCGCTTCTACGAGCCCCTCACCGCCTACCTGCTGGACGCGGCCGGACTGCTCTGACCGGCGCCGGACGGCCGGCCCGTGTTTCGGCGGTCCGGCCCGCGTTCCGGCGGTCCGGCCCGTATCCCGGCCCGTGCGGCCCGCCCGGCCCGCACCCCCGGNNAANCGGCAGGGCGCCCCGCGGCCCGCCCGGGAGGGGGCGGACCGGGGAGGGCGCCGTGTGTCCGGCCGGGCCGGTCCTACAGGCCCATCGACTTGGCGATGATCGACTTCATGACCTCGCTGGTGCCGCCGTAGATCCGGTTGACGCGGTTGTCCGCGTACAGGCGGGCGATCGGGTACTCGTTCATGTAGCCGTAGCCGCCGTGGAGCTGGAGGCAGCGGTCGATGACGCGGTGGGCGACCTCGGTGCAGAACAGCTTGGCGGACGCGGCCTCGGCGGGGGTCAGCTCGCCGGCGTCCAGGGCCTCCAGGGCGCGGTCGGCGACGGCCTCGGCGGCGTCCACCTCGGCCTGGCAGGCGGCCAGTTCGAACTTGGTGTTCTGGAAGTGCGCCACCGGCTTGCCGAAGACGGTGCGCTCCCGCACGTAGTCCTTGGCGAACCGGACGGCGGCCTTGGCCTGCGCGTACGCGCCGAAGGCGATGCCCCAGCGCTCGGACGGCAGGTTCCGGCCGAGGTAGTGGAAGCCCTCGTTCTCCTCGCCGAGCAGGTCCTCCGCGGGGACCTTCACGTCGACGAACGCCAGCTCCGCCGTGTCGGAGGTGCGCAGGCCCAGCTTGTCCAGCTTGCGGCCGATGGAGTAGCCCTCGGACCTGGCGTCCACGGCGAACAGCGAGATGCCGAAGCGGCGGTCGTCCTCGCGCGGCGGGGAGGTGCGGGCGCAGACGATGACGCGGTCGGCGTGGACCCCGCCGGTGATGAAGGTCTTGGCGCCGTTGAGGACGTAGTGCGTGCCGTCCTCGGAGAGCCTGGCGGTGGTCTTCATGCCCGCGACGTCGGAGCCGGTGCCCGGCTCGGTCATCGCCAGCGCCCACATCTCCTCGCCGGTGACGAACTTCGGCAGGTAGCGCCGCTTCTGCTCCTCGGTGGCGAGCATCTTGATGTAGGGGAGCGCGAGCAGCACGTGCACCCCGGAGCCGCCGAAGGTGACGCCCGCGCGGGCCGTCTCCTCGTACAGCACGGCCTCGAACTTGTGGGTGTCCAGCCCGGCGCCGCCGAACTCCTCGGGGACGTTGATGCCGAAGATGCCCAGGTCGCCGAGCTTGTAGTAGAAGTCGCGCGGCGCCTGGCCGGCGGCGAACCACTCGTCGTAGACGGGGACGACCTCGGCCTCGATGAAGGCGCGGATCGTGTCCCGGAACGCCTCGTGGTCCTCGGTGAATACGGTACGGCGCACGGTGGGACTCCTCCGGTGTGCGGGGGCCAGGGGCCTCGACTCGTCTAAGCGCTCGCTCAGTAGTACGGGCAGCCAAGTTACCCATCGGTTCACTTCGGTGTCCAGAGTGACATCCCGCACGGCCCGGGGCATCCGCCGAGACCCGGAGGGGCCCTGGAACGGCCCCGGAACGGCCCCGGAGCGGACCCGGAGCGGACCCGGAAGGACCCCGGAACGGCCCGGAAGGACCCCCGGTCGGGCCACCGCGCGCGGGCCGCAAGCGGGCCGGGCACGGGCGGCCCGCACCCCGCGCCGTCGGGTGTGCGACACGACCCCGCCACGGCAGGCCGCCGTCCCGCGCGGCACAGGAGACCGCCGTCCGAAGACCGCCGTCCGAAGACCGCCGTCCGAGGGCGCCGCGCCGAGGTACGACCGCGGGAAAGCCCCGCCACCCCTCACGGTCGCCAGGCGGCCCCCCGCCCGGCGCGGCCCGCATGCGACTCCGGTCGCACGGGCAGGGCGCCCGTGTACGACTCCGGTCGCATGGGGAGGCGCCTCGAACTGCCACTCCGGTCGCACACGGTGGAGACCCGGGACCGATGCGGCACCGCGCACCCCGCCCGGAGGATGACCCGGTGACCGAGATCGTCGCGGGGCTGCACATGTCCCCCCTGGAGTTCCTCGCCCTGCTGGGCGCCGTCGCGCTGGTGACGGCGCGCTGGCTCCCGCCCGCCGCCCGCCCGCGCGCCGTGGTCGCGGCGGGCGCGGTGCTCGTGCCGTCCGTGATCGCGCTGGCCGTGACGGGCGTCCGCTGGCAGATGCTGCCGGTGCTGGCGGGCGCCGCCGTCGCCTCGCCGTTCGCCCTCGCCCCCCTGCTGCGGCGCCGCACCGGCCGGCCGGCACGGCGGGCCCGGTGGTGGGTGGCGCTGCCGGGCACGGCGGTCTGCGCCGGCCTGGTCGCGGCGGGCCCGGCCGCCGCCTGGGCCTTCCCCGTACCCGTGTTCCCCGAGCCGTCGGGCCGCTTCGCGGTCGGCACCCGGGTGGTGCAGTGGACCGACCCGCACCGCCCCGAGGGCTTCACCGCCGACCCGCACGACCGGCGCACGGTCGTCGTCCAGCTCTGGTACCCCGCGAGCGGCGGCCCCGAGGACGTGCGGCGGGCCCGGTACCTGGGGCGCACCGAGCACGAGGCGCGCACCGTCGCCGACGCCCTCGCCCGGCAGGTCGGCATACCCGGCTTCCTGGTCGACGGCGTCCCGCGCGCCCGTACCCGCTCGGTCCCCGACGCCCCGGTGGCCGGCGGGGGCGGACGGTTCCCGGTCGTGCTGTTCTCCCCCGGATCGGGCGGCGTGCGCACCCAGAACACCGCCTGGGCGGAGGAGGTGGCCAGCCACGGCTACGTGGTCGCCGCCCTCGACCACCCGTACGACTCCGCCGCCGTCGTCCTCGCCGACGGCCGGACGATCCGCACCAGGACCGTCTCCACCGGCGACCGCGCCAGGGACGGCGAGCTGTCGGCCCGCTGGACGGCCGTCCGGGCCGCCGACCTCCGCTTCGTCCTCACCCGGCTGGAGAGCCCGGGCCGGGACGGGGCCACCGCCCCGCTCGCCGGACGCCTGGACACCGGCCGGGTCGCGGTCACCGGTCACTCCATGGGCGGTGCCGCCGCCCTGCAGGCGGCCCGGCAGGACCACCGGTTCGACGCCGTCATAGACCTGGACGGCTACCCCCACGGCCCCACCTCCCCCGCCNNNTCCNCNGNCCGNTNNTNGCGCNCACCCAGACCGTCACCCCCGAGACCGACCCGCGCTACCTCCCCCGGCTCGCCGAGGCCCTCGGGAGCAACACCGCGACGAGCTACCGGCTCACCCTCCCCGGCACCACCCACCTCACCTTCATGGACGGCCCCCTGTACCTGCCGCCCGTGCCCTCGGCGGTCGGCTCCCTCGGCCGCGCCGAAAGCCCGCGCGCCGTCGCCGCGCCCACGCTCGCCTTCCTCGACGCCACCCTGCGCAACCGCCCCGGCGACCTGGCCCGCACCCTGTCGGCCCACGGCGACCTCGACGTCCGGTCCCCGGGGAGCCGCCGCTGACTGGCGGTGCCGAGACGGCCGGCGGTGCGGCGGCCGGCCGGCACCGGGAACGGCGGGGACGTTCCCCCGCCGGTCGCGGGGGAGGTCCCCCGGACCGAGACGCCGGGAGACCCCAGCGCGGCCCGCGCCGCGACGCAGGAGGATCGACGCATCGGCTCGGGGAGCCGCCGCACACGAGGAGCGATCACATGCACGGGTACGGGAAGCCGATCGGCCGACGAGGACTGCTCGCGCTCACGGCGGCGTTCGCCGCCACGGCGGCGTTCGCCCCGGCGGCTTCCGCGGCCCCGCGCCCGCCCGCCGTACCCGGCGCGCCTCCCGCGTCCCTCACGCCCCCGGCGTCCCCCGCGGGCGTCGTGCGTTCCCTGGAGCGCGTCGCGCACCCGCTGCGCTCCACGGACCCCGGCGGTCCGACGGCGGACCTGCGGGCGCTGGCCGCCATGGTCGGAGACGCGAAGGTGGTGGGCCTCGGCGAGGCCACGCACGGTTCGCACGAGTTCTTCGCCATGAAGCACCGCGTCTTCCGGCACCTCGTCGAGGAGCGCGGCTTCACCGCCTTCGCCCTGGAGATGAGCTGGTCGGCCGGGCTCAGGATCGACGAGTACCTCCAGGGCGGCCCCGGCGACCCGCGGCGGATCGCACGGGAGACGCTGGCCGGATCCCCCTGGGAACGCGAGGAGTTCGTCCGCCTGATCGGCTGGATGCGCGACCACAACGACCGCCACCCCGACCGCCGGGTCCACTTCGTGGGCGACGACCTCGGGGCGCCGGGACTCGGCGACCACATCTTCGAACGGGTCCTGTCGTCCGTCGCCACGACCAGGCCGGAGGCGCTGCCCCGGCTTGAGGAGCTGTACGCGCAGCTGCGCCCCTTCGACGATGTCTTCGCCCACCTGCGCAAGCCGCTCGCGGAGCGCGAGGAGGACGCCGCGCGGGCCCGGGAGGCCCTCGACCTGGTCGCCGGGTACGGGGAGGCCGGTGACGGGGACTACGCGTGGACCGTGCAGCACGCCCGGAACATCGCGCAGACCTTCGCCTTCGCCACCGTCGACCTCGCCGACCCCGCCTCGGTCACGGCCGCGGAGCGCCTGCGCGACCAGGCCATGGCCGACAACGTGCTGTGGTGGCAGCGCCGGACCGGCCACCGGATGCTGCTGTCCGCCCACAACGGCCACGTCGGCTACCTGTCCACCCACCCCGACCTGTACCCGCGCACCCAGGGCGCCGTGCTGCGCGACCGCCTGGGCCGCGACTACGCGGCGATCGGCTTCACCTTCGCCGGCGGCTCCTTCCTCACCAAGGACGCCTCCCTCGACGGCGACTGGAAGCCGGTCACCGTCCCGGCGGCGCGCCCCGGCATGCACGAGCACACCCTGGACCGGGTCGCGTACCGGGACTTCTACCTGGACCTGCGGACGGCACCCGCCGGGGCCCGGACCTGGCTCGACCGGCCCCGGCAGGTCTACGACGCCGGTTCGACCTTCACCCCCGACCCCCTGCCCACCCTCGCGGTCGGCCGGGCCTACGACGTCCTCGTCCACCTCCACCGGGTCCGGACGGCCGACAGGCTCTGAACCCCCGCCCGGGGCCGTGGGCCCCACCAGGGCCTGGGCCTCCAGGGCCGTGGGCCCCGCCCGGCGGCGACCGCGGTCCGGCCGCGTACGACCGCGCGACCGGCCGGCCGCACGACCGACCGACTGCGCGACTGACCGACCACACGACCGACCGACCGCGCGACCGACCGACCGCGCAACCGACCGACTGCACGACCGACCGCTCACGCGGCTCGCTCACGCGGCTCGTTCAGGCGGGCGGTCCCGGTGCCCGCCCCGGGCGCGGCGTCCGGCATGCCATGCCCGCCGCCAGTACGGCCGAGGCCGCCGCCCACCCGGCGAGGCCGTCCGCCGGATGGAGCGGAACGGCCCACCAGGTGTGCGCCGGCTCGCCGTTCACCCCGATACCCCGCCCGGCCACCCGCACCGCGACCAGGACGACGAGGGCGCTCAGGGTGGCGGCCGCGGCGTTCGCCAGCCGGTGCACGACGAGCGCCACACCGGAAAGGAGCACCGCGTTGCGCGCCTCCTGCCCGCCGGTGACGAGACAGCCCACGGCCAGGGTGGCGAGGACGAGCACGTGGTCGGTGTGGTGCGGGTGCCGGACCGTGGTGGTCTCGGCGGTGTGCAGGCGCCGGTCCCACACGTACACCAGTGCCCCGACGAGCAGGACGGGGCTGAAGTAGCGGGCGGGTGCGCCGCTCATGCCTCCGGTGAGTGTCGGCACCGGGACGAGGAGGCCCTCGGTTCCCGCGGCGACGGCCATGGCCGCCAGGCCGACCGCCGCCACCCACCAGCGGCGCACCGTCAGGAGGTGGAGCCTCACAGCAGCTTCTCGGACCAGCAGTAGCGGTCGCCCCGAACGGCCTGGGTGAACCACGCGACCTGCTGCGCCGCGGGTCTGCGCCGCAGGTCCTCCAGTTCCCGCCGCCGGCCGGGGGCGAGGTCGGCCGGGAGCGGCCGTTCTTCACCGGTCGTGACCAGTGCCGCCCAGTACGCGGGCGTCGTTCCGTCCATGACGCACGCCTTCTTCCCGCCCTGGGCCGCCACGCCCGCGATGAGCGGTCGGACCAGGACGTCCGGCCCCGACCGGGTGGCGCCGCCGGGGTGGCTCCGAGGCGGAGACCAGTGGGTCAGCGGCCACACCCCCGGCGGGACGGGGGCGTCCTCGGAGAGGACGCGCAGCTCGCGGGGAGGGGCCACACCGGCCCGTTCCACACGGGCGAGCGGTTCGAGGGTGTCGCGGCGCAGCGTGTCCGCGTAGGGCCGGTACTCCGGCGGGACGCACACCCGGGGCGCTTCGCCGACGCACACGAGGGCGGTGCCGCGCGCCCGGACGTGCCCCCCGTACCCCCATCCGTCCACCGCCCATCCGCCGCCCGCGAGGGCCCCGGCGACGACGGCCGCACCGGCGGCGACACCCATCCGGCGCCGCCGCCCGGTCATGAGCCACGCCGCCAGGACCAGGGAGGCGGTGACGGCCCACGCCACGAAGTACACCGTGGGAACCTGCGTCACGGTCGGGTCCGAGAGCGTCGCGACGAACCCGTTGACATGCCGCCACCAGGGCGCGGTGAAGGACTGGGGAAAGGCCAGCCACGCCCAGCAGCCGATCCCGAGCAGCGGCGCGGCCACGCTCCTGGGCAGCGCCCTGCCCGCGCACCACCCGATGGCCAGCCACCCGGCCGGCAGCAGCACCAGGTGGGCGACGGCGAGCCACCCGGGCCCGCTCGGCCACACTCCGACCTTCACCCGGGCGATGACGAGCGCGGTGGCGGACAGCACCGCGTGCAGCACCCACAGGGGAGCGGTGGCGCGCGCCAGGCGCCGCCACACCGGACGGGGGCTCGTGGCGTCCATGTGGCCCAGTCGGCGGTGGCGCCCCGCGGCCCAGGCGGCTCCCGCCGCCATCACCGGAGCGGTCACCGCGACCCCGACGGAGGCGAGTTCCCCGGACTGGACCCCGTAGCGGGAGGACCACGCCATGCCGTACGAGTCGAGGTAGAGCCACAGGTAGGAGGCGGCCGGGAGGATCAGCCACAGCACCGCGGAGGCGCGCAGTTCGGCCCACTTCAGCATGCCGCGCCTCCGGTGAGGGAGATGTAGGCGCTGGTCAGGTGGCGGCCGGGGGCGCAGCCCGGTTCGGCGTGCGCGGTGAACTCGTCCATGGTCCCGGAGAACCGGACACGGCCCTCGGAGAGGACCGCGACGTGGTCGAAGGCGGTGTCGAGGTCGGCGACGTCGTGGGTGGACAGGACGACGTGCACCGATCCGCGTAAGTCGTTCAGGACGCTCAGGAAGGTCTCGCGCTGCCGGGGGTCCAGCCCGACCGTGGGTTCGTCCAGCAGGAGCACTTCGGCGCGGTGCACGAGCGCCTGGGCGATGGCGACGCGCTGCTGCTGCCCGCCCGAGAGCCGGTCGATCCGGTGGCGGGCGCGGTCGTCGAGCCCCACGCGCTCCAGGGCCTGCGGGGCGGCGCGCCAGGCGGCCTTCTCGCTCATGCCCTTGAGCCAGCCCGCGTAGGCGACGTGTTCGTGGCAGGTCATGCCCGGCAGGAAGTCCGGTTTCTGCGGCAGCCAGGCCACGGCCCGCCGGTAGGGGCCGCGTTGGCGCCGCACGGCGGGGTCGAGGCCGCGGTAGAGGACACGGCCGCTGCCGGGGCGGGTGGCGGAGGCCCCCAGGGAGAGCAGGGTGCTCTTGCCGGCTCCGTTGGGCCCCAGGAGGACCGTGTGCCCGGGGGGCATGCGCAGGGTGAGACCGTCGAGGACGGGGCGTGAGCGGTACCGGTAGCCGAACGTGCAGGCGTCGTAGTGCAGGGGCATGCGGAGCCTTACGCGAGGAAGGCCCCCGTCCTCCCCGCCGGGAAACGGAGGCGGGGAGGGCGGGGNGGCTTGTGGGTGGGCGGGTGCGAGACACCGTGGTGTTCGTACGGACGGTCTGGGGGGCCGCGGCGGTTTCGTCCACGGCAGAGGGGGAGTCCCCGCTCGTGATGCGGCGGCGAGGCCGTCCGGCGGTCACCGAGGCCGTACGGGCGCCGAGCGGCACGCCGGCGGGAGTTCGGGGCGGGCCCGCACCGGCGCGTGTGGGGGGTGCGGTCGGGCGCGAGGACGCGGAGGGGCCACGCCTTCGTTCGTCCCCCGGCGCCGCCGCGTCCGGCGGGTGCCGTGGCGCCCGCCCGGGAAGTCACCCCCGCGGCCCGGCGGGGTCGTCCCGGAAGATCCGGTCCAGGTGGTGTCCGAGGATCGCGGCGGCCTCCTCCGGGCCGCGCTGCCCGACGAGGACGCCGGTGCCGAGCCCCGCGGACAGGGCGAGCAGGCTGACGGCTTCCAGCCGGGGGTCCACGCCGGGCCGGGTGAGGCCCTCCTCCTCCGCCTGCCGGAGCAGTCCGACCAGGGCGCTCTCGGCGGCGTCGGGGTCCCTGACGAAGGGCTGGGCGGCGAGCGCCCGGTCGGTGACGGACAGCACGGCGTACGAGGTGTAGACGAGGTGGAAGACGCGGCTCTCCTCGTCCGTCGGCAGCGCCGCCGTCAGCATCGCCTCGACCACCGCGCGCGGCCCCGGATCGGCGCCGGCCGCCCGGACGCGGGCGGCGACGCGCTCCCCGAACCTCCCGGTCAGGTGCCGCAAGCCGTGGAGCAGCAGTTTCTCCTTGGTCTCGAAGTAGTACTGCACCAGTCGCAGCGACACGCCCGCCTCCGCCGCCACGTCGCGCATGCCGACGGCGTGCAGCCCGCGCCGTGCCGCCACACGGAGGAGGGCTCCGGCGATCTCGGCGCGCCGCTCCGCGTGGTCCACGCGCTTGGGCATCGGCCGCTCCTTCGTTCCTCGTCGCCGCGGAGGTCCCCGCCCCTTGATGGTACATCCGTACCAAATTGGTGGTACGTTCGTACCACAGAAGATCGCAGCCGGAGGTGACCGTGTACCGGAGTCCCGCCCGAACCCAGACGGACGTCGGCCGATTCGTGGACGACGCCCGGCGCGACCGCTACTTCGCCGCCTGCGACGCGGTGTACGCGCTGGGCGCGCCCGCCTCGGCGGAGACGGACGTGGAGACGTCCTTCGGCACCACCCACGTCTACACGTACGGACCCGCCGACCCGGCCGCCCGCTCGCGCGTCCCCGTCGTCCTGGTCCACGGGGCGGGCTCCTGCTCCGCCATGTGGTACCCGAACACCCCCGCGCTCAGCGCCGCCCGCCCGGTTTATGCCGTCGACACCCCCGGCGACCCGGGACGCAGCGTCCAGCGCGCACCTCTCGACCGACCCGAGGACGCCGCACGGTGGCTGGACGAGACGCTCGCCGGACTCGGACTCGACCGCGTGCACCTGGTCGGCGCCTCCTACGGTGGATGGCTCGCCCTCAACCAGGCGCACCGCAGGCCCGAACGCCTCGCCTCGGTCACCCTGCTCGACCCCGGGGGCCTGGAGAAGGTCGGGCCGCGCTTCTTCGCCTGGATATTCGCCAGCCTCTTCGCGACCTTCGCGCCCGAAGCCCTGCGGCCGCGGCTGGCGGCCTGGCTGGAGCAACCGGTCCTCGTCGTGCCGGAGCTGCGCACCATGATCAGGCAGGGCGTCCGTGCCTACCGGGTACGCCGTCCCGCCCCGCTGCCCCTGTCCGACGACGAACTGTCCACCATCCGCACCCCGCTCTACCTGGTCCTCGGCAAGCGGAGTCTCCTGGTGCACCCGCGCAGGCAGGTCGAGCGCGTCCCGCGCCTGATACCGGGCGCCCGCGCCGAGATCGTCTCCGGCACCGGCCACGGACCCCAGATCGACCAGGCGGACGAAGTCAACCGCAGGATGCTGGACTTCATGGCCTCCGCCGACTGACGGGCCGGTCGCGCCCCCGGTCGGTGGCTCCGGGCGGTACGGGCAGTACGGGCGACCACGGGTCCGGCATCGGAACCGGCACCGGAGCCGGCGCCTCGGGCCCGGGACGGCAGCCCGGCGTCATCACCGATCACCCCGCGCCGAACGGTGGGGGCGGGCGCTCAGGCATCAGGGGCGGCCCGGGCCCCTTCCGGGCTCGTCTCGGCGGTACCCGCCGCCACCCCAGCCACTACGCTGGCGGCGGAGAGGGGCCGGCATGCTGCTGAGATTCCGCACGGCCAACGTGCGGTCACTGCGCGACGAGCAGGAGCTGACGTTCGTCGTGTCCGGGGACGAGCCGAGCGCCGCGGCGCGGCGCGTCGAACTGGCCGGGGGCGCGATCGGGGTGCTCCCCCTGGTGGGCGTCTTCGGCGCCAACGCCTCGGGCAAGTCGAACGTCCTCGCCGCGATGACCGACATGAGCGGCGCGGTGCAGAACTCCTACGCACGCTGGGCCGCCTACGACGGAACGGACCGGACCCCCTTCGCACTGAGCGGCAGGGGCGACGCGGAGCCCAGTTTCTACGAGGTGGACCTCGTCCTCGACGGGGTGCGCTGGACGTACGGCTTCGAACTGGGCCCGGAGCGCGTCGAGGCCGAGTGGCTGCACTGCTACCCGCGCGGCCACCGCCAGGTGTGGCTCGACCGGGACGCCTCGCGCGCCAAGGTCTACGACTGGCCGGGCGCCCGCGTGCGGGACCGGGCGGGCCTGGAGCGCCGCACCCGGCCGAACGCCCTGGTGCTCTCCACCGCCGGCACGGACAACCACCCGCAGCTCACCCCCCTCTTCCACTGGTTCCGCCGCAACCTCTGGCTGGTCAACCCCGAGGTCGAGCGGGTGGAGAGGGAGACGTTCACGACCCGTGAACTGACCGGCGGGCGCGCCCGCCGCATCAACGAGCTGCTGCGGGTCGCGGACCTCGGCATCACCGGAGCGGAAGCCGTCGAAGGCCCCGGAGGCCGACCGGAGGTCCGGCTCACCCACCGGTCCGCCACGGGCGACGTCCCCCTCGACTGGCGGGACGAGTCCTACGGAACCCGCTCCTGGTTCGCCCTCCTCGGCCCGCTGCTGCTGGCCCTGGACGAGGGAGCGGTCCTGCTCGTCGACGAACTCGACGCCAGCCTGCACCCCCGCTTCGCCGCCGAGGTCATCCGGCTGTTCCACGACCCCCGGGCCAACCCCAGGGGGGCGCAGCTCGTCTTCACCTCGCACGACCCCTCCGTGCTCACCACGCCGAGCGGGGGCCGCCTGCTGGAGCCCGCCCAGGTGTGGCTCACCGAGAAGGACGAGGACGGGGCGACCGAGCTGTACCCGCTCACCGCGGCCTCCCCGGGCGAGGACGAGGACCTGATGAAGTCCTACCTGGCAGGCGCCTTCGGGGCGGTCCCCGCACTGCTGGAGGGCCAGATCGCCCGGCGGCTGCTGGCGGCGAACGAGCGGGAACGCGATTCCGGGACGGAGCGGAGCGGCGGCTGATGGCACGCACGAGGGGGAAGGACTCGCTGGGCCCCGCGAAGAAGGGGCAGCGGCGCTACAGGATCGTCCACGTCTTCACCGAGGGCCAGGTGACCGAGCCGCAGTACATCGAGATCGTGCGCGGCAAGCCCGCCGACACGGGTGTCGAGGTCCGGATCGCGAACGCGTCCGCGCCGGGATCGCAGCGCAAGCCGATCGTGCTGGTCGAAGCGGCGGCACGGCTGATGCGCGAGGAGACACGCGCCGCGAGGAAGGCGAAGCTGGACGAGAAGTTGTGGCCGGAGGTCTGGTGCCTCTTCGACCGCGACGAGCACCAGCAGATCCCCGAGGCCCTGAGGCTCGCCGACGAGGCGGGGGTGCAGGTCGCCTTCTCGCACCCGTGCTTCGAGCTGTGGCGGCTGCTCCACCACAAGCCGGTGCACGGCAAGTTCAGCGGTGTGTGCGGGGAGGTCGTGAGGCAGCTCCCCTTCACCGGGACGCCCGAGGCGCTCAAGCACATGCGGCCGGACGAGCTCCCGCGGGGCAGCTTCGCCCAGGCGAAAAGGTGGGCGCAGAGAATCAACGCCCAACACCCCGCCCACGTGCAGATGGACCGGCGCGACCCGTACACGGACGTGTACGTCTTCGTCGAGAAGGGCCTCAGAGTCACCGGGTACTGACGCGAAGCGGCTGGTCGCGCTCACGGTTATGAGCTCCGCTCCGAGTCGCCGTAGGGTTCCCTCGTCGTATCGGGTCGTAGGGAAGACGGTGACGTGGCCAAGCTCACGCTCGCGCAGCTGGAGCGGCATCTGTTCGCCGCCGCGGACATCCTCCGCGGCACGATGGACGCCTCCGAGTACAAGGACTACATCTTCGGCCTGCTGTTCCTGAAGCGGGCCAACGACGAGTTCGAGGCGGCACGCGAGCGGATCAGAGAGCACGCGGAGACCGTGCTGGGCATGACCGGGGAGCGGCTGGAGGGCTACCTGGAGCGCCCGGCGCCGTACAGCGAGGACGGGGCCCTCTTCGTCCCGAAGGAGGCTCGCTGGGCCAGGATCGCGTCCGGCACCCACAACATCAACGAGACGCGGCTGAGGCCCGCCCTCCAAGCCCTCGAAGGGCAGAACGCCAAGCTCAGAGGCCTCTTCGACCAGCTCGACTTCAACCGTATCGGCGGCTCGGGCGCCACGGCCGGCACGGCGAAGCTCGCCGACCAGCGGCTGAGGATGCTGATCGCCCACTTCGGGCGGGTACGGCTGCGGACGGAGGACTTCGAGTTCCCGGACCTGATCGGTGCCGCCTACGAGTACCTGATCAAGGAGTTCGCCGACACGGCCGGCCGAAAGGGCGGAGAGTTCTACACCCCGCGTGCCGTGGTCCGGATGATGGTCGAGCTGCTCGACCCCAAGGACGGCACGCGCATCTACGACCCCTGCGTCGGCTCGGGCGGCATGCTCATCCACGCCAAGGAGTACGTGGAGGAGCACGGCGGGGACACCGAGAACATGTTCTTCGCCGGTCAGGACGCCAACAGCGGCTCCTGGATCATGTCCACGATGAACATGGTGCTCCACGGCGTCAGCACCCGCTTCGACCTGCGCACCGGCGACACCCTGTCGGAGCCGGCGCACGTCCCGAAGTCCGACGACGACCGGTACGACGGCGTGCTCAGCAACCCGCCGTTCTCCATGGACTACTCGTACGAGCACTACCCGCACAAGGCCGAGCGGGCGAAGTACGGCGCGACGAGCGAGCGCGGCAAGGCCGACCTGATGTTCCTCCAGCACATGCTCTGGATGACCAAGCAGGAGGGACGCGGCGGCATGGTCATCACGGTCATGCCGCACGGTGTGCTCTTCCGGGGCGGCGGCGAGCGGGACATCCGCGCCGAGCTGATTGAGAAGGACGCGATCGAGGCGGTCATCGGCCTCGCCCCGAACCTCTTCTACGGCACCGGCATCCCCGCCTGCATCCTGGTCCTCCGCCCGCCCGGCAGGAGGGACGCCAAGAAGAAGGGCCGGATCCTCTTCGTCAACGCCGACCGCGAGTACCACGCGGAGCGGGCGCAGAACGTCCTCCTGCCCGAGCACGCGGAGAAGATCGTCACCACGTTCCGCGCGTACGATGACGTGCCCGGCTTCGCGCGAGTGGTCGCGCGCGAGGAACTGCGGGAGAACGACTACAACCTCAACATCCGCCGCTACGTCGACAACACGCCCCCGCCGGAGCCGCAGGACGTGCGGGCCCACCTGACGGGCGGCATGCCGCGCACGGAGATCGAGGCCAAGCGGGACCTGCTCGACGCCTACGGAATCCGGCTGGAGGACCTGTTCGCCGAACGGGACCCGGTCGACCCGCAGTACGTGGATTTCCTCCCAGAGGGCGAGCGCCCGGACGCCGCCCGGCTGGCGGAGCTGGCGCGGCCCCGCGAGGAGGAGCTGCGGCGGGCCTTCGCCAAGTGGTGGGACGAGGAGGCCCGCCACCTGGAGGCCGTGGCCGCCACCGACGAGCGCCTGGCCGACCTGACGGCCTCGGAGCGCAAGGCGGCGCTGATGGCCGTACGGAGTTCGCTCATCGACTCCTTCGTCGACTGGCTCGGCGGGATCGGCCTGCTCGACCGGTACGCGCTCGCGGGCGCGGTGGCCGGCTGGTGGTACGAGGCCAAGTACGACCTGCTGGCCCTGTCGGAGAACGGCTTCGCCGGGGTCCTCGACGGCTGGGTGGAGAACGTCGAGACAATGCTCGCGCCCGAACAGGACCCCAGGACCCGGAAGCTGCGCAAGCGCACGGCGGCGGAGCGGCGCCAGGCGTACGACCACAAGGTGGTCGCGGCGATCGTCCCGGAGTTCCTCACGGAACTGGCCGAGGCGGACGCCCGCAAGGCGGAGCTGGACGCCCGCTGGAAGGAACTCAACGCCGAGCCGGAGGCTTCGGAGGACGGCGAGACCGAGGGTGACGAGGACGCTGTCACACGGGAACAGGTCGAGCTGAGCGTGGAGCAGCTGGCGGAGCTGGCGCACGTGAAGAGGGAACGCACGAAGGCCGCGGCGCGTATCAAGAAGCTTGAGGCGGAGTTCTGGTTCCCCTGGCCGGACCCGTCCAAGCTGGCCGAGGACCCGCCGAGGCTGATCGCGGCGCGAAAGCGGTACGCGCAGGACCCGGAGGGCGAGCGCCGGGTGGTGCTCGACCTGCTGCGGGACGACCTGGCGGGCAAGCTGGAAGGCCATATGGTCCGGCGCCGGCGGGAGTTGATCGACGCGTACACGGTGTGGACAGACAAGTACGCGGTCTCGCTGCGGGAGATTCAGGCCCTGCGTGAGGAAGCTACTGAGCGGTTCAGTGGATTCCTGAAGGAGCTCGGCTATGAGAGCTAGCGGCTGGGTTACGACACGCCTGTCGAAGGTCCTGGATGAGGTATTTGCAGGCGCTTGGGGGGATAGTCCATCGGACTCTATGAATCCGAACGTGCATGTACTTCGGGCGACAAATATCAATAATGAAGGCCACATTGACTACAGTAAGCCCGCTCCAAGGGTATTTTCTGCACAGGAGGTGACTCGAAAGCGGCTGATCACTGGCGATCTCATCGTTGAGGCATCGGGTGGAGGTCCGGGGACCCCTGTGGGAAGGGTGGCCCTCCACAGGGGGGATGTTGATGGACGCGTGTTTGCTTGCTCAAACTTCTTCCGTGCCATGCGGCCAAACTTGGAAATCGTAGATCCAGATTTTCTGGTGCAGGTTCTCGTCAAGGTTTACCGGTCACCTGAGATCTGGCGTTACCAGCAGCAGACCACAGGTCTAGTAAACCTTAAATTTAGGGACTATCTGGAGCAGCCCGTACTTATTCCGCCGCTTAACGAGCAGCGGCGGATCGTCGAGGTGATCAACGCGATGGCGGCGCAGGAACGTGCCATTATGCGGTCCATCGCCAAGCTGGATCAGGTGCGGGAGGGTGTGACGGCTGCTCAACTCGTTGGTGTTGAGCTTACTCGATTCGAAGATGTCATCGAGTATGGACCGCAGAACGGGATCTATAAACAGGCTTCTTCGTATGGTATCGACGGGACACCTATTGTCCGCATCGACAGCTTCAGGGGAGGTCCGTCGGACTTCACTCGGAACCTGCTGAGAGTCTCGTTGACTGCGCCAGAAATCTCTTCCTATGGCCTTGCTGTCGGTGATATTGTCATTAATCGAGTGAATACGCCGGAACTGGTTGGAAAATCCACGTCGGTTCGCGAGTTGACTGAACCGACAGTCTTTGAGTCGAACATGATGCGGTGTAAGGTTCGAGCTGACCGAGCTGTGCCAGCATTCGTCGAAATGTGGCTGGGTAGTGCACTGCCTAAGAAGCACTTCAGGGTGCGTGCCAAGAGTGCTATTTCTCAAGCCAGTATCAACGGCGACGACGTCCGCGACTGCCCGTTCCCTTGTATCGAGGTACGGGAACAGCGCGCAATCCTTGACCGCTTGGCGGCCGTGACTGTACAGCAGCGCGTGGAAGAGGCTGAACTTGTGAAGCTGAGGAACACGAAGCAAGGGCTCGTGGACGATCTGCTGAGCGGTAGGTCCTGATCAGGCCCAGATGTCTTTGACGGCAGCGACGAAAGACGACCAGCTGGAGTTGCGAAAGACCAAAGCTGGGCCGTCAGGAATCTTCGAGTCGCGGACCGGGACCCCTGAGGGATAGTCGTCCAGCACCTCTACGCAACTGCCGCCGTCCCCGCTGCTGTACGACGACTTGCGCCAGCCGCTCAATATGGCAGCGTTCGGGATGGTGCGCTCAGTCATCGTGCCCGTATTCCTCTGCAGTCGCCCTCAGTAGGGCGAGCGACTCCTTGCGGGGGAGTGCGTCGCCCAAGGCGAGAGTGTAGGTGCGCTGCAACGTCTCGACCAGGGCGGGCGAGTCGTGCATCTTGCCCATGAGCACCCCCTCGCCGTAGGCGACCGGAGGCTGGTCGTCGAACATCATCAGCGACAGCATCCCTTGAAGTAGCGGGTGGTAGCCCGCCCCGAAGGGGAGTACGTGCACGCGGACCCGCTCGCACTCCACCATGCCGATGATGTGAGTCAGTTGCTCCGCCATGATCTCCGGGCTCCCGACGTGGCGGCGCAGTACCGCCTCGTCCAGGAGGGCGCAGAACAGTGGAGTGACCGGGTCGGAAAGGATCATTCCTCGCTTCAGCCGTGTGACGAGGAGCCTGTCACGCTCCTCTTCACTCCGAGGGGTGACGCTCGGCCGTAGAACCGCACGGGCGTACCCCTCAGTCTGGAGAACACCGGGCACAAGGGACAGCGCGAACTCCTGGATCACCGTCGCCTGCCGCTCAAGGGCCAACGCCGCCTCGAAGTAGTCCGCGACCGCCACGTCCTGCTTCGGCAGGAAGCTCTGCAACACGTTCCCCGTGCCCAGCGCCGCGTCCAGCCGCCGTGCGTCCTCCGTCGACGGAATCCTGCGGCCCGCCTCGATGTGGGCGATGTGCGAGCGGGTCATGATCGCGAGATCGGCCAGCTCCTGTTGGGTGAGGCCGGACGCCTCCCGCTGCGCCTTCAGCCACTCCCCGTAGACGTTCGTCATCGTCAACCCCTTTGCGACAAAAGCTCTGTCACCTCGAACCCCCTGGTCAGCGTAGCCCTGTCGGTCCCACGCTGTGAGGGAATCGCTACGGAGTGAAGTTCCGGCGGGCGGACGCGCCCGGCGGAGCGGAGCCGAACGTGCGAGACCCCCGCGACCGACGTGAACGGTCCGGGGGCGTGGCCCTCAACTACACAGGAGTTGACGACGTGTTGCACTGTATCGCCCGGGTGCTCGACCCGCTGCTGCGGCTCTTGTGGCCGCCGCCAGGCCGCCATCGCCAGCCGTGTGCCCACCCCCTCTCCGTACCGCCTTCGCTCGCACCCGATCCCGCACCTGCTCCCGCGCCCGAGCCGCGGTTCCGGGGAGAGGACAGCCCGCTCGTCCGGCCCTACCTCCTGGCGCATGAGCGCCGCCAGGCCGAAGCCCGCCGTCAGCGAGGCCGCCGCCGTGCCCTCTGGCTCGCCGTGCACGGCATCGACATCGGCCCGCGCCTCATCCACGGAAGGGAGGTCACGCCGTGATCCGGTACACCACCGAGGCCGCCCGGCTGCTCCCCTGGACCGGTGCCGAGGGCCAGCCCTGCTACCTCATCGGTGACGGCGAGGGTTACGTGTCCCGCGTCGCCGACAACGTCGAAAGCGTGCAGCTCGACATGGCGGAGGATCTCCTCGGTCACGTCGAGGACCTGCTGGGCGACCGTTCGGCGACCCCCGAGCAGCTCCGCTACGTCGTCGCCCGCCTGTCGGAGTCCCTGCGCGACGTGCACCGCGTCGCGCTGAGCCGGGGCGCACGGCTGGAGGCGGACGCCGCTCGCGCCGATCACCCCGAGTAGTCGCACTCCTCCGGAGGCCCGAACTCCCTTACCAGTCCCTCGCCATGACGCAGAATGGATCACCTGCACGGTGTCGTGAGCGGGCGAGGGGCGTGGGGGAATGGCGGCTTTGCAGGTCGAGCGGGACGAGGTGGAGCGGCCGACCGTCGCGCAGCTTGAGGCGATGGGCTGGAAGCACGTCCCCGGCAAGGACGTCGGCACGCTCGATGCCGGCGTCCCGTTCCTGACCGACCAGCTTTCCAGGGCGCTGCGGCGTATCAACCTCCGCGCCGGCAACGGCCGGCCGTGGATGGACGCGGACGACGTCAAGCGGTCGATCGCCGCCCTGGCGTCCGTCTCCCTCGGTGAGGGCGTCGACCGGGCCAACCTCGCCGCCACCGACCTCCTCCTCAACGGCCACCTGCTGGCCGGGCCGTCCGCCGCGCACGGCGGGTCGTCCGCCGTCGTCCAGTACATCGAGTGGCACGAGGAGCTTGCCGACCGCAACGAGTTCACCGTCGTCGACCAGCTCCGTGTCCGCAGCCGGTCCGGTGAAATATCGGTCCTCGACATCGTCCTGTTCGTGAACGGCATTCCGCTCGTCGCCTTCGAGTGCAAGAGCCCGGACCTCGCCGACCCGATCCGCAGTGCCGTCCTCGATCTGCGGCACTACGCCGGATCCCCCCTGCCCGACGACGAACGGGCCGGCGGCGGCCTGCCGCTGCCCGCCGGGGTCCCTGAGCTCTTCCGCACGGTGCAGCTGCTCGTGGCCGCGACGGCGGAGACCGCCTACCTCGGCACGATCACCTCCACCCCGGAGCACTTCCACCCGTGGCGGAGCGTCGAGCCGGAGAACCCGGCGACGCTCACCGCCGAACTGCCGGGCGGCGCGGGCAAACTCAACGAGCGGCACAAGCTGGTGGGCGTCGTCCTGCGCCCGCAGTCGCTGCTCAGGGTCGTCCGGCACTACGTCATCCCGATGACCGTCCCGACCGAGTCGGGCGGCGCCCGGACCGTCAAGGCCGTCGCGCGGCACCAGCAGTACCGGGCGGCCGAGAAGGCGGTCCGCAAGCTGCTCACCGGCAAGGCGCGCTGCGGCCCGGACACCGAGGACGAGCGAGGGGGTGTCATCTGGCACACCCAGGGCTCCGGCAAGAGCCTCACCATGACGTTCCTCGTCCGCCGGATGCATCTGCACCACCGGCTGAGCGAGTTCATGGTGGTCGTGGTCACCGACCGCACCCAGCTGCAGGAACAGCTCGCCGGCACCCTGCGGCTGAGCGAGTCCGAGGTGGAGACCGCCAAGACCGCGGACCAGATGGCGGGGCTGCTGCGGGACGGCGGTCGGCGGGTCGTCTTCGCGATGATCCAGAAGTACGGGGCCGGCGGGTTCACCTTCGCGGCCGAGGCGGAGGGGGACGGCGACGACCGGGACCTGCCCGCCGAGTACGACGAGGCGGAGAAGGCCCGGCGGGAGCGGCGCGCGGCGAAGCGGCCCAAGGTGCCGAACTTCCCCGAGTGCAACACCTCCCCGAACATCCTCGTCCTCGTCGACGAGGCGCACCGGTCCCACACGAACCTGCTGCACGCCGCCCTGCGCAAGGCGATCCCCAACGCGGCGAAGATCGGCTTCACCGGCACCCCCATCATGACGGGCCAGGCCGAGGACACGCGCCGGATCTTCAGCGGCGGTCCCGGCCGCGGGTTCCTGGACGAGTACCGGATGGCGGACGCCGAGCACGACGGCGTGGTCGTCCGCATCCGCTACGAGGGCCGCACCGGTGAGGGGACGGTTCTCGACCAGCGGGGCCTGGACCGGCGATTCGAGGACCTCGTCCGCGACCGCACCGACGAGGAGCGGCGCCGGCTCCTCGACCGGTGGCCCACGGAGAGGGACGTCGCCGAGTCGACGCCGATGATCCGGGCCAAGGCCGAGGACATGCTGGAGCACTGGGTGACGACGGTGCTGCCGGGCGGCGGGTTCAAGGCGCAGGTCGCGGCGGTCAGCCGGAAGGCGGCCGTCGAGTACCACCACGCGCTGCGGGCGGCGCGGGACGCCCTGCTGGCCGAACTCGTCGCGTTCCGTCCGGAGTCGGTCGGCGGAACGCCGATCGAGGAGATGGACCGGCGGACCCGCTACCTCTTCCAGGCGCACCCGTTCCGGTCGCTGCTGCGCCGGATCGACTTCGTGCCGGTCATCTCGCCCGGCCAGGAACGCAAGCGGCGCGAGTGGCTGCATTGGACGGACCCGGTGCGGCAGGCCGCGTACATCGAGCGGTTCCACCAGGCGTTCCCCGTCCTGCCACCGGAGTCGGAATGGGTCCTCACCACGCCCTTCCGCGCCCCGGTGACCGAGCCCCAGGCCCCGGCCAGGACCGGCGGCAACCCGTGGTCCCAGGGAGCCACGGACCAGCCGGGCAAGCCGGAAGCCGAACCCGACCCCGTGCACCCCGAGAGCCCCATCGCCTTCCTGATCGTCAAGTCCATGCTGCTCACCGGCTTCGACGCCCCGCGCGAGCAGGTGCTCTACCTGGACCGGCCGATCCGGGACGCCGAACTGCTCCAGGCCGTGGCCCGGGTGAACCGGCCCATGCCGGGCAAGGAGATCGGATACGTCGTCGACTACTACGGAGTCTTCGAGCATCTGAGCAGCGCGCTCGCCGACTACGAGAAGGCCGACGTCGACGACACGATGCGCAGCATGTCCGTGGAGGTCGACGCCCTGGAGCCGGCTGCGGAGAAGGTGCGCCGGTACCTGCAGGAGCACGCCGGTGTCATCGACGCCGATCTCGTCGACTTCGCCGCCGTGCGGTCCGCCGCCCTGGCCTTCGAGGACGAGACCGTCCGCATGGGCTTCGACACGGTGCTGCACGAGTTCCTCGCCACGCTGGAGCGGGTGCTGCCGCACGAGCGGGGCCTGGACTACGTAGGCGAGGCCCGCCGGTGGAGCCTGCTGCAGAAGCGCATCCGTACGCTCCACCGCGACGCGCCGGGCGGTGCCTTCACGCTGCGCCTGTACGGGCGCAAGGTGCGCGCGTTGATCGCCGAGCACCTGGAGGGCCCGGAGATCGACCAGGTGATCGCGCCCGTGTCGCTGGTGTCGCCGCTGTTCGACGAGCGGGTCCGGGCCATGCCCGCGCGCGAGGCCGCGGCCGAGATGGGACACGCCCTGCGCTTCCACCTGGAGGAGCGGGTCAAACGGGAGGACCCGGAGAAGTACACCCGGCTCTCGCAGCGGCTGGAGGAGATCCTGAGGGAGATGCCCGGCCGGTTCGACGAGCAGATTCAGGCGTTCGGGCCGCTGTTCGAGCAGGTGCGCCGCCAGACCGAGGAAGATCCGAGGCTGGCGGGGCTCACGCCGTTGGAGCAGGTGGTGTACCGCCTGCTGGACAAGGAAGCGGTGGAGAACCCGGACCTCACCACGAGCGAGGTGAACCTGCGGCAGCTGGCCGAAGCGGTGTGCGAGACGGCGGCCCGCACCATGTCCAAGGCCTCATATCAAGGCCAGGGACAGGACATCGACCTTCTCGCCAACAAGATCGAGAAGGAGCTGGTCGAGGGGAAGGTGCTGCCCGTCGGGACGGACTGGGCACCCCTTCGCGCGCTCGCGGAAAACCTCGCCGCCCACGCCAACCGCAACCGGGGGTCGTTCCTGGCGAAGGGACGGGGAGAATAGGCGGCGTGACCGTCTCGATCCTCGACTCCGCAGCGCCGGTCGCCCTCATCGAGGGCGACCGGCTCGCCGTGGACGGTCTGGCGCTGCAGGTGCGTGTCAGCCCCCGGCGCAAACGGTTCGCGCTCACGGTGGAGCTGGACGCCGAGGTCACCCTGCACGTGCCTCAGGGCCGTTCGGCGACCGACGCTGTGGACTTCGTCCGGGCGCATCGGGCCTGGGTCGCGGACAAGGTGGCTCTCCGGGAGCGGACCCGTCCGCTGACCCCGCCCAAGCGCCTCATGGAGGGCGAGGTCTTCCGGTACCTGGGGCGTACGTACCGGCTCGCCATCGATCATGAACGCGCGGCGCAGGCTCCTGTGCGGCTGGTCGCCGGACGGCTCGTTCTCAACGCGGCGCAGGCCTGCGAGGCCACCCTGGGACGGGCAGCGCTCACCGCCTGGTACTGCCGAGCGGGACGGCGTTGGGCCGTGGGGCGCCTTCAGCCGTGGGCGGCCCGCATGGGGGTGCCCGAGCCTGCCCTGGACGTGTCCTGCCTCGGGGGGCGCTGGGGGAGTTACCGGCCCGGTTCCGACAACCGGGAGAAGGGGCGGATGAGCCTCGGCTGGCCGCTGTTCCAGCTCCCCATGCACCTCGTGGACTATGTCATCGCCCACGAGCTCGCCCATGTGAAGGTCCACGGCCACGGCCCGGACTTCTGGGCGCTGCTCGGCCGGGCCCTCCCCGAGTACGAGGAGCGCAAGACGGAACTCGACGAGCTGGGACGACGCATGTGGATGGGGGACATCGCCTGAGCTCGTCGGTTGACGAGGCGGGAGCCAGGGCCGCCCCTCCGATGGGACGTGAGTGGTGGAAGCGGCGCGAGGCGGGCCCTCTGACCGGCACCGGAGCAGGTCACTGGTCACGTCGTCACCGTTCCGTGCGGACCTCCACGGGTGTCTCACGGGTCGCTCGGGCTCACTGTCCGAGCCGACGGACGGCCTCCTCCGCGGAGGGCCGGAGCGTGGCGGATTAGGCGCTCGCACCAGCGACACCGGCGGGGTCACAGGGTTCTGTACGGCGGACTCAGCCAGGGGCGGATCGGCTTGAACCCGCCCCGTCACCGGCGGGTGTATCCCCCGCCGGGAACGGCCGTGCCGGCCGCGGCCGTCGGTGGACGGCTGCGACCGGCACGGTCGTGGGGACTACTAGCAGCCGTCGCCGCAGCCGCAGCACGACTCGACGCGCACGTCGTCGACGACCGGGCCGTACGCGCCCGTCACGGTGCTGGCGAAGCCGAGCGTCGTGGTCGGGCCGTTGGCGACGAACGTGACCTGGCGGGTGACGTAGCCCATGCTGGCGCGCGTCTTGCCCGTGGAGTCGAAGGAGAAGTCCTGGAAGTTCTGGCCGTCGACCAGGACGCGGCCCGTCTTCACGGCCGGCCCGCCCTCCGGGTTGGCGGCGAGCGAGTAGGTGACGGTGTACCGCTTGCCGGCCGTCGTCGTGAAGGTCTGGGCCACGGCGCCGGCCTGCGTGGCGTTGAGGTCGACGGACTGGCCGCCCTCGGCGGCCTGCCAGAAGCCGGTGCCGATGAGGTCGACCGCCCCGCCGGTGACCTTCCACGGTCCGATGGGCTGGCCGGCCGAGACGGTGGTGAACGCGTTCGCCGGGGCGGTCGGGTACTCGAAGCTGCCGTCGTCGAACCGGCTGGCGGCCGCGGCCGGAGCGGCCAGGGCCATGACCGTCCCGGCCGCGAGCAGTCCGGCCGTGGCGACGGCGGCCAGGGAACGGGAAACCACCATGAGTACCTCCTGGGGAGTGGTGACGAAGTGGTGGAGCACCACGAGGCTTTCGCCTGGGCCGTACGGGGGACAAGGGGTCGCGCCGGGCGTGCGGGGGCGCCCTCCCGGGCCCCGTCGTACGCGAGCGCCGGACCTCTCCGCCACGAGCCCGCGGCCCGGTGCGGGCACCGGCGCGCGACCCGGGAGGGGCACCGGCGCACGGTTCGGGAGGGGCACCGGCGCGCGGCCCGCCGCACACCACCGGCCGGATCGGGACACGGACCGGCGAAGGCAGGCCACCGGGGCCGGAACACGCCCCGGCAGCGGGCGGAACGGCTTCGTGGCCCGGCGGGTCCGGGAGGGTGGCGGCCGGTTCGGTGCTCGTCCGGGCGGGTCGGTCCCTCGTCGGCCGGGAAGCCTCTTCACGCCCGCCGGTCGTCTCGGGTGGGCCCGGGCCGGCCGCCTTCGGTGGGCTCGCGCCGGTCCGCCTCGGGTAGGCCCCATGCCGCCCACCTCGGGTGGCCCACTTCGGCCCGGGTGACGGCACCCGCCGGGAGGAAGGCCCCTGCCGGAAGGACGGCAGCGGTGACGGGCGGTTTCACCGGTGGTGCGGCTGCGGCGGATCAGCCGGGAGGAGCGGACCCGGGGCGCTCCGGAGGGGGTTCGATCAGTGGGCGTGCAGCCAGATCCGCAGCGGGCCGGCCGGTTCGAAGCCGTGGCGGACGGCTGCCGCCAGGGCGTCGCCCTGCTCGTAGCCGACCACCGGGAGGGCGGGGAACAGCCGCCCGACCGCGTCCAGTACGAACGGCCAGGCCGCGTCGGGGCCGCCGTCCAGCGCGAAGACGTTGGAGACGCCGACGACCCGGTCGCTGCGGCTGGCCACCGCCCCGGAGACCACGCGGCCGTCGGGGGACCGTCCGGCGAGCACGGAGGTGGCGGGGTCGTCGAGCAGTTCGGGGCGGAAGAGGTCCGCGTTGCCGTCCCCGTCGTCCCAGGCGAGTGCCCAGGTGCGCAACAGGTCCGGGTCTTCCACCACGTCCCAGGCGAGGTCCGATGCGGGGGCGGGCGCATCCGCCGGGCGGTGGATCCACTGCGCCTCGAACAGCACCCGGAAGCCGGCCCCGGTCAGGTCGAGGTCGGCGAAGCTGTCCTTGACGGAGGCGCCGGGCGCGGTGGTGTCGATCGCGGACACCAGCGCGGCCGGGTCGGCGTCCGGTACCAGCGTCACCGCGTCGGGGTAGTAGAGGGGCGTACGGGAGGGGGCGGTCCACGCCTGAGCCCCGAACTCGCCCGCCAGGCCGTGCGATCGGCTCATCGCCGCGCACCACTCGGCGTTGTTGCGGGCGGCGGCCCGGACCGGGAACTGCTCGGGAGTAGTCACAAGCGTGGATCATGATGCTTCCGGCCCGGTCTGTCGAACGGGTTTCCGCTGATCGCAAGGGGAACGCTCCACGCGGAAGCCAGTCGGCCGGCCCGGGCCCGGGGAGCCACGTGATCGTCGACGGCGGTGGCTGACGGGGGAGTGGCACCGGGGCGCTGTGCCGCTCCGGTCGGCGGCCGGGGGCGTTCCGCCCGCGCCGCGAGGCGGACAGGCGGGCGAGGGCGGCGGCCCCGGGCCGTTTTCGCTCCCGCTCGCGCGGCGCGGGCGGCGCCCTCGGTGCGCGGCCCCTTCTCGGGCGCTCCGCCGGCCGCTTCCCGTACCGGAGCGCCTCGGGCAGGAGCGTTACGGGCCAGAGCGTTTCGGACAGGAGTGGCGGGAATTCTCGTACTCCGGTATTCCCGTACCCGTGCCGCGAGTATTCGATTCTTCCGTGGCCGGCTCGACGGCTTGACCGATATCGGGTTTTCGAATGACCCCATCGGTCAACCGAATGGGTGGGATCTTGTGTGCGGCGTGAATTTCTTTCTAGAATTCCTGTCATCGGAATTCGAGCGCCGTGGCCGAGGTCGCGGACGCATGGGAGGGGAACGGACATGAAGCTCATCAACCTGTCGGGCAAGAGCAAGGTCCTGAGCACCGTGGTCGCGGCCGGCGTGCTCGCTGTCGGCGGTGTCGCCACGGCCAGCCCGGCACACGACCTGACCGCCGTCACCACGGCCGAGGGCAAGTTCGTCAAGCCCCACAACCTGCGCGTCAACAACGTCACCGACGTCGTCGAGCAGACCCTGACCATCCAGCCCGGCGGTGACACCGGCTGGCACGTCCACCCCGGCCTGGTGGTCCTCACGGTGCAGAAGGGCACGATCGTCCGCAAGAGCGCGGACTGCAACGTGGAGGTCTTCCCGGCGGGCACCTCGTTCATCAAGCAGGGGGACCTCCCGCTGAACGGCGTGAACGAGGGCACCGAGCCCGTCGAACTGCACCTGACGTACCTCAAGCCGACCGGCACGCCGCTGCGCTACGAGCGCGAGGCCCCGAAGCACTGCAACTTCGACTGACGCCGCGAAGTCCCGGTTCCGCCCCGTCCCGCCGGACGGGGCGGAACCGTTTTTCGGGCGGGGTTTTCGAGTACGGGAAGCCGGAAGTTCGAAAAGCCGGAAGACCTGAAGCTGGAAGATCGAAAAGTCGGAAGATCGAAAAGCCGGGAAGCCGGGAATTCGGCGGTGAGCGGTGAGCAATAAGCAGTGAGCGGCAGGCGGCAGAGGGCGAACACTGGACGGTGGACGGCGGACGGTGGACGGCGGACGGCAGGCGGCGGGAAATTCTCCGGACGGAAGAGGAAAGGGCCCGTACCCCCCGGGAAAACGGGTACGGGCCCGGATCGGGCGGACTTCCTCAGACGGCGGCCGTCAGGGAGTCCGGAGCCGCCTCCTGGCAGGCCATCCGCTCCTGGAGCTCGGCGCGGTAGGCGGCCAGCCGGCTCGTACGGCCGATGGTCATGGCCCCGACGAGCTGTCCGGCCCGGTGGTAGGCGACCTCCAGGCGGCGCGCCACCGGGTCGTGCTCGACGACGCGGGCCTCGTCCGCGGCGGCGGGCAGGCCCACCGAGCGGATGCGCACGCCGTGCAGGTCCGACCAGAAGGACGGGATGCCGGTGAACGGCTCGGGCGCGTCGGGGGAGAGCAGCGCGTGCGCGGCGGCGGTGCCCTGCTCCACGGCGTTGGTCCAGTGGCCGAGGGCCAGCGGCGCCCCGCCGGCCAGGGGCTGCGGCACCCGGGCGACGTCGCCGGCGGCGAACACGCCGGGTACGACCGAGCCGTCGGGGCGCAGGGCGCGCAGGCGGTCGTCGCAGTGGACGCCGCCCTCCAGGGCCAGGCCGGATCCGGCCAGCCAGCCGGTCGCGGGGACCGCTCCCAGGGCCAGTACCGCCACGTCGGCGGGGAGGAGGGAGCCGTCGGAGAGCCGGACGCCCGTCAGCCGGCCGTCGGCCCCGGCCTGGAAGTCCGTCACCGTGGTGTTCGTCCGCAGGTCGATGCCGGCCTCGCGGTGCAGCGCCGCGATGAACGCGCCCGCCGTGGTGCCGATGGCCCGTTCGAGGGGCTGGGCGGAGACCTCGACCAGGGTCACGTCGAGTCCGCGGGCCCGCGCGGAGTCCGCGATCTCGCCGCCGAGGAAGCCCGCGCCGACGACGACGAGCCGCTGCCCCGGTACGAGCCGGTCCCGCAGGGCCAGGGTGTCGTCCCAGGTCCGGAGGGTGAGCACGCCCGCGGGGGGCGCGGGCCGGTCCGCCGGCCAGGAGCGGGCGGCCGAGCCGGTGGCGACGAGCAGCCCGTCGTAGGGGAGGAGGGTGCCGTCGGCGAGGACGACCGTCCTTCTCTCCGGGTCGAGGCCGGCCGCGGCGCGGCCGAGGTGCCACCGGGCGCCGAGCGCCTTCGGCAGCGGGAGCTCCGGGGCGGCGGGCCGGTCGGCCGAGGCCAGCACCTGCTTGGACAGGGGCGGCCGGTCGTAGGGGAGGTGCGGCTCGTCGCCGACGATGGTCAGGGCGCCGGCGAACCCCTCGGCGCGCAGGACCTCCGCCGCCCGCAGCCCGGCGAGCGAGGCCCCCACGATCACCAGTGCGCGGTCGTCGGCCCTCACGACGCGGCCGGGGAGACGGTGATGGCGCGCACGGGGCAGACGGCCGCGGCCTTCTCGGCCTTGTCGCGCAGGGCGTCGGAGGGCGCGGCCTCGTAGACGAGGTAGTCGTCGTCGTCGAAGGAGAAGATCTCGGGCGCCGCGAAGAGGCACTGCCCGTGGCTCTGGCAGAGGTTCATGTCCACGGTGATCTGCATGGCTGGGGCTCCGTTGCGGTGAGGGTCGTTCCCGGCCGCGTGCCCTCGGGTGCGCGGCGGCCGGATGGGGCTGGGGGCCGGCTGCGCCTGTCAGCCGACCGGAGGGTTGAAGCGCGAGTAGACCGGGTCCGTCCAGCGCAGGGGGGACGCCGCGGAGACCTCGCGCACGGCCTCGACGGAGAATTCGACCAGCCGCTGGGCGCCCGGCACCCGGGCGATCTCGTCCTCGTCCCACACGGTGCGCGCGGTGCCGGACAGGTGCAGGGCGGCGCCCGTCCGCCAGTCCGGGAACAGGATTCCCGCAGCCGGGTTGAGCATCAGGTTGCCGAGGGTCAGGAACATGGCGTTCCCGACGTAGTCGGGCCAGCGCAGCAGGGTGGGGGAGACCACCCGGACGAAGCCCGGGTTGCCGCCCCGGTGCGAGGCGTCCGCGTCGCCGCGGTCGGAGGCCGTGGCGACGAAGAAGGTGTCCGCGGCGCTCACCGTCCGCTGCTGGGCGGGGGTGAGGGCGGTGCCGTCGGCGGCCGTGCGGGCCGAGGCGTCCTCGCCGGCCGCGGCGGTGTGGTGGCTGCGCTTCTGGAGGTACTTGGGGCAGTTGGCGATGACCTGGTCGAGGTCGACGCGCAGCCCTCCGCCGTCCCGGCGGGCGCGGCCGTTGATCCGCATCCGGCGCCGGGTGGCGGGCTCGATGGCGATCATCCCGACGCGGACCGGGTCGCCGGGGCCGCCGCCGGAGGCGGCGCCCAGGGTCCCGGCGAGCGGGTCCTCCGGGGAGGGGAGGGCGTCGATGACGAGCGTGCGGGGGTCGGGCACCCGGAGGAACCCGGGTGCCCCCGTCAGCTGGGTGGCCCAGATCCGGCCCGCCGGGTCGGCGCCGCCCAGCACGATCATCGGCTGTTCGGCAAGGAACTCCACGGCGACGGGGGGGATCGTCTCCCCGATGCCGCCGAGGGAGAAGTCGGCCTGGGTGGCGAGGCCCGCCCGCTGCTGGACCGCGATCTCGCCGCTGTGGTACGTGCCCACGGAGCTTCCTTTCCGAGTTCCTTGCCGAACGCTGCGATGTGGCTGGCGGGGCGCCCGGGCTTCTTAGAAGAAGCCGCAGGTGGGGGCACCGGTGGTGGGCGCGTCGGCCGGGTCGGCGCCGGTGGGCGCGTAGATCTCCAGGCGGGTGCCGTCGGGGTCGGTGAAGAAGATGCCGCCGGAGGTGCCGTTCTCGCCGTGCGGGACGACGCCCTGGTAGTTGAACTCGGCGCCCATCTCGCGCAGCACCGCCTCGACCGCCTTGACCTCCTCGATCGTGTCGACCTGGAAGGACAGGTGGTGCAGGCCCGGGCGGTCGGTGGCGAACGCGCCCTCGCTCTGCTGCCACAGCGTCACGAGCAGGCGGTTGTCGCGGCCCAGGAACGCCCAGCGGCGGCCCTCCTCCTTGCCCTCGGCCATCACGCCGAAGTCGAAGACCTCGCGGTAGAACGCGAGCGAGCGGTCCATGTCGGTGACGTTCAGGCCGACGTGGCCGGTCTGGAGGTTCGTCGTCTTGCTCATGATCGATCACATGCCTTCACCCAGGGTCACGAGCCGTTCCTCGTAACCGTTGAAATGAAATTTAGTGGTTAACCCGACGGTTCGTCAACCGCTGATCAAGGCATGACCGGTTACCGTTGGGGGTGTACGCCAGCCGCATCGAGAGAGGACCCGGACCATGCCGCCGCCCATCGGAACCGACCCCAGGCCACTGACCGGTGAGCCTCTCGCCATCGACCTGCTCAACACCCGCTGGATCGACGGGCAGGGCCGCCACGACCTGCTGGACGGCGTCGACGGCCTGGCCGTCTGGCTCGGCAGCCCGCCGGTCCGCCGGGCCCTGGAGGCCGCCGGCCCCGTGCGCGCCGACCGCGACACGCTGGACCGGCTGCTCCAGGCGCGCTCCGCCCTCGACGAGGTCGTCGCCGACGTGCTGCGCCCGACCCCCGAGGCGGCGGCGTCCCTCAACGCCGTCCTCGCGCACGGCCGGGTCCGCCACCTGCTGCGGCCCGAGGGGCCGGACACCGTTGTCGAGGCGGACGACCCCTCGTGGCTCCCCGCCTGGTCGGCGGCGGCCGACTACCTGCGGCTGCTCACCGACCGGCCCGACCGCATCCGCCACTGCGCGAACGCCCAGTGCGTCCTGCACTTCTACGACGTGTCCAAGAACGGCACCCGGCGCTGGTGCTCGATGGCCGGCTGCGGCAACCGGGCCAAGGCACGGCGCCACCAGGCCCGCCACCAGGGCGGTTGACCCGCGCCGCGCCGCGCCGGCCNCGCGGCCGGCGCGGCGCGGCGAAGGNCCCGGGNCCCCGGTGGAACCGGGACCCGGGCCCTTTCGGCCGCGGGGAGGGCGCGGGTGCGCGTCAGTCCGGCGCCGGAGCGTCGACGCGGTACTCGGGGCCCTGCGGGCCGCGGTCCCTCAGCTCGGCGCGGCGGACCTTGCCGGACGTGGTGCGCGGCAGGGACGGGACGAACTCCAGCACCCTGACCCACTTCTCGGGCGGCAGCTCGGCGCGCACCCGGTCCAGGACCCGCCGCGCCGTTTCCGGCCCCTCCGGGTGGTCCGGCGCGCAGACCACGTACGCCTTGGGCGCCCACAGGCCGACCGGGTCGGGCACCGGGACGACCGCGGCGTCGGACACCGCCGCGTCGCGCAGGAGCACGTCCTCCAGCTCCCGCGGCGAGATGCGGTGGTCGAACGCCTTGAACATGTCGTCGGCGCGGGACAGGTACGCCAGGGAGCCGTCGGGGGAGCGGACCGCCAGGTCACCGGTGTGGTAGTAGCCGCCCGCCAGCGCCTTCGCCGTGCGCGCCTCGTCGCCGACGTAGCCCCGCATCAGGCCGAGCGGCGGGTCGGCCAGGTCCAGGCAGATCTCGCCGGGCTCGCCGTCGGGGACCTCCCGGCCGGTCTCCGTGTCGAGCAGCACCACCCGGTGACCGGGCAGCGGGAAGCCCATGCTGCCGGGGACGGGGGTCCGGCCGGGCGGGTTGCCGATCTGCGCGGTGGTCTCGGTCTGCCCGTACCCGTCGCGCAGGTCGACGCCCCACTCCCGGGCCACCCGCTCGATCAGCGACGGCTCCAGCGGCTCGCCGGCCGCGCCCGCCTCCCTGAGCGCCGGGGGCCGGGGCCCCAGGCCGTGCGCCACCATGCCCCGCCAGATCGTCGGGGGCGCGCAGAACGTCGACACCTCCCGGCTGCGGAGGACCTCCAGGATCTCCGCGGGGGTGCTGCGCGAGGCGTCGAGGGCGACCACCGTCGCCTCCGCGTTCCACGGGACGAAGAACGAGCTCCAGGAGTGCTTCGCCCAGCCGGGGGCCGAGATGTTCAGGTGGACGTCGCCCGGCCGCACGCCGTTCCAGTACATGCCCGACAGGTGGCCCACCGGGTAGCTGACGTGGGTGTGCTCCACCATCTTCGGCTTCGACGTCGTGCCCGACGTGAAGTAGCGGAACAGCGGGTCGTCCGCCCGGGTGGGGCCGTCGGGGACGAAGTCGCCGTCGGCGTCCGCGGCCGGCTCGTACGGCACCCAGCCCTCGGCCGCGCCGCCCACGGCGACGCCCGACCACTTACGGGGCCGCCCGCCCTGCGCCTCGACGAAGCGGCCGGTCAGCTCCGCCTCGGCGACCACGTACCGCACGCCTCCGCGGTGCAGCCGGTCGGCCAGCTCCGCGGGGGTCGCCGTCGTGTAGGTGGGGATCACGATCGCGCCGAGCTTGATGGCGGCGAGCATCGTCTCCCACACCTCCACCCGGTTGCCGAGCATCAGCAGCAGCGGGTCCCCGCGGCGCACGCCCAGGGAGCGCAGCCGGTTGGCGACCTGCGCGGACCTGCGGGACAGCGCGCCGAAGGTCAGCAGCCGGTCGCCCTCCGGGCCCCCGTCGCCGACGACGCGCAGCGCGACGCGGTCGTTCCGCGCGGCCACCGCGTCGAACCAGTCCAGGGCCCAGTTGAACTCCGTGAGGCGCGGCCAGCGGAACTCCTCGACCGCCTTGGCCAGGTCGGTCCGGTGCAGCAGCAGGACGTCCCGGGCCGCCAGGAACTCCTCGGACGCGGACGGCCGGCTCACGCCCCACCCCCGTGACCGGCGGCGACCACGCCGGCACCGGCCTGCTGGGGGATGAGCAGCGGCCCGGCCGCCCCGCCGCCGGCCGCGACGTCGACCGGGCGCAGGGCGTCCCCCGCGATCGCGTCGGCGTCCCGGTAGAAGAGCGTGCCCACCCCCGGGCGGCTGCTGCCGACCTGGGTGAACCAGCGGGTGTGCTCGGTGGGGATGCCCAGGGCGTACAGGTCCGGCTGCGGCACGCCGTCCGCGTCGACGACGTGGAACGGGCTGTCCGTCACCTCCAGGCCGCCGGTGACGTGCGAACCGCCGTCCGGCCCCTCGATGACGTACTCGCGGACCATGCGCTCCTCCAGGAGCTGACGGGTCAGCGGGGAGGTGTCGCGGCGCAGGTCCGGCGTGGGGATGCGGGCGTCGATCAGGGTCTGCACCAGCCACCCGGACCCGGCGACCTGCGGCGAGCCCACCTCGAAGGCGCCCGCCTCCTCGTCGGTGCCGAAGCGGGTCCGCGGGCCCGCCACCTCCACCACGCCCTGCCGGATGAGCGCCCTGAGCTGCTCGACCCGGTACATCGGGGGCCCGGCCGACAGCAGGGCGTTGACCGGCAGGAAGCGGCTCTGGAAGAACCCGGTGTGCGACTCGGGCAGCAGGCCGCCGAAGTCCACCGCCTCGCGGACCATGTTGCGGATGTCCCGCAGCACGTCCAGGGCGGACTTCAGGGGGCCGTCCAGGGTGCCGAGCGCCGCCGCCGCCAGGTCCTCGTCCATCACCTTCAGCAGCCGCTCGCGGAAGTGCTGCGGGGAGTCGAAGCGCTCCTCGCCGAACGGCCGGGCGAGGGCGTCGAGGTCGATGGGCGGCACGGTGTCCAGCCCCGCCTCCGCGAGCAGGTCACCGCGGTCCCGCCCGGCGCGCAGCGCGGCGGCGTGCGCCTCGGCGAAGGCGTCCGCGGCCTCCTGCCCCCGGCCGATCAGGACGTGGGTGCGGTAGTAGACGTGCTCGACCTCCTGGATCAGCAGGGGCAGCACGTCCTCGGCGAAGTCGAGCTGGCCCGTGCCGCCGGCGGCGCGGCGCGCGGCGCGGGCGGCCAGCAGCGCGTCGCGGGTGAGGAACAGGGCCTTGTGGCTGAAGGAGGGCTCCTTCTGGTTGCGGCCCCGGGCCGGGATCGGCAGCCCGCTGCGCGAACCCGCGACGATCCTCGGCTCGCGGCCGCTGGCGCGGTACTCCAGCGAACCGTCCTCGCGGGTGCGGAACTCGCCGCCGCGGCCCACGGTCAGCGAGAGCATCACGTCGTAGAAGGACAGGCCGATGCCGCGGATGCCCACCGCGCTGCCGGCCGGGATCGCGTCCTCGCCCAGCGGCATGTCGGCCGCCGAGTCGCCGCACAGGTAGCGGACGCCCGGCGTGCGGGCCGCGAAGTCGAGCATCTCGCGCTCGAAGTCGTCCGGGGCGTTGAACGGGTGGCCGGTGGCCAGGACGACCCGGTCGGCCTCCAGCAGGTGCGGGGCCGTGTCGAGGCTGAGCACGTAGCCGCTGTCCGCGTTGGTGCGCAGCGCGGTCACGCGCCCGGTGACCGGGACGAGCTCGACGTGGTCCGGCAGGTTGGCGGCGATCGTCCGGTAGACGTCGGCGAGGTAGTGGCCGTACCGGACGCGCGGCGCGTAGTCGTCGGGCCCGAGCAGCTCCTCGCCCAGCAGGGCGCGCTCGGCGATCCACTCGCCCAGCGAGGGGCCGGCGCCGGGCCGGGCGGGGCCGCCGTCCGGGTCGCCGGAGTACATGGTCACCTGGCTGACGACCGTGTTCATGGTGAACCAGTCGTCCTGGTCGGTGCGCCACACCCGGCCCGCGCCGACCTCCGTCGCGTCGATGAGGTGGATCCGCACCGGGCGCGGCGGGGTCCCGCCGGCCGCGCCCTCGGCCTCGGCCGCCGTGCGGACGGCCAGGCGCTCCAGGACGGAGATGCCGCGCGGGCCGCTGCCGACGATGGCGATGACGAGTGGACGCGTATCGGATATGTGTCCGGTCACAGGAGCTTCCTTGAAGTGTGGAGGAACGCCGTGAGAAGGCGTGGGCACGGGGGAGGGGGGGCCGCGGGGAGCGGGCCGGCGGTGTCACACGGGCAGCGCGGCGCCGTCGCGCCCGCCGCTCTCCGCCAGCGCGGCCCGGTCGAACGCCTCCTGGGTGTGCGACAGCATCCCCAGCAGGTCGTCGGCCCTGAGCCGGTCGCGTCCCGGCGCGGGCAGGGCGCGGATCGGCATGGCGCCGGTGGCGTGCCACTGGAGGCTGCCGCGCCCGTCGATGTAGCTGCGCGAGCGCTGGGCGTTGTCGGAGTGCAGGCAGTACGGGACGTCGAGGACACCGCGGCGGAACGCCTCGGTCAGCGCGCGGCCCGTGTCGGGGTGGATCTCCAGGACCGCTTCCACCAGCGCCCGCGCCTCGGCCAGGACGCCGTACTCCTCGCCCGCGACGGCCGTTCGCCCCCGGTGCGCGGCCGCGGCGAGTGCGGCCTCCTCCAGGGCGTGGACGTTGTCCTCGATGGTGGGGATCCGGTGCGCCTCGGCCGGGGTCTTCACGATCATGCGCTCGGTGCCGGTGAGCGCGGCCAGCCGCGCGCTGTCCCGCAGCAGCCCGAGCGCGCCGCCGGTGGTCCGGGGGAAGACGCCCATGTAGGTGTAGAGCACCACGTGCCAGTCCATCCCGGCCAGGTGCTCCCCGGCCAGGGTGCGCAGCGCCAGCAGGGCCTCGACGTCCTGGTCGTGGTGGGTCTGCTGGGCGTAGCTGAGCGAGACGCTGCGCAGGCCGTGCTGCCGGAAGAAGACGCCCTCCAGCACGGAGAGCGCGACGAGCAGGCTCGGCGGGCAGAGCTGGCCGAGCATGCAGCCGCCGAAGCTCTCCAGGTGCGCCCCCGGGTGGGAGGCCAGCAGCTCGCAGCTGCGCGCCCAGGCGTCGACCGACTCCCGCAGGGGGGTCCTGCTGTAGGGGAGGCAGTACGAGACGGGGCCGCCCTCGGTGGCGTCGAGGCCGGCGTCGAGGAGCGCGCGGATGATGCCGAGCGGGTTGGCCGAGCCGTGCCTGACCTGCACCGCGAAGCCGTCGCCCACGAAACCGGAGACCAGGTCGCGGGTGGTGTCGGCGCCGTGCGCGACGATGGGGTAGCCGTTGAGGTCGGTGCCCTCCGCCAGCGCCAGCCGGGCGGACTCGTCGTCGCCGACACGGGTGTAGCTGTCGATGGTGAGGGTGCCGACCGTACGGGCCCGGGCCTGCTTCACGGCGCGGAGCCCGTCACGCATGCGCGGCAGGTCGGCGAACCCCATGCGCGGCTGGACGACCAGCTCGCCGGCCTCGCGCGCCGCGGCCACCGCGGACGCGAACGAGCCGAGGGGGGCCACCGCGCTCACCGGGCACCCGACGCGGCGATGGCGCGCCCGGGGGCCTGCGCGGTGACGGCGTGCTCGGGGGCCTGCGCCAGGTACCGGCGGAACTCCGCGACGCCCGCGGCGTCCTCGAAGACCGCGTCGAACCCGGCGGCCACCAGCTCCGGCCCGTAGGTGCCCGCTTCGGCCCCCCGCACGCCGAGCTTGCCGCCGATGACCACGCGCACGTCGCGCAGGTCCGGCTGGTCGCGGAGGCGGCGGACGGCCCGGGCGCCGTCGAGCGCGCCGTGGCCGTTCACGCTGCTGATGACGACCAGGTCGGGGCGGACCCGCCGGCACTCCTCGATGAGCAGCTCGTCGGGCACGCACGAGCCGATGTTCGTCACCTCGTGCCCCATCTCCTCCAGCAGCAGCTGCAGGAAGACCAGGTTCCAGGTGTGGGAGTCGGAGGAGACGCTCGAGACGAGCACACGGCGGCCGCGGCGCTCCACGGCGTCCTCGGCGGTCCTCTCCGGAGCGTCCTGCCGACTGCTGTGGAGGGTCTGGACTTGGTACGTGGACAAGGCAGAGCTCTTTCGGTCGGCGCGGGGCGCGGAGCGGACATGGCGGAAGGACGGGAGCGCCGGCCGGGGCGCGTCCGCCAGGGGAGGAGATCGGGCCGAGGTGGTCCGTCAGGGCGTGAAGACCACCCCGCCCGACCGGTCAGGGAGCGGCGGTGATGCCGACGGGGCGGATCTGCTTCTGCGGGGTGCGGGCGGAGGCCGGCCGGGTGCGGATGGCGAGGACCGTGCAGCCGGTGCGGCTCGACATCTGGTGCTCGGTGCCCGGGCCCTCGACGACCAGGTCGCCCTTGACGTAGGAGATCCCGTCGCTGTGGTCCAGGACCCCGTCCAGCACCAGCATCAGCTCGTAGCCCAGGTGCTCGTGGAAGTCGCCGTGCGCGCCGGGCGGGAAGCGCAGGAGCAGGCCCACCGAGTCCTCGTCCTTCGACTCGTCCGGCGCCCACAGGACGTGGTGCTCCACGTTCACCCGGCCGGGCTCGGACCACGTCACCCAGTCCAGGTCGTCGAGTTCGAATCCGCTACGGAAAGCGTTGGGGATGTAAGTGATGTCGGACACTGATTTGCCTCTCGTCTGCGGACGTGTCGAGAGCCGACCAACCCGCCGATGAATTCTTGTTTCGACGTGACGAGGGTATGCGGGCCGGAGGGGCGCGGTTGTGCGCATTCGCCGATCGTGGGTATCGGGTTTTCCGATGGGGGGTACGGCGCGTCCGCCACCGAAAAAAGAGAAGGCAGGCGGAGGGAAAGCGGCCGGGCCGCCTCTTGTTCCGCCTGCCTTCTCCGCCGGGTCATCGCCCCGACACGGTCAGACCAATTGGTTCACTTTCTCGCGGCCGATGCGGCTCGCCACGTCGTACACCGCGGAGGCCGCCGACATCGCCAGGTCGCGCCCGGCCCACAGCGCCCGCACGCCGAGCCGCACGCCGGGGAGCCACCGCAGCACCTCCAGACCGCCGTCCCCCTCGGCCGACCCGATCGACTCGGCGGGGAGCATCGCGATGCCGTAGCCCGCGCGGGCCAGTTCCCGGGCGCCCCCCATGGAGCCCGCCTCGATGACCGGCGGGTCGATGCCGTACATCTGACGCAGGGTGGTGACCAGCATCCGGTGCGACGCGCAGTCGGCGTCGACCGCGAGCACCCGGACCTGGGGGAGCTCGGCGGCCAGGTCGCGCGCCTGGGCGAGGGCCGGCGTGCCGACCGGCACCACCTTCAGCGGCGGCAGCTCCTCGACCACGACCCCGGCCGCCGGCGGGCCGCCCCCGGCGAGGTCGCCGTGCACCAGCGCCAGGTCCACCTCGCCCGTGCGCACCGCCTCGTGGGCGCGGCCGATCGCCAGCTGCCGCGGGGACACCTGCACCTTCGGGTACCGGTAGCGGCAGTCCCGGATCAGCGGGCCGATCCGCGTCTCCAGGAGGAGGGCGGACGCCCCGATCGCGACGCGGCCCACCGTCTCACCCGACGGATTGAGGGCGGTGGCCATCTCGTCGACAATGTGGAATATACGCTGCGCGTATTCCTGGAAAATTTCCCCGGAAGGAGTCAGGCGAACTCCGTGCGGCAACCTGTGAACCAGTTGCATACCGACCCGCGACTCCAGGGACCTGATATGCGACGTGACGCTTGATTGCGCGTAGCCAAGGCTCCGGGCGGCCTTCGTGAAGCTTCCCAGACGGGCCACTTCACGGAAGGTTCTGAGCTGATAAAGAGCGATGTCTAACGTCACGTTCTCCCCCAAGAAACACCAGAGCTCTGTGATCCTGGGTACGTTCGGCGCCGGTTCGCTGACCCATGCCGGATGCCCCCTGATCGGTCACTCCCGACATCGGCGGCACCTTCCCCGAGGGCGCCTGTCGGACTGCCGCCGCACTAACGGTGTAGGCGACAGCAATGCGTTAGGTTATAGATCCTGCCACGTGGTCCGCTCCGCGACAAGTCCGGACCTGCTCGCTCCCCGCGCCCCGCTCCCGACCGCTGACCCGCTCTACGGATGAGGACCGACATGTCTCACGATGAACGGACTCCCGCGCCAGTCGATGTCCCCCCGCTCCACGGCGAGCCCCTGCCGCTGGAGTTCGCCAACACGGTCTTCCCCGTGCGCGGTTCGCTCCGGGACGGCCTCGGCACCCCCGAGCAGCTCGCCTGGTGGCTGGGCGCCTGCCGCGACCGGCTGGCCACGCAGGTGCCGGACAGCGCCCTGCGGGCCGTCGGCGCCTCCGACGTGCGGTGCTTCGTGATGCTCCGCGACGCGACCCGCCGCCTGATCGACGCCTACGTCCACCAGCGGGCGCCCGAGGCCTGGGACGTCGCGCAGGTCAACCGGGTGTCGGCGGCGGGAAGCCCCTGGCCCATGCTGCACTGGGAGGAGGGCGGGCGTCCGGTCTCCTCGCAGATCCGCACCGCGCCGCCCGTCGTGGCGGTGCAGGCCGAGATCGCGCACGCCCTCATCGGCATGCTCGCCGGCACCACCGGGACGGAGCCCCGCGCGTGCCGGGCGCCGGGCTGCGTCTTCTTCTTCGACCACGCCCGCTCCCGGCGCGAGTGGTGCTCGACCGGCTGCGGCAACAGGGCCAGGGTCGCCCGCCACTACGCCCGCCGCCACGGCGGGGCGTAGGCGGGCCCCGCCCCGGGGCCCCCACGCCCCGGGGGGCGACGTGCACGGAGCGGCCGCTTCCGGTGCGGCCCGCCGGCCGGGTCGGCGGGCGCCCGGTGTCCGAAAGCGGACGCGGCCACCGCCCCGGAGGGGCGAGTCCGGCATAGAGCTAATGCATCGTCCTTGAATCAGCGTTAGCGGAACATGGCATTCCCGTGAACCCGGCCGGTGCATCGGGCCTCCACCCGTCCCACCCGTCCCACCCGCCTCATCGGACATCCCGATCGCTGGCATCTGCGAACCCATCGATGACGGGCCGCGATGGCGCAATACGTTCCATGGCGTCAACACAGCGCCGTGGCACCACTCCTGTCATCGAGTGACGCCGGGGCTCCCGACAGACAGGGATCACCACATGTTCCGCACAGCACGTCAGGGCAGCGCAGGGCTGAGATACGCCGTGGCCGCCGTGGCCCTGGCCTCCGTCGCCACGCTGGCGCCCGCCCAGTCCGCGGTCGCCGAGGAGGCACCGTCCCCGGACTACATCTCCCTCAACCACGCACGGGGCTCCAACGACCACGTCCTGTACTGGAACACCGCGCTGATGGACCTGTTCCGGCACAGGGGCGGCACCCCGGGCCCGCTCGGCCGCGGCGGGGCGATGATGGACCTGGCCATCTACGACGCCGTCAACTCCATCCGCACCATCGGCAAGCCGTACCTGACCAAGGACGCGACCGCCGCCGGCCGCCACGCCGCGCTCAACACGGCGATCGACTACGCGGCCTACACCGCGCTCCGGGACGCCTTCCCGTCCTACCCGGTCGCCGACCTCGACCTGAAGCTCAAGACGGCGCTGTCCATGCCCAACAGCGCCAGCAGCACGGAGCGCGCCTACGGCCGCGACCTCGGCATCAGGACCGCGCAGGCGATCATCGCCGCCCGCGCCAACGACGGTTCGGCCGACGCCACCCCGTACGTGGCCACCGAGGGCCCCGGCCACTGGCGCCCCGCCGAGGGCAAGCCCGCCGGCGCCCCCAACTGGGGCAAGGTCAAGCCCTTCGCCCTGACCTCCGGCTCGCAGTTCCGGCCCGGTACCATCGGCGGCTTCTCCAGCCCCCAGGCGCTCCTGTCGAGCCCCGAGTACGCGCAGCAGGTCAACGAGATCAAGCGGATCGGCGGCAGGGACTCCACGGAGCGCACCGCCGAGCAGACGCAGATCGCGCACTTCTGGGCCAACGACATCGACGGCACGTACAAGCCGATCGGCCAGCAGTACGCGCACACCGTGGACATCTTCCGCAAGTACCGGCCGAACGGCACCTCCTTCGAGAGCGCCAAGCTCTTCGGCCTGACCTCGGTGGCCCTCGCGGACGCCGCGATCGCCGTGTGGGACTCCAAGTACCTGACGAACTGGGACGTCTGGCGTCCCGCGGACGCCATCACGCGCGCCGGTGAGGTGCCCAACCCGGGCATCGTCGCCGACCCGACCTGGCGCCCGCAGGAGCAGGACCTGGCGGGCAACAGCTTCAGCCCGAACTTCCCGACGTACGTCTCCGGCCACTCCGGCATCGCCGCCGCCTGGGCGGGCATCGTCCGCCACTACTTCGGCACCGACAACCTGTCCTTCACCGGTGGCACCGACGACCCGCTGGCCAAGGGCGTCACGCGCTCCTTCACCAGCCTGAGCGCCGCCGCCAAGGAGAAGGCCGACAGCCGCAAGTACATCGGCGTGCACTTCGAGTGGGACAACCAGGCCGCCCTCACCATGGGCTACCAGGTCTCCGACCACGTCGCCGCCACCATCCTGAACTGACCCACGCCACGGCGGCACCCCCGGCGCGCCGGCCCGCGGACACCGATCCCGCGGGCCGGCGCGCCCGCGCTTTCCCCGGCCCCGGATCCGGCCCGGGTCCCGGCCCCGAGCCCCGGCNGCCCCGAGGCGGGCGCCCCAGGACCGGCGCCCCGGCCCCGGGACCTCCGCCCGGGACCGGCGGACGGGACCCGCGGACCGGAACTGCGGGCGGGACCGGCGGACCGGCGGCGTCACGCCGAGGGCGACTTCCGGCCGCCCTCCTGGGCGCGGCGGCTGTGCCGGGCGACCCGCACCCGGTTCCCGCAGCCGGCCGTGCACCACTCGCGGCGGGTGTGCGTCCGGACGAAGTACAGGATGCAGCCGGGAGCGGCGCAGGCCCGCAGCCGCTCCGCCTGCTCCCCGGAGAACAGCGCCACCGCCGCCGCGCCCACCTCGCCGAGCGCCCCGCGGACGGGATCGCCCTCCGGCGACCGCGCGACGGCCTCGAAGGACGGCCCGAGCTCCCACCACCGGGCGGCCAGCCGGGCCGCCGCGTTCACCGCCGCGATGTGCGCCGGCTCCGGCGCCCGGCCCGAGGTCCGGGCGGCCGCCAGCTCCCGCAGCGCGTGCCGGAGCTCCAGGAACGCCTCCAGGTGGGCCGGGCCGGTCGGCCCCGCGTGCGCCAGGGCCTGCGCCACCGGGGGGCCGAACTGCTGCCGGTGGGCGGCGAGCCACCGGTCGAGGCCGCCGGGCGCGGCGAGCGCGTCCACCACGTGACCGCGCAGCCCGCCCCTGATGTAGGTGGTGTTCACCAGCTCCAGCGGCAGGGGCTCGCCGGTCAGCGGCGGCAGCTCGACGGAAGGCCGGCCCGGCTGCTGGTTCTTCCTGTCGTCCATCGCCCCATCCTGCCCTGCCGTCCCGTGAAACCACAGCGCGCTACTAATGCTTGCTCTATTCTCACATCCATTAGTAACGTCTCAGTGGAAGGAACCCCCGTGTCCGATTCCCAGGTGACCGCGCTCACGCTGCCGCAGCGCTTCGCCGCGGCGCTGGCCGGCAAGGCACCGGCCCGCGCGACACCGGCGGCCATCTCCGTCGCCACCGTCGGCGGCGTGGTGGCGCTGGCCGTCCTGGCCGCCATCGGCGTGCTGATCGACCAGACCGTGCTCATCCCGCCGCTCGCCGCCAGCGCCGCCCTCGTCTTCGCCGCCCCGGCCCTTCCGCTCGCCCAGCCGCGCAGCGTCATCGGCGGCCAGCTCGTCTCCGCCGTCGTCGGCTTCGCCGTCCTGGCCGTGGGCGGCAGCTCGGTGTGGACCGCCGCGATCGCCGGCGGCCTCGCCATCGGCGCGATGGCCCTCGCCCGGGCGCCGCACTCGCCCGCCGCCGCGACCGCGGTGATCGTCGTACTCGGCAAGCCGTCGCCGGTCGGCTTCCTGCTCCTCCTGGCACTGGCCACGCTGGTCCTGGTCGCCACCGGCATCGTCGCCGGCCGCAGCGGCAGGACCGCCCGCTACCCCACCTACTGGTGGTAGGCCGATACCGATGACCAGCCGATACGGCCAACTGCTGTTCACCCCCGCCGTCCGGGAGCACCAGGAGCGGCACGGCAGCCGCCGCAACTACGAGCACATGACCGCGGGACCCGCCCGCGCCGACCGGCTCACCCGGGACGAGGCGGGGTTCGCCGCCACCCGCACCAGCTTCTACCTGGCCAGCACCAGCTCGACCGGCTGGCCCTACGTCCAGCACCGCGGGGGACCGCCCGGCTTCCTGCAGGCCCTCGACGAGAAGACCCTGGCCTTCGCCGACTACCGGGGGAACAAGCAGTACATCACCACGGGGAACCTCGACACCGACGACAGGGTGGCCCTGCTGCTCATGGACTACCCGTCCAGGAGCCGGCTGAAGATCCTGGGCCGGGCCCGCACGGCGGGAGTGGAGGAGTGGCCGGAGGCGGCCGGCGCGCTGCTGCCGGGCGGCTACCGGGCCGCGGTCGAGAGGATCGTCCTCATCGACGTCGAGGCGTACGACTGGAACTGCCCCCAGCACATCGAGCCCCGGTACACCGCGGCCGAACTGGAGGAGGCGCTCGGCCCCATACGCGCCCGCATAGCCGAACTGGAGCGGGAGAACGCACGGCTGAGGGAGGGGAACCGCGAAGAAGACCGGACGGGCGGAGCCTGAGCCCCCACGCCGCGGCCCCCGCCGCGGCGACCCGCACGCCCCTGCCGTCGTCCACCGGACCCGACGGCGGGGGCACACGTCTTCCGCCCGGCCGACGACACCGGAAGCGAGCCGCCCGCGACGTCCGGGCACCTGCCCGGACCGGCCGGGGGAGCGGCCCGCGACGTCCGGGCGCCCGTCCGGACCGGCCGGGGGCCACCGAGGGGCCGGTGCGGAGCCGCCGCGACTCCCGGCGGCCCGGACGGGCCGCCCTGCGGACGGGCCACCGTGGACGGGCCCCGGGGCGGTCCCGCCGTCACAGGCGGCGCAGCGCGAACCACAGCTCCATCCGCGTCCCGGCGTCCTCCAGGTCCGCGTCCAGCAGCGCCGCGCAGCGGGCGATCCGCTGGCGGACCGTGTTGCGGTGCACGCCCAGCGCGGCTGCCGTACGGTCCCAGCCGCCGTGCAGGGACAGCCACATCCGCAGGGTCTCCAGCAGCGCGGGGCTGTCCGACAGCGGGCCCAGCAGGGCGCGGGCGTGCGCGTCCGCCTCCGCCGGGTCCACCAGCGCGTCCAGGCCGCCCGCGCGGTGCCGGACCAGGCCCGCGCCCGCGGCCTCGGCGCGGCGCAGGGCGCGGGCCGCCTGCGCGTCGGCGGCGGCCAGTTCCCCGGGCCCGGCCGGGGCGCTCACCCCGAGCGTCCAGCCCGGCTGCGGCACCACGTCCCGCCCGGCCGGGAGCAGGGCCCGTACGATGCCCTCCCCGGCGTCCACCAGCGGGGTGCCCAGCGCGGGCGGGGCCTGCCCCCCGCCTCCGCGCGCGTGGACCACCGTCCAGGGCGCCCCGCCCAGCAGCGGCGCCACGTCCTCGGGGCGGGCGCCCAGCAGGAGCCGTACCAGCGCGGCGGACCGGGCGGCCTCGTCGGCGCCCTGGTGGGGCGCGGTCAGCAGGGACAGCAGCACCATCGCGGTCTCGGCGATCCGCTGGTCGGCCTCCCCGTACCGGGCCGCGGCCAGGCCCAGCGCCAGGCCCTCCCGCCCGGTGCCCAGGCCGTACGCGACGAGCCGCACGCCGGGGGAGCGGCCGGGGGCACCGGCACCGGCGGGGGCACCGGCACCGGCGGGGNCACCGGCACCGGCGGNGGCACCGGCACCGGTNATATCTAGCAACTTGAAGATTGAGGGAGCGGCGGATGCGTTATATTTGTANTA
>NZ_CP095474.1:2052678-2075618 GCF_023614315.1 Streptomyces sudanensis | reverse complement strand
AGCGTTAACGCCGCTTCCGTCCCGGGAGGGGCGGCGCCCGCCGCGTCCGCCGCGTCCGCCACCGTGTCCGTCGCCGACGACGGGCGCCGCCCCTCCCNGGGCGACCACCGCGACCAGCCGGTCCAGCGCCGCCGCCTCCCGCGGGGTCAGCGCCCGCCCGGCCGCCGCGTACTCGGCGCCGTCCGGCGCGTACAGCGCGGCCCGCCCGTCCAGCCGCGCGGCCAGCACCCTCAGCACCGCCGGCACGGGGCCGGGGCGGGCGGCGGCCGTGGCGAGCGCCCGCTGCGCGTCCGTCACCCGCCGCAGCTCGTGCAGGCGCGCGTCCGCCATCAGCCGCCATACCGCCCGGGCGACCGCCGCGAACGTCGTGCCCGGCTCCACCTCCACCAGCGGCAGCCCGTGCCGCGCGCACGCCGCGGCCAGCGCCCCGGGCACCGTGTCGTACACCGGTGTCACCCCGAAGCCCAGGGCCGCCGCGCCCGCCTCGGCGGCCCTGGCCGCGAACCGCTCCGGGTCGGCGAGCTGCACGCCCGCCGTGAGCAGCAGCTCCCCGCCCAGCAGGTACGGAAAGGGGTCGGCCATCTCGGAGGTGTGCACCCAGTGCAGTTCCGTGTCCGGGTCGCCGGCGACCAGCCGCAGCCCCAGCTCCCGCCGGGCCAGCAGCGCGGCCAGCCGCACCGGCGGGGCGAACGGCACCAGCGGCTCGGCCATGGACGTTTCCTCCACTCCAGGATCGGCGAATGGAGGAAATGTACACTTCTGCGGTTCCGGAGGCGCCCGTACCGTCGTATCCATGGGCGCCGTGTGACGTACGGCGCGAACGCAGGAAAGAAGGCACCCCCATGAGCAGCACCAGCGGCACGCCCCGCGGCCCCGTCGACTCCTCCCGCGTCCCGCGCTACGCCGGCCCGGCGACGTTCGCCCGGCTGCCGCGCCTCGACGAGGTCGGCACGGCCGACGTCGCCGTGATCGGCGTCCCCTTCGACTCGGGCGTCTCCTACCGGCCCGGCGCCCGCTTCGGCGGCAACGCGATCCGGGAGGCGTCCCGCCTCCTGCGCCCGTACAACCCGGCGCAGGACGCCTCGCCGTTCGCCCTGGCGCAGGTCGCGGACGGCGGCGACATCGCCGTCAACCCGTTCAACATCAACGAGGCCGTCGAGACGGTCGAGGCCGCCGCGGACGACCTCCTGGGCACCGGCGCCCGCCTGATGACGCTGGGCGGCGACCACACGATCGCCCTGCCGCTGCTCCGCTCTGTCGCGAAGAAGCACGGCCCGGTCGCCCTGCTCCACTTCGACGCCCACCTCGACACGTGGGACACGTACTTCGGCGCCGAGTACACGCACGGCACGCCGTTCCGCCGCGCCGTCGAGGAGGGCATCCTCGACACCGAGGCGCTCTCCCACGTCGGCATCCGCGGCCCGCTCTACGGCAAGCAGGACCTGACGGACGACGAGAAGATGGGCTTCGGCATCGTCACCTCCGCCGACGTCTACCGCCGCGGCGCCGACGAGGTCGCCGACCAGCTCCGCCAGCGCATCGGCGACCGCCCGCTGTACATCTCCATCGACATCGACTGCCTCGACCCGGCCCACGCCCCCGGCACCGGTACGCCCGAGGCGGGCGGCATGACCTCCCGCGAACTGCTGGAGATCCTGCGCGGCCTGGCCTCCTGCAACCTGGTCTCCGCCGACGTGGTCGAGGTCGCCCCGGCGTACGACCACGCCGAGATCACCTCGGTCGCCGCCTCCCACACGGCGTACGAGCTGACGACGATCATGTCCCGGCAGATCGCGGCGGCCCGCTCCACCGGGGCGTGATCCCGCCCGGCCGCCCGGCCGCCCGGCCGCGGGGGCGGAAGCCCGGCGACTGACGCCGACCCCTCCCGCACGGGGCCGGGCGGCCGTGCCCGTACGGGACGGGTGGCCGTCGCGGGGAGGAGCCGAGCCCTCCCGTACGGTGTCGCGCCGTCTTGTACGGGGCCGCCGTCCCGTACGGTGTCGCGCCGTCCCGTACGGGGCCGCGACCCCACCCGGTCTCGCGTCCCGTACGGGTACGGGCTCCTCGTAGGGGTACGGGCTTCCCTTACGGGTGCGGGCTCCCCGTAGGGATCACTGCCTCCCGTAGGGGACGGCCCAACCCGTAGGGGACGGCCCAACCCGTAGGGGACCGCCCAACCCGCAGGGGACCGCCCAACCCGCAGGGGACCGCCTCGTCCGTACGGGACCGCCCAACCCGCAGGGGACCGCCTCGTCCGTACGGGACCGTCCCGCCCGTACGGGACCCCCGGTACAAGACGGCCCCGCCCCGTACGGGGCCGTTCCCGAGGAGCCGGGCCGCACCGCGCGGCCGCCGCACCGCGCGGCCGCCGCACCACGCGGCCGCCGTACCGCCGCACCGCGCGGCCGCCGTACCGCCGCACCGCGCGGCCGCCGTACCGCCGCACCGCGCGGCCGCCNTACCGCCGCACCGCGCGGCCGCCGTACCGCCGCACCGCGCGGCCGCCGTACCGCCGCACCGCCCACGGAGGTCCGCCCCCATGACCCACGACCACGACCCCGTCCCGCGCCCCACCGCCGCGCGGACGGAGGCCGCCCTGAACCCTCCCGCCCGTCGCCCGGCCACCGCCCCTCAAGGAGGCGCTTCGCGCCGCGTGACGCCCGGGCGGACGGGCGGCGACCTCGTCGTCGAGACCCTGCGCGGCCTCGGCGCCACGACCGTGTTCGGACTGCCCGGACAGCACGCGCTCGGCCTGTTCGACGCGCTGGGCCGCTCGGACCTGGAGTACGTGGGCCTGCGCGTGGAGAACAACGCGGGCTTCGCCGCCGACGCCTACGGTCGGGTCACCGGCGAGGCCGCGCCGCTGCTGCTGTCCGCCGGACCCGGCGCGCTGACCGCCCTGCCGGCCCTGCAGGAGGCCGCCGCGGCCTCGGCGCCCGTCGTCGCGATCGGCGCCCAGGTCCCCCGCCGCGGCCTGGGCGGCGGACGCCACGGCTACCTGCACGAACTCCGCGACCAGCAGGCGTCCTTCCGCGACGTCGTGAAGTCGGTGCACCCGGTGCGCACCGCGTCCCAGATCCCCTCCGCCGTCGCGGCGGCCTGGGAGTCGGCGCTCACCGTCCCGCACGGGCCGGTGTGGGTGGAGATCCCCGCGGACGTGCTGTCGGCCCCGACGGAGCTGCCCGTGGTGACGGCGCCGGAGGCGTTCCCGCGCGAACTCGCCCCCCGGCCGGAGCTGACCGCGCTCGCGGCGCACTGGCTGTCGCGGGCCGAGCGCCCGGCGATCGTCGCGGGCGGCGGAGTGGTGCGCTCCGACGCCTCCGGCAAGCTGCTGGCCCTCGCCGAGCGGCTGTCCGCGCCGGTCGTGACGACCTTCGGCGGCAAGGGCGCCTTCCCGTGGGAGCACCCGCTGTCGCTCCAGTCGTGGTTGGAGGACCGGCACACCACCGACTTCCTCGAGGACGCGGACGTCCTGCTGGTCGTCGGCTCCGGGCTGGGCGAGCTGTCGTCGAACTACCACACGTTCCGGCCGCGCGGCCGGGTCGTGCAGATCGAGGCGGACCTGGGGAAGCTGGAGTCCAACCACCCGGCGCTCGGCATCCACGCGGACGCCCGCCTGGCCCTGTCGGCGCTGCTGGAGACGGTGGGGGAGCGCCGGGACCCGGCCGCGCCCGACCGCGTGCGGAAGGTCCTGGCGGCCGTCGGCGAGCGCCTCGACGCGCAGGACCTCACCCTGGAGCGGCGGCTGCTGGCCTCCGTGCGCGGCGCGCTGCCGGACGCCGCGCCGTCCTTCTGGGACATGACGATCCTCGGGTACTGGGCGTGGTCGGCGTTCGACGCCCGCCGCCCGGGCGCGATGCACTCCGCGCAGGGCGCGGGCGGCCTCGGCTACGCCTACCCGGCCGCGCTCGGCGCCGCCGTGGCCGACCGGAGCCGCCCGGTCCTGGCGGTCTCCGGCGACGGCGGCGCCCTGTACTCGATCGCCGAACTGGCCACGGCCCGCCAGCACGACCTGCCGGTGACCTGGCTGATCGTCGACGACGGCGGCTACGGCATCCTGCGCGAGTACATGACGGACACCTTCGGCCGGGCCACCGGCACGGAGCTGGCGCGCCCCGACTTCACGGCCCTGGCCGAGTCGTTCGGCGTGCCGGCGAAGCGGACCACGCCGGAGGAGCTGGAGGACGACCTGCGGGAGGCCCTGGCGGCGCCCGGCCCGTCGGTGGTGGTGCTCCCGGCGGTCCTCCGCATGTTCGCGCCGACCCACGCGGAGGACTGACGGGCCGTCAGGCGGCGTGCCGGGTCACCAGATGGACTCGACCCACTCCGGGTGGTCGATGAACGGGTTCCGGTTGTGCTGGTACCTGTTGTAGATCAGCTCGTTGCGGTTGCGCTCGAACGCGTCCGGCGGGTCCTGCACGTTCCACTGCTTCAGCACCGACAGGCGGCCGTGGAACGGGACGGTGCCGTTGGTGACGGCGTCGTTGGGCTCCAGGTCCGGCCAGCCGTCGGTGCCCTCGTAGCGGACGGCCATGTAGAGGATCATGCGGGCCACGTCGCCCTTGTCGGCGGCGCGCGGTTCGAAGCTGTTGGAGTCGGTGTAGCTGCCGGGCGCGCCGCTGACCGCGCTGCCGCCCATGTCGAAGTCCTTGTTGCCGCGGATGCTGTTGACCTGCACGTCGGTGGGGCGCAGGTGGTGCAGGTCGGTGCCGGGCCCGGCGGAGGTGCCGAAGTCGCCGTGGGACTGGGCCCAGACGTGCTCGCGGTTCCAGTCGCCGACGTCGCCGCCGTTGAGCGTCTTGCTGCGGGAGGTGCCGCTGTACAGCAGGCGGACGTTGGCGCTGTTGGCCGGGTCCTGGTCGGTGGTCTTCAGAGCGTCCCAGACCGCCGTGTACGAGAGCTTCGTCTGGTTGCGGATGATCGAGTGCAGGGCGCTCTTGAGGCTGGTGCCGGTCTTGCCGACGGCGCTCGCGTAGTACGTGTCGTCGTACGCGGTGACGGCGGCGGAGGCCGTCGCGGGCGCCGGCGCGGCGGCGGCTCCCGGTACGGCCACCCCGACGAGCAGGGCGGCGACGGCCAGGACGGGGAGCCTCCAGCGGCGTGCGGAGGCGGCCGGGGATGACGGCATGGGAGTCCTTTCCCGAGGCGGGCACACGGAGGAACGTTTCGGCGATCTACGCGGGTTGACTGCCGCGGCAAGGGGAGAGTGCCACGCCCGCGGCCACCGGGGCGTGAACGGAACGGGTCGGTCCCGTGTCGTTGTCATGGACGTGCCGACACGCCCGCCGACGCACCCGCCGGAGGTGATCCCGATCGGTCCCGGCCCGGCATCCCGGGCCGTCCGGCCGGGGCCACCGGACTCCTTCGACGGCCCCGACCGGATGCGCTCAGCGGGGGTCGTCCAGACGGCTGCCGATCTGTTCGTGGAGTTCGTGCGGCAGGTGGACGACCCAGCGGCCTGCGGCCTCGGCGGCCAGGTCGCGGCTCCAGCGCCGGCTGTTGCGTGCCGCCGTGCGCACCTCCCGGTCGCGGGCGGCGGCCGTGGTGGAGACGTAGCGACGGCGGTCGGTGTCGGGCAGGTCCTGTTCGAGCGCGCGGCTGGGGGTGAGCCAGTGGGCCGTGCTGCCCCGCAACAGGCGGCAGAGCTGGAGCTGCTGGGGTGCGATGACCGTGTGGAGCAGGGCGTGGGCGATCTCGCCGCGGGCCGGCAGGTGGGCGAGCATGAGCGTCCAGTTGGTCAGCTCGTCGACGAGCCGCTGGGCGGTGGCCACCGGCTCGGGCGGCTGGAAGACGGCCAACCGCCGGGCGGCCCGGGTGAGCCGGCCGGTGCGGTCGAGCAGGACGGCGTCGTCGGGACGGGGCAGGTGCACCATGCCTTGCCAGGTGGGGACTTCGTCGATGCCGGGACCGGCGGGGGTGAGGTGGAACTCGCCGCGCATCAGATCGTCGAAGACGACGGCGAGGACGCCGTACATGTTGGTGTAGGAGAGCCGGAGCGGTGCGAGCCGCGCCAGGAAGCCGGGGCCGTCGAAGTCGGCGAGGAGGTCGTCCCGGACGTAGAGGTACGCCTCGATGTCGGAGTGGGCGTCTGCTTCGCCCACGGTCCACGAGCCGTAGAGCAGTACGCCCTCCAACCGGGTGTCGGCGTGGGCGAGTCGCCGCAGGCGCGCGATGCGGTCGTCCAGGGCGGAACGGGCAGGGTGAACGGACATGGTGTGGTCGTGTCTCCTGAGGTGAGCGTGCGGGCACGCTGACGGAGCCCGGCACCTGCCGGGCGGATTTCCGTGGACCGTCGCGGCCCGCTCAGGAGAAGTTGCCCACGGCCGGGATCATAGGGGAGGGCTCGGCCGCCGGGCAGGCGGAAGCAGATCGAAGCGCTCGCGCCACCGCACGGACTCGCGCCGGGCCCCCTGGTCCTCCTCGTGCTGCTTCCGCGCCCCCGCTCAGCAGTACCCCGCCCGGCTCGACACCTCGAACCTGTACTCGGGCAGCTTCACCGCCGCGGCGTCACCGCGAAGCCCGGGAGCCGCCGTCTCGACGTGTCCCACCCGCGTACGGGTGACCGCCATGCAGAAGGCCGCTCCGGCCCCTCGGGCCGAGACCTCGTAGTGGGCCCGGCCGGACTCCGGGGGGCCGACGAGCTCGGCGTTCACACCGAACTGCGGAGCGTCTCCACCGCCGTGCTCGCCCACTTCCTGCTCGATCGTCGAGGCGTACGCGTCGAAGTCGGCCGACTCGTCGACCACCACCGGGTCGCCGTAGGCAGAACTGCCGTCCAGGGCCCGTGTCGCGCCCTCGACCGCGCTCGTCAGCTCGTCGGCGCTCCACTCCATGCGGTCCTCCACGGTCAGCCCCTGGAAACCGACGACGACACCGCCGAGCGCCGCGGCGACCAGGACGACGCGGGCGACCGTGAAGGCGGCGTCAGGGACGTCCGGGGCCGAAGGGTTCCACGACTCACGCAGGGCGCGCACGCGGTCCGCACTGACGCAGGCCATGAGGAGCAGCAGGGCACAGACCCCGAACAGGAGAACCGTCAGTCCCGACATCCCCGCCCCATTCCTCCACGCCACTGCCGTGGGCCGCCCCTGGCCGTCACCGTACGGCGACGGCACGTACCCGTATGTCATACCGCAGACGGGCGCGCCACGGTGCCGTCCCGGCCGGATCCGCCGCGCGGCGCGGGCGCGCCCGGTCCGGTGAGGACTTCGGCGGGCGGCCGGTGGCGCCCGCGTCGCCGGCCGCCCGTGTCGCCGGTCGCCCGTGTCGCCGGTCGCCCGTGTCGCCGGTCGCCCGTGTCGCCGGTCGCCCGTGCCGCAGACCGCCCGTGCCGCAGACCGCCCGCGCCCCCGGCCGCCCGTGCCGCAGACCGCCCGGTGAACCCCGGACCGGGTCCTAGGCCGAAAGGAGGATCTTCCCCCTCCCGGCGCACGCGGGGGATGAAAATACGACTCCGGCCTGTTGGGCCTTCCGGCAGAGCAGCGGAAACGGGAGGTCGGGACGTGAAGTCGGCGACGGGGGAACAACAGGCGCACACCGCGGAGCGGGGGTGGGCCCGCCGGCTGTGGGGCTACGCCTGGCGGCACCGCCGGGACGTGGTGCTCGCACTCGGCTCGTCGCTGGGCGGCATGGCGCTGATGGCGCTGGTCCCGCTCATCACCAAGATCGTCATCGACGACGTGATCGGGGCCGGCACCGGCTCCCTCACCCTGTGGATCGGCCTGTTCGTCGCCACCGCCGTCGCGGTGTACGCCCTGACGTACGTCCGCCGCTACTACGGCGGGCGCCTCGCCCTGGACGTCCAGCACGACCTGCGCACCGAGATGCACGCCACGATCACCCGCCTCGACGGCAGACGGCAGGACGAGCTGTCCACCGGGCAGGTCGTCGGCCGGGCCACCAGCGACCTCCAGCTCATCCAGGGCCTGCTGTTCATGCTCCCGATGACCGTCGGGAACGTCCTGCTGTTCGTCATCAGCCTCGGCGTCATGGTCTGGCTGTCCCCGCCCCTCACCCTCGTCGTCCTCGCCGTCGCCCCCGCCCTGTGGTTCGTCGCCAAACGCAGCCGCACCCGCCTCCACCCCGCCACCTGGTACGCCCAGGCGCAGGCCGGGCACGTCGCCGGAGTCGTCGACGGGGCCGTCACGGGCGTGCGCGTCGTCAAGGGCTTCGGCCAGGAGGAGCAGGAGACCGGCAAGCTCCGCGCCGCGGGCCGGGAGCTGTTCGCCGCCCGCCTGCGCACCATCCGGCTGAACGCCCGCTACACCCCCGCCCTCCAGGCCGTGCCCGCCCTCGGCCAGGTCGCCATGCTGGCGCTCGGCGGCTGGCTCGCCACCCGGGGGGAGATCACGCTCGGCACCTTCGTCGCCTTCTCCACCTACCTCGCCCAGCTCGTCGGCCCCGTCCGGATGCTCGCCATGGTCCTCACCGTCGGCCAGCAGGCCCGCGCCGGCGTCGAGCGCGTCCTGGAGCTGATCGACACCGAGCCGTCCCTGCGCGACGGCACCCGGGACCTGCCCGCCGACGCGCCCGCCGGCATCGAGTTCGACGACGTCTCCTTCTCCTACGGCGACGACGGGCCCCCCGTCCTCGACGGCTTCTCCCTCACCGTCCGCCCCGGCGAGACCGTCGCCGTCGTCGGCGCGTCCGGCAGCGGCAAGTCCACCGTCTCGCTCCTGGTGCCCCGGTTCTACGACGCGACCGGCGGCACCGTCCGCGTCGGCGGCCACGACGTGCGCGACCTCACCCTCCGGTCGCTGCGCGCCGCCATCGGCCTCGTACCGGAGGACAGCTTCCTCTTCTCCGACACGGTCCGGGCCAACATCGCCTACGGGCGGCCCGACGCCACCGACGAGGAGATCGAGGCCGCCGCCCGCGCCGCCCAGGCCCACCGGTTCGTCACCGACCTGCCCGACGGCTACGACACGACCGTCGGCGAACACGGGCTCACCCTCTCCGGCGGCCAGCGCCAGCGCATCGCCCTCGCCCGGGCCATCCTCACCGACCCCCGGCTGCTCCTCCTCGACGACGCCACCTCCGCCGTCGACGCCCGCGTCGAGCACGAGATCCACGAGGCGCTGCGCTCCGTCATGGCAGGGCGGACCACGCTCCTGATCGCCCACCGCCGCTCCACCCTCAACCTCGCCGACCGCATCGCCGTCCTCGACGGCGGACGCCTGTCCGACATCGGCACCCACGACGAGCTCCAGGAGCGCTCCGCCCTGTACCGGCGGCTGCTCACCGACCCCGACGAGCTGGGCGGCGTCTCACCCGGCCACCCCCTCCCCGGCGGCACCCCGGACGAGGACGAGCACACCGTCCGGGACGAGCTGGACGCCGAGTTCGACGCCGAACGCGGCATCACCCCCGCCCTGTGGGACCGCGAGGCCGCCGCGCCCGGCCCGGCCTCCGCACCCGGCGCCACACCCGAGCTGCTCGCCCGGCTGGAGGCGCTGCCGCCCGCGACCGACACCCCCGACGTGGACGAGGCGCGCGCCGTGCGGCCCGAGCAGTCGTACGGCCTGCGCCGCCTGCTGCGCGGCTTCGGGGCGCCGCTGCTGGTCAGCCTGCTGCTCGTCGCCGTCGACGCCGGGATGGGCCTGCTGCTGCCGGTGCTGATCCGGCACGGCATCGACGAGGGCGTCACCCGGCTGTCGCTCGGCGCGGTGTGGGCCGCCTCCGCACTGGCGCTGCTCACCGTCCTCGCGCAGTGGGCGGCCCAGGTCGGCGAGGTCCGCATGACCGGCCGGACCGGTGAGCGGGTGCTGTACGCGCTCCGCCTGAAGCTCTTCGCCCAGCTCCAGCGGCTCGGCCTGGACTACTACGAGCGCGAGCTGACCGGCCGGATCATGACCCGGATGACGACCGACGTGGACGCCCTGTCGACGTTCCTCCAGACCGGCCTGGTCACCGCCTTCGTCTCCGTGGTGACCTTCTTCGGGATCATGGTCGCGCTCGTCGTCATCGACGTGCAGATGGCGCTCGTCGTCTTCGCGACGCTGCCCGTGCTGGTCGTCGGGACGTTCTTCTTCCGGCGCGCCAGCGTCCGGGCGTACGAGCTGGCGCGCGAACGGATCGGCGCCGTCAACGCCGACCTCCAGGAGTCCGTCGCCGGGCTGCGGATCGTGCAGGCGTTCCGCCGCGAGAAGTCGGGCGCCGCCCGGTTCGCCGAGCGCAGCCTGGAGTACCGCCGGGCGCGGGTGCGCGGCCAGTGGCTGATCTCCGTGTACTTCCCGTTCGTGCAGCTGCTGTCGTCGCTGGCCGCGGCGGCGGTGCTGGTCGTCGGCGCGGGCCGCATCGAGGCGGGCACCCTCACCGCGGGCGCCCTCGTCGCGTACCTGCTCTACATCGACCTGTTCTTCGCCCCCGTGCAGCAGCTGTCGCAGGTCTTCGACGGCTACCAGCAGGCGTCCGTGTCGCTCGGCCGGATGCAGGAGCTGCTGCGCGAGCCGACCTCCACGCCGCCCGCCGCCGACCCGCGCCCGGTGCCGTCGCTGAAGGGCGAGATCGCCTTCGAGGACGTGTCCTTCGCGTACGGCGACGACGAGCCGGCCCTCAGCGGCGTCTCCCTGCGCATCCCGGCCGGGCAGACGGTCGCGTTCGTCGGCGAGACCGGCGCGGGCAAGTCGACGCTGGTGAAGCTGGTCGCGCGGTTCTACGACCCGACGTCCGGCCGGGTCACCGCCGACGGCACCGACCTGCGGGAGCTGGACCTCACCGCGTACCGGCACCGCCTCGGCGTCGTCCCGCAGGAGGCGTACCTGTTCCCCGGCACCGTGCGGGACGCCATCGCCTACGGGCGGCCCGGCGCCACCGACGCCGAGGTGGAGGCCGCCGCGCGGGCGGTCGGCGCGCACGACATGATCGCCACCCTGGACGGCGGGTACCTCCACGAGGTCGCCGAACGCGGACGCAACCTCTCGGCCGGGCAGCGGCAGCTGATCGCCCTGGCCCGCGCCGAACTGGTCGACCCGGACGTGCTGCTGCTCGACGAGGCGACGGCGGCCCTGGACCTGGCGACGGAAGCCCAGGTCAACGCCGCCGCCGAGCGTCTCGCGGGCCGCCGCACCACCCTGGTCGTCGCCCACCGCCTGACCACCGCCGCCCGCGCGGACCGGGTGGTGGTCATGGACCGCGGCCGGGTCGCCGAGGACGGCACCCACGAGGAACTGCTGGCCCGCGGCGGCCGGTACGCCGCCCTGTGGCGCACCTTCGTGGGTGAGCCGGAGCCCGAGCGCGTGGGGTGAGGGGGCGGTCGGGTCCGGGCGCGGCGCCCGGACCCGACCCCCGGGCCGACGGCGCCGCGCCCGCCTTTCCGTTCCCCCGCGGACCCGACCGGTCGGCCGCGACATACGATTATTGACCGTTCGGTCTCGATAGGGTTAGGGTCTCCGGTGTGGCCAGGACCAAGGAATTCGATCCGGACGCCGCGCTGCAGTCGGCGCTCGAGCTGTTCTGGCGGCGCGGGTACGAGGCGACGTCGATGGCGGACCTCGTCGAGCACCTCGGCATCGGCCGCGCCAGCCTCTACGCGACCTTCGGCAGCAAGCGCGAGCTGTACCTGAGGGCCATGGACCGGTACGCCGAGACGCGCGACCCGCTCCTCCTGGCCGAGCTGTCCCAGCCGGGCCCCGCGCTGCCCGCGGTGCGGGCGGTGGTGCGCCGCTTCGCCGCGGAGGCCACCTCCCCGGAAGGGCGGTCGAAGGGCTGCTTCGTCACCAACACCGCGGCCGAGCTGGCCCCGCACGACCCCGAGGCGGCCCGCCGGGTCGACATCGGCTGGGAGCGCTTCGAGACCTCGCTGCACTCCGCGCTCGTGCGCGCCCGCGCCCAGGGCGAGCTTCCCGAGGGCCGCGATCCGCGCGCCCTGGCCCGCATGCTGCTCGTCCTGCTGCAGGGCGTACGGGTCGTCGGCAAGGCGTCGGGCGATCCGGCCCGGGTGCGGGACGCGGCCGAACAGGCGCTGGCCCTGCTGGACTGAACCACGCCCGCCGGAACCACCGGGCCGTCGTGTGCCCGCATAATGAACCGATCAGTCAATTATTCGCGGGTGTGGCCGCCGTGGACGCCGTACGGGTCGCCACCGTGCGGTGCCGATGCGCCCGAGGAACCCGCCACTTCAAGGGAGCCACCGAAATGAACCGCTTCACCGGCAGGACGGCCCTCGTCACCGGCGCGGGCTCCGGCCTCGGCCGCGCGATCGCGCTCGCCTTCGCCGCCGAGGGCGCGTCCGTGGTCGCCGCGGGACGCACCGCGGCCTCCCTGGACGAGACGGTCGGCCTCGTCGAGGCCGCCGGCGGCACGGCCGTCGCCGTCACCGCCGACGTCACCGACTCCGGCCGGCTCCGGAACCTCGTGCGCGAGAGCGTCGCCCGCTTCGGCGGACTGGACATCGCGGTCAACAACGCCGGGATACTCCGCGCCACCGTGCCCGTCGGCGAGGTGAGCGAGGAGGACTGGGACGCGGTGCTGCGGACCAACGTCACCGGCGTCTGGCTGGCCATGAAGCACGAGATCGCCCACATGAGGGAGAACGGCGGCGGCGCCATCGTCAACGTCTCCTCCAACCTGGGCGCACACCTGCGGATCCCGAATGCCGCCGCGTACATCACCTCGAAGGCGGCGGTCTCCGCGCTCACCCGCGCCGCCGCCCTCGACCACATCCACCAGGGCATCCGCATCAACGCGGTCAGCCCCGGCGCCTCCGCCGCCCCCATGTCGCTGCGGCCCGGCGAGACCGAGGCCGACCGCGCCGAGCGGATGAAGACGGAGAACCCGCTCGGCCGGGTCGCGGAGGCCGAGGAAGTGGCGGCCGCGGTGCTCTACCTCGCCTCGCCCGCGGCCGGCGCGGTCGTCGGCACCGACCTGGTCGTCGACAGCGGGGCGTCGGCCTGACGGTTCCCGGCCCGGGGCGCCACCCCCCGAGTCGGGCGTCCGCCGGGGGAGGGGACCCTTCGGGAGGAGCGGTGGCGCACGGCGGGGCCCGGCGTCCGGCCGGCCGAGTGCCGTGCCCGGGTGGTCGCACCGATGTCGGAGCAGGCGGATTCCGGTGGGGTGGCCACGACTGCACCGGGAGTCTCGGAAAGGTCGAGCGCACCCCGTTCCCCCTCGTCCTCGTCGCCCTCCTCGCGGACGGTCGCGGCGGTCATGGGTGAACCGTGCGGGCTCCATCCGCGACGGTTCGTAATCGGCATTTGCCGGTGCTTAAGGAAATCCTTAAGCTCGGTATCGGTGTCGAAGGGAGCCGTCTTGAGCCGGTCGATCAAGGTCACCAAGGAGTACGCGGAGTGGTTCAGGACCCTGATCAAGGAGGGTCTGGGCTCGGCCTCCCAGGTCGCGCAGGCCGTGGCCGCCCTGCGTGAGGCGGGACCGACTCTGGGGCGTCCTCTTGCGGACCGGCTGAAGGGCTCGGAGCTGCATCGTCTGAAGGAGCTGAGGCCGGGATCGGGCGGACGCTCCGAAATCCGGATCGTCTTCGCCTTCGATCCGACCCGCTCGGCCCTGCTGCTCCTCGGCGGTGACAAGGCCGGAAACTGGGAGCACTGGTACCGCGACAACATTCCGCTGGCCGAGCGGCTCTACCACGATTACGTCGGTGACGAGGACTGAAGGAGTAGCCATGCCCAAGAAGGCCGCGCAGGACTGGGAGACCTTGGAACAGGAGCTGTACGCGGCCGGTGTGGAGCCCGCCGAGGTGGAAGCGGGGTCCCGCCGGCTGCTCGCCGAGGCGCGTGGCCGCCGACTCGGCGAGGCGCGCAGGCAGTCGGGGATGGCCCAGCGGGACGTGGCGGCCCGGATGGGGGTCAGCGTCGCCCGGGTCTCCCAGATCGAACACGGCGAAGGCGCCACCCTGGACGTCATCGCCCGCTATGTGGAGGCACTCGGCGGGAGGCTGGAACTGGTCGCGGACTTCGGCGACCGCACCCTGCGCATGCCGGCCGGCAGCGGTCAGGACGGCGCGGCGGCATAGCCGCCGTCGGGTGGAGACGCCGCGGGCCCGGCGTCCGGCCGGTCGGGTGCCGCGGCTGAGTATGCGTACCGATGTCCGAGTGGGCGGGTCCCGATGGGATGGGGGCATGAGCGTGAACAGCACCGGGCCCGTGTCCCCGCACCCTCCTCTCTCCGCCCGCGCACTGCGGGTCACCTCCCTCCTCTGCGGCATCGGGCTGCCCCCGCTGTGGCTGGCGGCCTGGCTGGTGCCGCTCTCCGGGACGCGGGGCAGCCAGTGCCTCGTGTACGGGGGGACCTGCGGCGACGGATGGCCGGACGGGACGCTCCCGTTCTGTTTCACCGCGGTCGCCGTTGCCTGCTGCGTCGTCCTGTTCACGCCCGACCGGGGCGCGCGCGCCGCCACCGTGCGGAGGTACGCGCTGGCCGCGCAGGTCCTCTTCTCCTGCGTCAGCGTGCTCCCGGTGCTCACCTGGGCCGCCTGACCGGGCGCCGGCCCGGACCGACCGGCCGGAAGGCAACCCTCCGGGGGCCCGCCGCGTCGTACGGGTCGTACGCGGACGAGGGCGAGGGGGCCGGCTGGTGTTCGGGTGGGGTACGGGAGCGCGGCGCGGCCGGATCGCGGTCGCGGCCGGGGTGGCCGCCGTCGCCGTCGCCGGGGTCGTCGCGACCGCCGGACCGGGCACGGCCGCCGTGCACGCCGGCGGGTCGGCGGGCTGCTCGGGGCGCCTCGCCAAGGCCGTCCGGTTCGCCACCGGGGAACTGCGGGTCTACAAGAACCGCCAGTACGCCTGCGCCGTCACCGTCGCCAAGGCCCCCGGCGCCCGCCGCCCCATGGCCGTCACCCTCCAGTCGCGCGGGGGGCGGGCCGTCACCGACACCGGACGGTTCACCCACCGGGCCGGGGCGGTGACCGTCCACACCCTCAACCGGTGCGTCCGCGCCACCGGTTCGGTCTCCGGGCGCGGTGGCGCCACCGGCTGGATCCTCTGCTGACCCGTCGTCATCAGGCTGCCGACCCACCTCCGCCGGGCTGCCGACGCACCTCCGCCGGGCTGCCGACGCAGCGTCATCCGCCGCGCCGCCGGGCCCCGGTTCGCCGCGCCGCCGGTCCGAGGGCTGGTCACGCACCCGCGCGCACCGCTAGGTTCACCGCGACCGCAACGAACCCAGTGGAAGGCAGCGCATGCGCACGACGCTCAGATGGCTGCTGTCGCTCGCGGTGCTCATAGGCACCCTGAGCACGGCCGGAACGGCCGGCGCCGCCGGCCGGGACGGCGCCGCCCCGGACATCGAGGACCGCCTCCTCGCGATCCCCGGCATGTCCCTCGTCGAGGAGACGCCCTACCCCGGCTACCGTTTCTTCGTCCTCGAGTACACCCAGCCGGTGGACCACCGGCGCCCCGCGAAGGGCACCTTCCAGCAGCGCCTCACCGTGCTGCACAAGGACACCAGCCGCCCCACGGTCTTCTTCACCAGCGGGTACGGCCTCAACACCAACCCCCGCCGCGCCGAGCCCACCCGGATCGTCGACGGCAACCAGGTCTCCCTGGAGTACCGTTTCTTCACCCCCTCCCGCCCCCAGCCCGCCGACTGGTCCAAGCTGGACATCTGGCAGGCGGCCTCCGACCAGCACCGGCTGTTCACGGCGCTGAAGGGGATCTACGACCGCAAGTGGGTCGCCACCGGCGGCTCCAAGGGCGGCATGACCGCCACGTACTACGAGCGGTTCTACCCGCGCGACATGGACGCCGTCGTCGCGTACGTCGCGCCCAACGACGTCGTGGACCGCGAGGACTCCGCCTACGACCGGTTCTTCACGACCGTCGGCACCCAGGAGTGCCGCGACCGGCTGAACGCCCTCCAGCGCGAGGCCCTCGTCCGCCGCGAGCCGCTGCAGAGGAAGTACCGGGAGTGGGCCGCCGCGGAGGGCGCCACCTTCCGCACCGTCGGCGGCATCGACAAGGCGTACGAGGCGGTCGTCCTCGACTTCGTCTGGGGCTTCTGGCAGTACTGGGGCGAGGAGGACTGCGCGGGCATCCCGGACGCCGCCACCGCCACCGACGACGTCGTGTACGAGACCATCGACACGTACGCCGGCTGGTCCTTCTACACCGACCAGGGCCTGGAGCCGTACACCCCGTACTACTACCAGGCGGCCACCGAGCTCGGCTCGCCGAGCCTGCGCATGCCCCACCTCGCCGGCCTCACCCGCTACGGCTACCAGCCCGCGCACACCTTCGTGCCGGACGACATCCCGGTCAGGTTCAAGCCGTGGGCGATGCGCGACGTCGACACCTGGGTCCGCCACAACGCCCGGCGCATGCTGTTCGTCAACGGCGAGCACGACCCGTGGAGCTCCGAGCCGTTCCGCGTCGACCGGGGCGCCAGGGACAGCTACGTCCTCACTGCGCCCGGCGCCAACCACGGCGCCAGCATCGCGGGCCTGAGGGAGGCGGAGCGCGACCTGGCCACGGCGAAGCTCCTGGAGTGGACGGGCGTCGCCCCGGCCGCCGTCCAGGCCGACCCGGACCGCGCCGCGCCGCTCGCCCGGTACGACGCCCGCCTCGACAAGCGGGAGATCGAGCGCAAGCCGCGGTTCCTCCCGTAGCACCTCCCGCAGCACCTCCCGTACGAAGCGACGGGGTGCGCACCCGGTGGACGCCGGGCGCGCACCCCGTCGCGCGTTCCGCGGACCGCCCGGAAGGGACGGCCCGGAAGGGACTCCCGGCGGGGACGGCCCGGAAGGGACCGCCCGGCGGGCGCGACCGGCGGCTCAGTACGACAGGCCGTACCCGATCGGGTACAGCACCCGCGTCGGGTCGTCGGCGCGCCGCACCGGCACCGGGAGCCGGCCCTCCGGGCGGGCGCGCCCGGCGACGACCCGCGCGGCGGCCCGCAGCTCCACGTCGGTCCACCCGTACGCGGCGAGCGCCGCCCGGTGCCCCGTCAGGTGCGCCACGTCGTACGGGTTGCGGACGGCGACCGTGACGACGGGGACGCCCGTCGCGGCGAGCCGCGCGACGAGGGTGCGCTGCGCGCTCGCCGCCGACACGTTGTACGTGGCGACGACGACCGCGTCCCGGCCGGCCGCCGCCGCGACCGCCTGCTCGATCCGGGCGGCGGACGGAGCGGTCCCGGTGGACAGGGCGGTCGCGGCGAAGCCCAGCTCGGTGAGGGCCGCGGCGAGCGTCGCGGTCGGCGGGCCCGTCGTCCCGGACGGCGACGCCGGATCGGCGCCGACGACGAGCAGGTCCCGGTGGGTGAGCCGGTTGAGGGGCAGCAGCCCGCCCTCGTTGAGCAGCAGCGTCGTCGTCGCCTCGGCGATCCGGTCGGCGGCGTCCAGGTGGGACCGCCTGCCGACGACCCGGTCCACCCCCTCGTGGGTGACGTACGGGTCGCGCAGCAGGCCCAGCCGCGCCTTGAGCCGCAGGACGCGCAGGACCGACTCGTCCAGCCGGTCCTCGGGGATTTCCCCGCCGCGCACGGCGTCCAGCACGGCGTTCCAGGCCAGGTCCAGGTCCGGCGGGTTGAGCAGCTGGTCGCAGCCCGCCTTCAGCGCCAGCACCGGCACCCGGTCGTCGCCGTACTTGGTGCGGACGCCCTCCATGGCGAGCGAGTCGGTCACCACCACCCCGTCGTAGCCGAGCCGCTCCCGCAGGATGCCGGTGAGGATGGGCCGCGACAGGGTCGCCGGGTCCTCCGACGGGTCGAGGGACGGCACGACGATGTGGGCCGTCATCACCGCGTCGATCCCCGCGGCGATCGCGGACCGGAACGGCGGCGCGTCCAGCGTCTCCCACTCCTCGCGGGTGTGGTGGATGTACGGCAGCTTGGTGTGGCTGTCGTCGGTCGTGTCGCCGTGGCCGGGGAAGTGCTTGGCGGTCGCGGCGACCCCGGTCCCCCGGTACCCCTTCACCTGCGCGGCGACCAGCCGGGCCACGGCCCGCGGGTCGGCGCCGAAGGACCGCACGCCGATGACCGGGTTGGCCGGGTCGACGTTCACGTCCGCGACGGGCGCGTAGTTCTGGCGGATGCCCAGCGCGGCCAGTTCGGTGCCGGAGAGGTGCGCGGCGCGCCGGGCCGCGTCCCGCGAACCGGACGCGCCGAGCGCCATCGCGCCGGGCAGCAGCGTCGCGGGCTCGCCCACCCGCGCCACGGCGCCGTGCTCCTGGTCGGTGGAGACGAGCACCGGCACGGGGGTCCGCCCGGCGAGGGCGGCGCGCTGGATGCCGTTGGACAGGTCGGCGATCTGGTGCGGGTCGCGGGTGTTGTGCGCCCAGGCGAAGTAGATGATGCCGCCGACGCGGTAGCGGGCGACCAGCTCGGCGGCGGTGCGCACGCCGATCTCGCGGAGGTTGGCGTCGACGTCGGCCTGGTCGGGGTGGGTGGCGGAGTGCCCGTACACCCGCATGACGAACAGCTGGCCGACCTTCTCCTCAAGGCTCATGCGGGAGAGGAGCCGCAGGAGCCCGCGCTCCCGGGCGCCGCCCGCGTCGTGCCCGGCGGCGGACACCGGGACGGGCGCGGGGACGGGGACGGCGGCGGCCCGCGGGGCGGCGGCCCCGGTGGCGGCGGTCGCGGCGGCGGTGGCGGTGGCGGCGAGGACGGTGCGTCGGGAGGTGGCGCGGTGGTGCACTGGTGCTCCTTCCGGCCGTACGTGACGAGAAGCGGAGAAAACGTCCGAGGCGTCACACGTAGGCGAAAGCACCCGCCGGGTCAAGGACGCACGCAGGACGGACCCGCGTCCGGCGCCCCCCGGCGACCCGAGTGCCGGACACGGCGCCCGCCGGGAGGAGCGGGTGCCTAGGGTGGCGGCATGGACTCGCGGACGTACCTCTCCGAACTGTTCTCGCTGGACGGCCGCGTCGCCCTGGTCACGGGCGGCAGCTCCGGCATCGGCCGGGCCGTCGCCGGGGCCCTGGCCCGCGCGGGCGCGAGCGTCGTGGCCGTCGCCCGGCGCGAGGCGGAACTGGCCGCGACCGTGGAGGAACTGGAGGGGGCCGGCTGCCGCGCCGCCCGGGTCGCCGCCGACCTCGCCACCCGCGACGGCGTGCGGGAGGCGGCCGAGCGGGCCGCCGCCGTGTTCGGGGAGCCGGACATCCTGGTGAACTGCGCCGGGATCAACCTGCGTCCGCCGATGGGCGAACTCGACGAGGAGGTGTGGGACGCGACGATGGCGGTGAACCTGGACGCGCCGTTCCTGCTGGGCCGGCGGTTCGGGCCCGGCATGGCCGAGCGCGGCTTCGGCCGGATCATCCACGTCACCTCCCAGCAGGCGCACCGCGCGTTCGCCCGGAGCGGCGCGTACGGGGTGTCCAAAGGCGCCCTGGAGTCGCTGGCCCGCTCCCAGGCGGAGGCGTGGTCCCCCTACGGGGTCACCTGCAACACCCTCGTGCCCGGCTTCGTCCCCACCCCCCTCAACGAGCGGCTGCGGTCCGACCCCGCCGTGGTCGAGGCCCTGGCGGAGCGGACCCTCGCCGGCCGCAACGGGGTCCCCGGGGACTTCGCGGGCGCGGCCGTGTTCCTCGCGAGCCGCGCCTCGGCGTACGTCACGGGCCAGTCGCTGTTCGTCGACGGCGGCTTCCACGCGCACTGAGCGGCCCTTCCCCGAACCGCGGACGGACTCCGGTGCCGGGCCCGGCCTTTGCGCGTACCCTCCGGACATGGCTGATCAGCACTGGGCCGACGTGGGAGGCATCCGGTTGTCCTACCGGGTGTCGGGCCCGCCGGACGCCCCGCCGCTCGTCCTGCTGCACGCGCTGGGCGAAGGCGCCGACGACTGGGAGGCGGTGACGCCCGCCCTCGCCCGCGACCGGCGGGTCCACGCCCTCGACCTGCGCGGCCACGGCCGGAGCGACCGGCCGGGCGCCTACTCGCTGGAGCTCATGCGGGACGACGTACTCCGGTTCCTGGACGTGCTCGGCCCCGGCCCGGTGGACCTGGTCGGGCACTCCATGGGCGGGGTCGTGGCCCATCTGCTCGCGCAGGACCGGCCGGAGCGGGTGGGACGGCTCGTCCTGGAGGACGTCTCGGCACCGCGCCCCCGCAAGCCGACCGCCCCGGTCAGGCCGGACGGCGACCTCGCCTTCGACTGGGAGGTCGTGCCGGCCGTCAGGAGGCAGATCGACACGCCCGACCCCGCGTGGCTGGAGGGCCTCGGCGCGATCACCGCCGAGACCCTCGTGGTGGCCGGCGGTCCGGGCAGCCACGTCCCCCAGGAGGGCGTCGCCGAACTGGCCCGCCGCATCCCCGGCGGGCGGATGGTCACCATCCCCGTCGGGCACCTCGTCCACCGTGCGGCACCGGAGGCGTTCACCGGGGCCGTCTCGGCGTTCCTGCGGGCGGGGGAGGGCACCCCTCCCATCCGCCGGGCGCGCCGCGCCGTTCAGCCGTAGCGGTCGAACAGGGCCCGTACGTACGCCTCCAGCCGCCCGGCCAGCACGGCGGGCGTCAGGTCGGTGCGGCCCAGCTCCCGCCAGGGGGTGCCGACCTTCCCGCCGTCCGGCGCGTACGCCAGCGCGTCCAGCAGCCGCCAGTACAGGTGGTCCGCCGGGTCCCGGGACAGGGTGCCGCCCGCCTCGGCGTACAGGTCGGCGAAGCGCATGCCCGCCGGTACGCCGTGCAGCAGCGCCAGGGCGGTCGAGCAGTGCGCCACGTCCAGGTCGGCGGGCCCCCAGGAGGTCTCCACCCAGTCGACGACGCCGCTGATCCGCGTCGCGTCGCCGTCGCCCTCGAAGAGGACGTTGCCGGGGTGGAAGTCCCGGTGCAGGAAACACCCCTGATGGTCCGGCGCCTCGCGGCGGATGGCGTCCACGGCCCGCCGCCACAGTCCGGGGCGCTCGGTACCGGCGGGCGGCCGCACCCGCTCGGGCGAGGTCCACGCCTGGTACGCCCGGGGCCGCTCCCGCGCCGTCACGGCCACCCGGTGCACGTCCAGCAGCCGGGCCGCCAGGAGCCCGCGGCGCCGCCGTGCCCCCGCGTCGTCCACCCGTACGGCCCCCGGCAGCAGGGACATCAGCAGCGACGGGTGGGCGCAGTGCGCGGCGGTCGCGTTCACGGCGACCGGTTCGGCGGCGGGCACGTCCGTACGGGCCAGGAGCCGCAGCACGTCGGCCTCGCGGTTCAGCAGCCCCTCCGCGTGCCGTACGTAGAAGGGCTCGACGAACGACCGCAGCACCAGCGACCGCCGCCCGCCGGGCCCCTCGACGTCCAGGCGCCGCATCTCGGAGGTCCAGCCGCCCCGCAGCGGCAGCACGCCCACCACGCTCTCCCCTGCGGCGAGTTGCTCCTCCACCCAGGCGCGCGTCGCACCCGGAAGACCCGTCCCGGCAGCCATGGCACCACCCTAGCCCGCCGTCCGGAGGGGCGATCCGCGGACGCGGTACAACCTTTCCGGCGCCGGTACTGGAGCCGGCTTCGGCTTCGGCTCCGGGCCGGGCCCGGTCGGTGACACCGCCTCGGCGGGAGGGCCGGCGGTCGGGAGGCTGCGGGCGGACCGGGCCCGGCCCGGAGNNANANNTNNNGANNANNCAGCNGTGCTGCCCGCGGGCGCCGGAGGGGAAGGGCCGGGCCGCGGCGACCGGCCGGGCGGCGGGCCGCCCGCCGCCCGGCTCAGGCGGTCCCGGCGGTCCCGGCGGGTCCGGCGGTTCCGGTGATCCCGCCGGTCTCGGCGTTCCCGCCGGTCTCGGAGGAGCGGTTGGCCAGGCCCCGCGGCGGCGCCTTGACCCCCACGATGACGTCGCTGACCGAGATGTACCTGCCCTTGGCGCCCATGCGGAAGTCGGTCGCCGCGGCGTGGATCTCCTCCAGGGTGTCGGCCTCGATGAGGGTGATCTGGTCGTACTTGCCGTTGAGACCCGAGGTCACGACGTGGGTCAACTGCTTGGCCCACTTCGACAGGTCCCGCGCGTGGGCGGCCGAGACCTCGTGGATCTTCTCCCTGCCCAGCTCGAAGTAGGCGGGGTCGATCTGCATGAAGAGCAGCCCGATGTATTTGTTGCGATCCGCCAGCTGATGCACGGCGGTCTCCTTTCCCGCCTGCGCGCAGGCGGTGTGTGTGGGGGGGGAGGGTTCCGCCCAGTTATCCCCGGACCCCGCGAGGGGGTAATCCGGGCCTCACCCCCGCGGGCGCGGGCCGGATGGACCGGCGCCCCGCGACGCGGACGCCCGGCTCCGCACCGCCGCGCGGAGGACGGGCGGTGCGCGCCGCCCGTATATTCGCCGGCACCCGCCTCCGCCGACCGGAAGGATCGCGCCGTGCCCGAGTGGAGCTTCGTCCTTCGGCTCAACCAGCCGCTGACCCCGGAACAGGCCGACGCCTTCGACCACTGCGACGCCTTCGCGGACGGCTCGGTGTCCTACGTGCTGGGCCCCGAGGACCCTGCCCGTCATCCGTACCGCGGGCAGGACGGCCCGGCGCTGCGGGAGTCGGCGTGCGACGTGGAGGCGCCCACGCTGCTGGAGGCGGTCGCGCGGGTGGCGCGTGACATCAGGCTCGTCCCGGGTCTGCGTGCGGTCGGTGTCCGGCACGACGACGTCGTGACGCTGGGCGAGGCCGCGCAGCGGTGTACGCGCAGCGGTGTACGCGCAGCCGCCAGTCGCTCGTGCAGTTGGCGCGCGGGCAGCGCGGGAACGGCGGGTTCCCGGCCCCCGAGGTGGAGACGGGTGGGACCGCCTTCTACTCGTGGTCGAAGATCGCGGCCTGTCTGCGGAGCATCGGCGACGACGTTGCCCCGGTCTCCCGCGACGTGGTCCTCGCCGACCACATCCTCCGCGTCGTGGACGAGGTGGAGCGGGCGGACGTCCCCCCGCCGGTCCTCCGGTCGCTGGGCCTGACCGCCGCGTAGGGCGCGCGGGCCGCCCGCCGCCGGGAGCCGCAGCCCGCTCCCGCGGACGTCCCGGCCCCTCCCGCACTCCCCGTTCTCCCCGCCCTTCCGGGGTCCGCGGCGCCGCACCTGCCGTGAACCGTCCACCGCGGACCNCGNACCCGC
>NZ_CP095474.1:2052501-2052621 GCF_023614315.1 Streptomyces sudanensis | reverse complement strand
CCCCGGANCCCCNGGACGGCCCCGTGCGACGGCGTCCGAGGTATCGGGAAAATCGATCTCCTGTTCGCGCAACCCTTCCGGTGCGAGCGGTGTCGTTACTGGCGTCGGGGTCTCCGGGAG
>NZ_CP095474.1:2047009-2052473 GCF_023614315.1 Streptomyces sudanensis | reverse complement strand
GGGGGAGACGGGGCCCGGCCCGCGAGGCCGGGCCCCGGCTGAGCCCCGCCCGCNNCCCGCCCGCGCGCGGGGGAGCCTCCCGGGCCCGGCGCGCTGTCGGAGGGGGCGGGTAGCGTCGGGGCATGGCGCAGACGGCGGTGGTGGAAGGCGTCCTCGAGCGGATCACGTACAGCAACGAGGAGAACGGCTACACGGTCGCCCGGGTCGACACCGGGCGCGGCGGCGGGGAACTGCTCACCGTCGTGGGCTCGCTGCTCGGCGCGCAGCCCGGCGAGTCGCTGCGGATGGAGGGCCGCTGGGGCTCCCACCCGCAGTACGGGCGGCAGTTCACCGTGGAGAACTACACGACGGTGCTGCCCGCGACGATCCAGGGCATCCGCCGCTACCTGGGCTCCGGGCTGATCAAGGGCATCGGCCCGCGGATCGCCGACCGGATCGTGGAGCACTTCGGCACGGACACCCTCGACGTCATCGAGCGGGAGCCGGAGCGGCTCGTCGAGGTCCCCGGCCTCGGCCCGAAGCGGACGCGGATGATCGGCGCCGCCTGGGAGGAGCAGAAGGCCATCAAGGAGGTCATGGTCTTCCTCCAGGGCGTCGGCGTGTCCACCTCGATCGCGGTGCGGATCTACAAGAAGTACGGCGACGCGTCGATCTCCGTCGTGCGGAACCAGCCGTACCGGCTCGCCGCCGACGTGTGGGGCATCGGCTTCCTCACCGCCGACCGCATCGCCCAGGCCGTCGGCATCCCCCACGACAGCCCCGACCGGGTCAAGGCGGGCCTGCGCCACGCCCTGTCCCAGTCGTCCGACCAGGGGCACTGCTTCCTGCCGGAGGAGCGGCTCATCGCGGACGCGGTGAAGCTCCTCCAGGTCGACACCGGCCTCGTCATCGACTGCCTCGCCGAGCTGGCGGCGGACGAGGAGGAGGGCGGCGTCGTGCGCGAGCGGGTGCCCGGCCCGGACGGGGAGCCGGTGACGGCCGTGTACCTGCTGCCGTTCCACCGGGCGGAGGTGTCCCTCGCCGGGCAGCTCGGACGGCTGATGCGGGCCGAGGAGGACCGCATGGCGGCCTTCCGGGACGTCGCCTGGGACAAGGCCCTGGCCTGGCTCGCGGACCGTACGGGGGCGGAGCTGGCGCCCGAGCAGGAGGCGGCGGTGCGCCTCGCCCTGACCCGGAAGGTCGCGGTGCTGACCGGCGGGCCCGGCTGCGGCAAGTCCTTCACGGTGCGCTCGGTGGTGGAGCTGGCCCGCGCCAAGAAGGCGAAGGTCCTGCTGGCCGCGCCGACGGGCCGGGCGGCCAAGCGGCTCGCGGAGCTGACGGGCGCCGAGGCGTCGACGGTCCACCGGCTGCTGGAGCTGAAGCCGGGCGGGGACGCGGCGTACGACCGGGACCGGCCGCTGGACGCGGACCTCGTGGTCGTCGACGAGGCGTCGATGCTGGACCTGCTGCTGGCGAACAAGCTGGTCAAGGCGGTCGCGCCGGGCGCCCACCTGCTGCTGGTGGGGGACGTGGACCAGTTGCCGAGCGTCGGCGCGGGGGAGGTGCTGGGCGACCTGCTGGCGCCGGGCAGCCCCGTGCCGTCGGTGCGGCTCACACGGATCTTCCGCCAGGCGCAGAAGTCCGGGGTCGTCACCAACGCGCACCGGATCAACGCCGGGGAGTACCCGGTGACCAGCGGCCTGCCGGACTTCTTCCTGTTCGTGACGGAGGACACCGAGGAGGCCGGGCGGCTCACGGTCGACGTGGCCGCCCGCCGCGTCCCGGCGAAGTTCGGCCTCGACCCGCGCCGGGACGTGCAGGTCCTGGCGCCCATGCACCGCGGCCCGGCCGGCGCGGGCACGCTCAACGGCCTCCTCCAGCAGGCCGTCACCCCGGCCCGCCCCGGGCTGCCGGAGAAGCGGTTCGGCGGCCGCGTCTTCCGCGTCGGGGACAAGGTCACCCAGATCCGCAACAACTACGAGAAGGGCGAGAACGGGGTCTTCAACGGCACGGTGGGGGTGGTCACCGCCCTCGATCCGGAGGAGCAGCGGCTGACGGTGCTGACGGACGAGGACGAGGAGGTGCCGTACGACTTCGACGAACTGGACGAGCTGGCCCACGCGTACGCGGTGACCATCCACCGCTCGCAGGGCAGCGAGTACCCGGCCGTGGTGATCCCGGTCACCACGGGCGCCTGGATGATGCTCCAGCGCAACCTGCTCTACACGGCCGTCACCCGGGCCCGGAAGCTGGTCGTCCTGGTCGGCTCCCGCAAGGCGATCGGCCAGGCGGTCCGGACGGTCTCCGCCGGCCGCCGCTTCACCGCGCTCGACCACCGGCTGAGGGGAGCGTGATCGGCGGAGAACACCCCCCGGGGCTTTCGGAACCGGGGCGAAGAGGGCAGGATGAGCGGGCTGACGGCACGCAGTGCCGCCGATAGGCCCAATGGTCGACCCCGAGTGCACTCTACTGAGCCGGATGGGGGATGGTAGAGGCAGTCAGGGCACCTCGAAGAAGAGGCACAACGTCGGTGAGGGATGACGTGAGCGACAACTCTGTAGTACTGCGGTACGCGGACGGCGAGTACACCTACCCGGTGGTCGAGAGCACCGTCGGCGACACGGGCTTCGACATCGGCAAGCTCCGCGCGCAGACGGGTCTGGTGACCCTGGACAGCGGCTACGGCAACACGGCCGCCTACAAGTCCGCCATCACCTACCTGGACGGCGAGCAGGGCATCCTGCGCTACCGCGGCTACCCGATCGAGCAGCTGGCCGAGCGCTCCACCTTCCTCGAGGTGGCGTACCTGCTGATCAACGGCGAGCTGCCCAAGGCCGACCAGCTGGAGGGCTTCACCACCGAGATCACCCGGCACACGCTGCTGCACGAGGACGTCAAGCGGTTCTTCGACGGCTTCCCGCGTGACGCGCACCCGATGGCGATGCTGTCCTCCGTGGTCAGCGCCCTGTCGACGTTCTACCAGGACAGCCACAACCCGTTCGACGAGAAACAGCGCCACCTGTCGACGATCCGGCTGCTAGCGAAGCTGCCGACGATCGCGGCGTACGCGTACAAGAAGTCGATCGGCCACCCGTTCGTCTACCCGCGCAACGACCTGTCGTACGTCGAGAACTTCCTGCGCATGACCTTCTCGGTGCCGGCGCAGGAGTACGAGCTGGACCCGGTCGTCGTCTCGGCCCTCGACAAGCTGCTGATCCTCCACGCGGACCACGAGCAGAACTGCTCGACGTCCACGGTCCGCCTGGTCGGTTCGTCGCAGGCGAACATGTTCGCGTCGATCTCCGCCGGCATCTCGGCCCTGTGGGGCCCGCTGCACGGCGGCGCCAACCAGTCGGTGCTGGAGATGCTCCAGGGCATCCAGGCCAACGGCGGCGATGTCGACTCCTTCATCCGCAAGGTGAAGAACAAGGAGGACGGCGTCCGCCTGATGGGCTTCGGCCACCGCGTCTACAAGAGCTTCGACCCCCGGGCGAAGATCATCAAGGCGGCGGCGCACGACGTCCTCTCGGCACTCGGCAAGAGCGACGAGCTGCTGGACATCGCGCTGAAGCTGGAGGAGCACGCGCTCGCCGACGAGTACTTCGTCTCGCGCAACCTCTACCCGAACGTGGACTTCTACACGGGCCTGATCTACCGCGCCATGGGCTTCCCCACGGAGATGTTCACGGTGCTGTTCGCCCTCGGCCGCCTGCCGGGCTGGATCGCCCAGTGGCACGAGATGATCAAGGAGCCGGGTTCCCGCATCGGCCGCCCGCGCCAGATCTACACGGGCGAGGTCCTGCGCGACTTCGTCCCGGTCGAGGCCCGCTGAGCCCTCCGGGCGCCGCCCGGACCGCGAAAGCGCCCCGCCCGCCGATCCCCCCACGGGTCGGCGGGCGGGGCGTTTCCCGTTTCCCGGTACCGGATTCCCCCCACGGGATCCGGGCCGGGCGCCTGCCGGTCTCCGGCAGAGGCTCGCGGGTGCGATCTGCCGGGGTACGCACGGACAGGAGGGCCGCTCAAAGCTCCCCGGCGCACGTGCCCCGGCCAACGCTTGCCCGGGACGTCCCCCAAGACATCCCGTGAACGTCCCCCAAGACGTTCCTGGCATCACCCATTTAGACCCGTGAGCCGTCCAAATGGTTACCCCTCACTATCTGTGATCTAGGTCTCTTTGTGAAGGTCCGATGGGTCACATGCAGGTGAACTCGCGTGAATGCGCGTTCCGGAGGGGCGGAGGGGTGTGCCGTATCGCCGTTTTCGTCGCGATGTAGCACGCCCCGGGCGGGGCGGCCGGTGCTCAGGCGGCCGGTGCTCAGGCGGCCGTGCCGACCAGTTCGTAGCCGGCCTCGTCCACGGCGGCGCGGACGGCCTCCTCGTCGAGCGGGGCGCCGGAGGTGACGGTGACCCTGCCGGTGGCGGCGACGGCCTGGACCGAGGTGACGCCGGGGAGGGCGGACAGCTCCTGGGTGACGGCGCCCTCGCAGTGGCCGCAGGTCATGCCCTTGACCTCGTACACGGTGGTGACGTCGGTGTTCGTCTCGGCACTCATGGCGCTTCTCCTCTGGGTGCGGCGAAGGGGCGGTGCCCCGGTTCCCTCCCACTCTATACCCCTAGGGGGTACGGGGCCGCGGGTGCGGGTGTGGGTGTGGGTGCGGGTGCAAGTGCGGGTACGGCGTCCGGCCCGCTCGCGCTCCGGCGGCGCCGCCCGCACCGGGGCGGGCCGCGCGGGCGGAGGCGGCGCGCTCGCGCNNGNCNNGCGTGCGGGNNGNNGGGGCGCCCCCGCGGCGACGGGGTGACGTTTCCCCTCGCCGCCGCGGGGCGCGGCCGCGTCAGCCGCCGCGGGACCGGTTGCCGGGGCGGTTGGCCACCCAGGTGCGGATCGTGTCCGCGTACCAGTAGGGCTTGCCCGCCTCCACGTGGTCGGGCTGCGGCAGGAGACCGTGCTTGCGGTAGGAGCGGACGGTGTCCGGCTGTACCCGGATGTGCGCCGCGATCTCCTTGTACGACCAGAGACTCCGGTCCGTCATCTGGATGGCACCTCCCTGTGCGCGCCGCGACGCGACCCGGGGAGGGTCGGCGAAGTGGCCGCGGCGCGGACTGACGATCACCAAGCCTGTGCCTGATCCGGCACGCAGAGTGACCGTTCGGGAGTGCTGTTGAACAGTTGTGACCGTGCGGCCACCGTACGGTGATGTATGTGACACCCGCAGGACGCCTTGCGGCCTACCGGCCGGACGGGCTCCGCGCCCCGTCCCGGGAGCCCCGCCCNNNGNGNCNNGGCNCGGCGCCCCCGGGCGCCGGCCCGCTCGTGCCTCCGCCCCGTGCCCGCCCGCGGATGCCCGGCGCTCCGGCCCGCCCGGGTGGCAGCAGGCCGTCGTCCCGGCCGGGGAGGGGCGGGGGCGCCGGCCCGCTCGCGCTGCGGCCCGTGCGTGCCCGGTGGGTCCTGGCCGGGAAGGGGCCGGGGACTCCGGCCGGAGGGNCC
>NZ_CP095474.1:2043247-2047003 GCF_023614315.1 Streptomyces sudanensis | reverse complement strand
GGCCGCTTCCCGGCCCCGCTTCCTGGGCCGGGGCCGGATCAGGCGCGGAAGCCGAAATCCGCCACGAAGGCGAAGCCGGGCGCCCTGTTGAAGAGGTGGGTGACGACGAAGTCGTCGTACAGGCCCGGCGGCACCTCGGTGTCGACCCGCACGCGGACGCTGATGAAGAAGGACGACGACGTGCCCGGCAGGGTGAGGGGGATTTCCTTCCGGTTGTTGTCCGAGCTTTGCAGGCGCGCTGTCGCGATGACCGTCTCCGTGAAGTGGTTCGGATCTCCGGGGGCGGGCCGGAAGTGCGTGACGGTGATCAGGTGGCCCGGATAACCGGCGTATGTCTCCGCGTTCTGCGTCGCCAGGACGAGCTTCGTGGTGTCCGGGCCGCTCGGATCCGTTTTCCGGAGGGTGAGGGGGAGTTCCATCGTCAAACCGGGGTAGTCGGCGTCGCCGAAGGTGCCCGGCTCGTCGCCCAGATGGATTCGCCCCTGCCACACGAGCTCCGAATTGCTGCTGCGCATGAAAAGCCTTTCCTGCCGAAGTGGTGGATCCTGTCTTTCCCGTGCAGGCTAGCGGCGTTCGGGGAGTGCCGGTCCGAGGCGCCCGGCGTGCCGCTCGGATGCTTCGCGTTCACGAATACACAAGAGGGTGGAAGTCGTCAAGACTTCGTCCGGGCGACGCGGCGTGCGGTGGAATTGCCGCCGCCGCATCGGTTCCACCCCGGCCGGTGGGGCCAGTGATTCGCGAGAGGCGCACGGAAGCGCGCGACCCGCCGGAGAGGGGAGGAGCCCATGTGGTTGCCGGAGTCGGTTGGGGTGAAGGCGTGTGTCGTTTTTCGGTGAGTGCGATCACCGGGGGAATGTGCTTTACTCCCGGAAAAACAGCGAGCGGTAAAGGTGCCGTCGGCTGCCGTACCGCGCACGGTCTTCCGCGGGCCGTGCGGCCGTGCCGCGCGTCCGTTCCCCGGAGGGGGCCGTACGGGCGGGGCGCCGGGTGCGGAGTGGCGGCTGTCGCCGTCCCCGGGCCGGTCGGTGAAGCGCTCCGGGCGAAGGCGTGCCCGGCGCGTCCGGCGCGTCCGGTGTGGACGCGGATCGCGGCGGGAGGCGTCGCGCCCTCTCACCGGGCCCGGGTCCTCACCCGGCCCTTCCACGGCGGTGGCGGGTGATCCGGCGGATGTCCCGGCAGTCGCCGTTCGCGACGACCGCGGCCCGGTCCGCGAGCCGGGTCCCCGCCTCGGCGGCGTCCCGGCGACGAGGGGAGCGCCGAGGGCTTTCGGCTGTCCGGCGGCCCACCGGCCACGGATGGGAGCCGCGGGACCCCCGTGATCGGCGCGGGCCCGGAACCGCGGGCGGAGAGGCACCCGCCGTTCCTCCCGGGAACGGCGGGGAAATGACCAGGCGGCGCACGAGACACCATTGTGGGGAAGTGCATGAGAAGCGGGAATCTGCACTACCGGGCGGAAGAAGTCGGCGATGCGCTCGGGTTTCCGGGTGCCGGAATCCTGGCGTGGCTCACCGCCGACCAGCTTCATCCGCCGATGCTGAACGACGAGGAAATGTGGCGGGACGGCAGCCGGTGGGCCCAGGGGGCCCGGGAGTACGTCTGCGAACTCGGCTTGCTCGCGGGCATCGAAACCGGCACCCGAGTACTCGACATCGGTTGCGGGCTCTGTGGTCCCGCTCGCGTCCTCGTCGACCGTTTCGGGGCGACCGTGACCGCCATCAGCAACAGCATCGCGCACGTGGCGACCAGCCGCGTTCTCAACGGCCACTGCTCTCGCCACCGCGACGGCATCTCCGTGCATCACGTCAAGGGGCCGGAAACATGGCCGGAACGACGTGTCGACGTGGCGTGGAGCCTCAACATGCTCTACCAGGTCCCGGACCACCGGGAGTTCTACGGGCGGGTGGGCGACCTGCTGGTTCCCGCGGGCCGTTTCCTGGTGGACGACTGGATGGCCACGGACCTGATGACCGAAAGCGACCTGCGGGACTTCGGCCACCATTTCCAGTACCGGGGAATTGCCAGGATCTCGCAGATCGAATCGGAGCTCGTGGCCGCCGGCTTCTACCCGGCCGCCCACGTGGTCGACCGCGGGGAAGTGGGGCGGGGACCCATGCGGCGGCACTTCGAGCCGGTCATGACGGGCCACTTCCTGCCGCGGCTGCTGGCGAGGTGGCCGGACGGCGACGGGACGGGCGTCAGCGGCCGGCGAATGGTCCGGGACTTCCTCGACGCCGTGAACCTGACGCTGGACCTGTACGCCTCCGGAAAGCTGACGTACCGGACCATCGTCGCGGTCAAACGATGAGTCTCCCGCCGGCGGGCGACGCGGGCACCGGCCCTCCGGCGGCCCGCCGGGGACGCGGCGCGTGCCCGGGGCCTTCCTTCCCGCACCTCCCGGGCGCGGCGTCGGCTCGGCCCTGGGAGGCGGCCGCCGGCCCCGGCCTCCCTGACGCGGGCACCGCCGGTGCTCCCGCGACCCCGTGCATCCGGGTCCGGGCTCCTGCGGTGGACCGGCCCCGGGCGCACCGCGGTCAACGGACGGGACGGCGGTCGAAGTCCTCGCCGGGTGTTCTGTCCAGGAGGATCCCGCTGCCTCCCCCGATTTCGTTCCGGGGAATCAGGAGGTGATTCAATTCGGGCGAGGCCCGGCGTTCCTCTTCCGAGGGCTGGCACTGGTTCAGGGAGTAGTGCGACCGGAATGCGGGAGGAAGGCCCCCGTGGTCGGGCAGGTACCAAAGGACGACACCCGGTCGCTCCCCGGCGGTGGTGTTCGCGTGCGTGGAATGCAGGAGCCGCACGTCGCAGACGACGAAATCATGCGGTGCCAGGGGGATTCCGACCTCGTCCTCCTGGTCCTCGAACGCGGGGTGATCGGCCGGAAGCCGGTTGATCTCCTCGGTGTGCGCGGGGGGAAGAACGGAATGCAGCCGGTGGCGTCGCCTGTGCGACCCCGGGATCACCCGCAGGCACCCGCTCTCCGTGCTCGAGCCGGTCGGGTACGTCAGCACGGAGATCTGGGGCGGCATGTCCGCGAAGGACAGTTCGTCCTTCCACGCCCACCAGTCCTGGTGCCACCACAGTCTCGGCGAGCGGGGCGGCTTCGAGATCAGGTAGCCGCTCAGCCAGCGGAGGTCCGCCGCTCCGAGCCGACGCAGGGTGCCGAGGATCGCCTCGTCCGCGATGAGGCGGGACCAGGGTTCCCGGAGGGGGGAGGCGGGCACCATGCTCCCCTGGAAGGGAAAGGCGCGGCGCTGCGGAGCGTCAAGTCCCCGGAGGAGCCCGCCGATTTCCCGGGTGACATGCGCGACCAGGTCTTCGGTCAATCCACCCCGTACGACGATGTAGCCGTCCTCGGCGAACTTCTTCCTCAATTCTTGATCTTCCACCGAGAATGCTCCACATATCGAGGCCCGGCCCGGGGCCGGTGACGGGCCGCCCGCGGCGGCGCCCGACGGCGTGCGAACCCTATCAATTCTCCCTTATCGATGTTGTGGCCGGAAGGACGGATGGACACGCTTTCCGGACCGACCCGGAGGCGGGGAAACACCGGAATGGCGCCCCGGCCCCGGAGGCCGGTTCGGCAGGTGTCGTCCCGACCCGTCCGCGCCCCGTCCGCGGGTGGGAGCCGAAGCCCCGCCCCACCGTGGACGGGCGGCCCGGGGCCCGCTCGCGGCCGGATGCGGATGCCGGTCCGCGGTACGGACGGCGGCGCCGCGCCCGCCCCGGNNCGNCGNCNGTCCNNNTNNCNNTTGGNNG
>NZ_CP095474.1:2008178-2043147 GCF_023614315.1 Streptomyces sudanensis | reverse complement strand
GCNGGGNCCGTCGGCGCGGGGGGCCGGCGGGCGCCGCGCCGCGGCGGTCTAGGGTCGGGGCATGCGGATCCGACTTTCCCGGCGGTGGGCGGCGCTCGCCGCGGCCGGCGTACTGCTCGCCGGCGCCGGCACCTTCGGCGCCGTCGCCTCCGACGGCGAGGCGGCCGTGCACCGCGAGGACACCGTGCTCGCCATGCCGGGCGCGCAGATCGACACGTCGTTCTTCACGTCCGGCCCCGGCCGCCGCCCCGCCGTGCTGGTCGGGCACGGCTTCGGCGGCGACAAGGACGCCGTGCGCGCCCAGGCCGAGCGCCTCGCCCGCGACGGGTACGCCGTACTGACCTGGACCGCCCGCGGGTTCGGCCGCTCGGGCGGGCGGATCGGCCTCAACGACCCGCGCCACGAGGTCCAGGACGTCCGGCGGCTGGTCGACTGGCTGGCGAAGCGCCCCGAGGTGCGGCTCGACCTGGCCGGCGACCCGCGCGTCGGGGTGACCGGCGCGTCGTACGGCGGGGCCGTGTCGCTGCTCGCCGCCGGGCACGACCCGCGCGTCGACGCCGTCGCCCCGCAGATCGCGTACTGGAACCTCGCCGACGCGCTCCTGCCCGACGGGGTGTTCAAGAAGCTGTGGGCCGGGATCTTCTTCACCACCGGGTCCGGCGGCCCCGCCGGGGGGCCGTCCACCGCCTGCGGCCGGTTCCAGCCCGAACTGTGCGCCATGTACCAGCGCGTCGCCGTCACCGGCGAACCGGACGCCGCCGCCCGCGCGCTGCTGGAGGCCCGCAGCCCGTCCGCCGTCGCGGACCGCATCAAGGTGCCCGCCCTCATCGTGCAGGGCCAGTCGGACTCGCTGTTCCCGCTCTCCCACGCCGACGCGGCGGCCCGGGCCGTCGCCGCCAACGGCGCCCCCGTGGCCGTCGACTGGGCCGCCGGCGGCCACGACGGCGGCGCCCCGGAGGCCGACCGCGTCCACGCCAGGGTCACCGCCTGGTTCGACCGGTATCTGAAGGGCGACGCGACCGCCGACACCGGGCCCGCCTTCCGCGTCAGCCGGACCGGCGGCGTCGACTCCGCCGACGGCCGCGCCACCCTGCGCGGTGCCGCCGCCGACCGCTACCCGGGCCTGCGCGCGGGCACCCGCACGATCCCGCTCGCCGGGCCCCCGCAGACCTTCCGCAACCCGGCCGGGGCCGCCCCGCCCGGCATCTCGACCGTGCCCGGCGTCGGCGCCGGCCTGTCCCGGCTGTCCACGCTCGGCGTCGGCGTCTCCCTCGACTTCCCCGGCCAGCACGCCCGCTTCGAGACCCGCCCGCTCACCGAGCCGCTGCGGATCACCGGCACCCCCACCGTCCGCGTCACCGTCTCCTCCGACAGCGGGAAGGCCGTGCTGTTCGGCAAGGTGTACGACGTCGGACCGGACGGCCGCCGGCAGGTGCTGCCGGCCCAGCTCGTCGCGCCGGTGCGCGTCGACGGCGCCCGGGGAGGCCGGACCGTCGAGCTGACGCTGCCCGCGATCGACCACCAGGTGGAGGCCGGGCACCGGCTGCGCCTGGTCCTCGCCGCCACCGACCTCGGCTACGCCTCCCCGGCCGCCCCCGCCGCGTACACCGTCGCCCTCGCCGGCGACGGGCTGTCCGTGCCGACCGCGCCCTCGCTGCGCACCCAGGCCGCCGGGCTCCCCTGGTGGGTGTGGGGCCTGCCCGCCGGGGGCGCCCTCGTCGCGGCGGCACTGCTGCTGACGGCCCGCCGCCGCACCGCCGCGCCCGCCCCGGACCCGGAACTGGCCGCCGTGCCGCTCGTCATCGACGGCCTGACGAAGCGCTACGCCAGGTCCTTCGAGGCGTACGCCGTGCGCGACCTGTCGTTCCGCGTCGAGAAGGGCCAGGTCCTCGGGCTGCTCGGCCCCAACGGCGCCGGCAAGACCACCACGCTGCGCATGCTGATGGGCCTCATCACGCCCGACGCCGGCGAGATCCGGGTCTTCGGGCACGCGGTGCGGCCCGGGGCGCCCGTCCTGTCCCGCGTCGGCGCGTTCGTCGAGGGCGCCGGCTTCCTGCCGCACCTGTCGGGGCGGGAGAACCTGGAGCTGTACTGGCGGGCCACCGGCCGCCCCGCCGGGGACGCCCACATCGACGAGGCGCTGCGGATCGCCGGGCTCGGCGCGGCGCTGTCCCGCGCCGTCCGCACGTACTCGCAGGGCATGCGGCAGCGGCTCGCCATCGCCCAGGCCATGCTGGGCCTGCCGGACCTGCTCATCCTCGACGAGCCGACCAACGGACTCGACCCGCCGCAGATCCGCGAGATGCGGGACGTGATGATCCGCTACGCGGCAGGCGGCCGGACCGTGATCGTCTCCAGCCACCTCCTCGCGGAGGTCGAGCAGTCCTGCACCCACCTGGTGGTCATGGACCGGGGCCGGCTCGTGCAGGCGGGTCCCGTCGCCGAGATCACCGGCAACGGCGACACCCTGCTCGTCACCGTCGAGGGCGACCTGCCGGAACCGCTCGTCGAGAAGGCCGGGGCGCTCCCGGGCGTCGCCTCCGCGACCCGCGTGGAGGGGGGCCTGCTGGTCCGGCTCGACGGCACCGCCACCACGGCCGCGCTCGTCGCCGGACTGGTCCGGCTGGACGTGCCGGTGACCGGCGTGGGCCCGCACCGCCGCCTGGAGGACGCGTTCCTCACCCTGATCGGAGGAGGCGCCGCATGACCGCGCAGCTCGACTCGGCGCCCGGCTACCGCGCCGGGCACACCCTGCCCCTGCGCGTCGAGGCGGTGCGCCAGCTCAAGCGGCGCCGCACCGCCGTGATGGGCGCGATCCTCGCCGTCCTGCCGCTCGTCCTGATCGCCGCCTTCGCCATCGGCGGCGACCGGGACGACGGGCCGGACGACCGGATCACGCTCATCGACACGGCGACCGCGTCGGCCGGGAACTTCGCCGCGACCTGCCTGTTCGTCTCGGCCGGCTTCCTGCTGGTGATCCCCGTGGCGCTGTTCTGCGGGGACACCGTCGCCTCCGAGGCCGGCTGGTCCTCGCTGCGCTACCTGCTCGCCGCGCCGGTGCCCCGCGCCCGGCTGCTGTGGTCGAAGCTCGTGGTGGCGCTCGGCTTCAGCGCCGCCGCGATGGTGCTGCTGCCGCTGGTCGCGCTCGCCGCCGGGACCGTCGCCTACGGGTGGGGGCCGCTGCGGCTGCCGACCGGCGGGGCGCTGCCCGCCGCGGACAGCCTGGGGCGGCTCGGGATCGTGGTCGCGTTCGTCTTCGTGTCCCAACTGGTCACCGCCGGGCTGGCGTTCTGGCTGTCCACGCGCACCGACGCCCCGCTGGGCGCGGTGGGCGGAGCGGTCGGCCTGACCATCGTCGGCAACGTCCTGGACGCGGTGACGGCGCTCGGCGACTGGCGGGAGTTCCTGCCCGCGCACTGGCAGTACGCCTGGATCGACGCGCTCCAGCCGCAGCCGGAGTGGGGCGGGATGGCCAGGGGCGCGGCCGTGTCCACGGCGTACGCGCTGGTGCTGTTCGCGCTCGCCTTCCGCGGCTTCGCCCGCAAGGACATCGTGTCGTAGCGCCCGCCCGCGCACGCCGCCGGGCGCGCCCCNNCNNNGGGCCGCGGCGCCCGCGCCGTGCCGCCCGNNCGGGGCGGCCCGCGCGGGTCACAGCCAGCCGCGCCGGGCCGCCTCCGCCCCGGCGCGGAACCGGCTCGTCGTCCCCAGCGCCGCCAGCAGCTCGCCGACGCGCCTGCTGTACGTGCGCGTCGACACGCCCAGCCGCGCCGAGGCCGCCTCGTCGGTCAGCCCCGTCGTCAGGGCGTCCAGCACCGGGCGCAGCCGCGGCGGCAGCGCCGCGCCCCGGCGGCGGGCCCGGTCGGCGTCCTCACCCGCGTCCCACCAGGCGCGGTGCGTCCGCACCAGCACCCGGACGAGCACCGGGTCGCGGATCAGCAGCAGCCCGTTGTGGAGCAGCTCCAGGTCGAGCGGGACCGCGGCCACCGCCCGGTCCGCCACGATCATCCCGAACGGGATGGCGTCCGCCAGCCGCGCCCGCACGGCCGGCCGCGCCGGGCCGCCCGGGGCCGCGTCCGCCAGGCGGGCCAGCGCGTGCCGCGGCACCACCCGCCGGACCGTCCCCACCCGCTCGGCGGCCCTCCGCACGTACGCGTCCACCAGCTCCGCGAACGGCTCCGGGACCGGCCGCCGCAGCCCGATCGCCGGGTCGTCGAAGGTCAGCAGTTCCCGGCGGGCGGACTCGGTCAGCGCGGCGAGCGCGGCACAGACGTGGCGCGTGCCCGTCACCGGTTGCAGGGGCGGCCGTGACGCCCGCGGGGGAGCGGCGGACGTCCGCGGCGCCTGCGGGGGGACCTCCCGGAGCGGGGCGCCCTCGCGGCGTCCCTGCGGCGCGGCTGCCGGGCCCGGTACGGAGCCCTGGACGTTCACCACGGCCGACCACCCCCGTCTTCCCCACAGGACGCACATGCGCCACTCCATGTACTCATGTGACTCCGCACCGTGACAAGGTCCGTTCCTCGCGATGGCGAGTCCAAGCCAGCGCCTCGGGGCGCGGACGGGGGCGCCCGTCCCGTGCGGGCCGCTCCGGCGCGCTTCCGTGCGGCGGCGCGCCCGCCGTCCGGGTGACGGCACGACCGGTTCGCAGTACCGCGGATGGCGACGGGCGGAGCGGTGTGCCCCGATGGGACGGAAGGCCGGCGCGACGCGACGGCCGACGACCGACGACCGACGAACGGATGACGACATCGCCATGCGTACCCACCGCTGGGCCGCGACGGCCCTCACCTGCCTCGCCCTCTCCGGGATAGCCGCGGCCCCGGCGCTCGCCGCCGACCGGCCCCCCACCGACCACGCGTTCCTCCGCGCCGCCCACCAGGGCAACCTGACCGAGATCGCCGCCGGCCGCGACGCCCAGAAGAACGCCACCACCGCCTGTGTGAAGAAGGTCGGCGCCGTCCTCGTGCGCGACCACACCAAGCTCGACGCCGCGGCCCGCGCCCTGGCCGACAAGCTGGGCGTCGACCTGCCCGCCGCCCCCTCCCCCGAACAGCAGCGGATCCTCGCCTCGGTGATGGCCAAGGCCGGCACCGGCGCCTACGACGCGGCCTGGCTGAAGGCCCAGGAAGCCTCGCACACCAAGACCCTCGGCATGATCGACCACCAGATCGCCAAGGGGAAGAACGCGGCGGTGACGGCCGCCGCGAAGGCCGCCCGCCCGGTCGTCGCCCACCACCTGGCCATGGTCCGCGGCGGCACCTGCCACGAGGACGCCGCGCACGTCCCGCACAGCATCCGGGCCGGCGACGGCGGCCAGGCCGCCCAGGCCGACGACGGCGTCCCCACGTTCGTCGCGGTACCGGCCATGGCCGTCGGCGGGATGCTCGTCGCGGGCGCCGCCTTCTGGGCGGCCGGGCGCATCCGCCGCAACGACATCCGCTGACGCCCGTGGGCGGCCACCTCAGGCTGACCGCCGAACCCGGCCCAGGCCGCCTCCCGGCCTGGGCCGGGGTCGCGGGCGCCGCCTCGGTGGCCCTGGCACTGCTCCTCCCGGTGGCCGCGCCGTCCGCGACGCCGGACGCGGGCAGGGTGCCCTCCGGCAGCCGCACGGCGGCCCCGGCCGCCGCGACCGCCCACTCCCCGCCGGTCGCCCTCACCGTGCCGGGCCACATCGGCCGCATGCCCGTCGACCCCGTCGGCGGCACCGACGACGGCGCGCTGGACCTGCCCGCGTCCCCGTCGCGGCTCGGCTGGTGGGCACTGGGCGCCCGGCCGGGCGAGGCGGCGGGCACCCTGCTGCTCGCCGGCCACCTCGACTCGGCGGCGGAGGGGCCGGGCCCCTTCGAGGCGCTGCACTCCCTGCCGATCGGCGCGCTGGCCCACGTGGCGGCGGCGGACGGCGGCCGCCACACGTACCGGATCGTGGCGCGCCGCACGTACCGGTCGGGCGAGCTGCCCGGCGACCTGTTCTCGGCGGAGGGCGCCCCCCGGCTGGTACTGGTCACCTGCACGGGCGCGTTCGACCCGGAGGAACGGGAGTACGCCGAGAACCTCGTCGTGTACGGCGTACCCGCCTGAGAACCGGGCGCGGCCCGNCCGCCCGNNCNCGGGCGNNGACGGGTCCGGGGAGGGGCCCCGGGNTCCCTCCCGCCGGGCTCCTTCCGCCGCGCTCCTCCCGCTACCGGTACCGGCGCCGGTGCCGGTGCCGGTACCGGCCGGGGCGCGACTCCGGGCGCGGGTCGCGGAGGGACGCGCCCCGGCGGACGCCGCGCGCCGGCGTCAGTCGCCGCGCGGCGCGTACATGATCACGGCCATCCCGGCGAGGCACACCAGGGCGCCGAGGACGTCGTGGCGGTCGGGGCGGTAGCCGTCGACGGCCATGCCCCAGGCGATCGACCCCGCGACGAAGACACCCCCGTACGCGGCGAGGACGCGGCCGAAGTGGGCCTCGTGCTGCCAGGTCGCCACCACCCCGTACAGGCCGAGGGCGACGACGCCGGCCCCGACCCAGGCCCACCCCCGCTGCTCGCGCAGGCCCTGCCAGACGAGCCAGGCGCCGCCGATCTCGAAGAGGGCGGCGACGAGGAACAGGACGACGGAACGGGCGACGGTCATACCGGCCGACCCTACCGGCGGTACGGTCCGACCCCGCCGGGCCGTACCGGGGCCAGGGCCGCCGCGCACTCCTCCCGCACCCCGCCGTGCGGCTCCCCGCACCGGGCCGTCCCGGGCACCGGCACCCCCTCGCCCTCCCGGGCACCGGCACCCCCTCGCCCTCCCGGGGCGGGCGCACGTCCCCCGGCGCGGGCGCGGGCCCCGCCGCGCGCCGGCCTGGCCGTGCGGCGGGGGAGTGGGGGCATACTGGCCCCGGCTCTGACCGTACGTCAGGAGGCCGCCGTCGCCGGGCACGTGGGGGAGGCCCTCGGAAACCGCCCTCGTGGGGGGCTTTCCGCCCGCCCCGGCACACCGGGGCCGCGGCGGGCGGGTACGCGCGCCCGCGGCCGGAGGGAGGGACGTGGTGAGTTGCGAACGGTGCGGGGCACCCGCGTTACAGCAGGGGCCCGGCTGGGTGTGCAGCAGGTTGTGCGGCTGGTCGGCCGCCGCCGCGGCGGACCCGGCCCGATCGGGGCCCGACGACGGCGGGACGGTACCCGGACCAGGAGCCTGAGATGAGCGCGTCCACGACGCACACCCCCGAGATCACCACGACCGAGTGCCGGAAGTGCAGCGCCCACATCGCCGGGCTGAACGGCCGGTACGCGTGCGGGGTGTGCGGCTGGGTCAACCCCTGGTGGGAGGGGAGCAGCGACCTCCCGGCCGCCGAGGACGACCCGGACCACCCGGGGCACGACCGGTCCCCGGCGTGACGGCGCGCTTCCGCCGGGAGCGCACCGCGTGACCCCGCGCTGGTCCGGCCCGCCGGGCGGTCCGGAGGCTCAGAGGACGCGGGCGAAGATTCGTGCGCCGTTGTGGAAGGTGAGGGTGAGGCCCTGCTGCGAGCCGGGGTCGGGTCGGGTCGACCAACGCTCGATCGACGCGATCTCGGGGCACTCGGCGTGCGCCAGGACCGCGGCCAGCCACGCCTCGGGGGTGTCGCCGTCCTGCGGTGCGGGCCCGGCGGCGGGCGGCGTGCCGGTCACCGGTTCGTCCGTGAAGCCGTCGTGCTTGGCGCCCTCCGGGAGCTGCCCGGTGAACTGCCACCGGACCTCGCGGCCGTCGGACCGGGTGAGGGCGACGCCGTAGGGGTACTGGGTGTCGCCGGCCTCGGCGAGGGTCTGCACGCGAGTGGTGGCGGGCTGGTTCTTGACGGCGTCGATGACGAACTCGGCGAAGCGGGCAGGGCGCATATGCGGTCGTTTCCTCTCGTCGCGGCCCGGCCAGTCTAGGAGCGGACGGAGCCCCGACCGGCGCCTTTGGGGGCGGGTGCCGACCGGGGCGGTCCGTCCGCCGCCGCCGTTCCGCCATCGCCGCCGTTCCGCCGCAGACGGCAGACGGCAGACGGCAGGCGGCAAGCGGCAGGCGGCAAGCGGCGGGCGGAGTCGGCGGGGCCGTGCCGTCCGACCGCCGGCGAGCGACGGCCGCTCGTCCCGGGTCGGGGGCACTCGGGGTGGAAGTGCAGGGTCGGGGCGGCGCCGGACCCGCCGTCGGGGGTGCGGGTGTCGGCCGGGCCGTCGATGAGCCGCCCGCACACCTCACAGAACCGCGGGGGCGTCGGGGCGGCCTACCGGTGACAGGCGCAGGAGCAGCGGATCGTGAACACCGGCCCGATCGGCGGGCGGCCCGGCACGGTGGCGTACACGTCCTGCGGATGGCGGAACTCGTGCCCGTCCCCTTCCTCGCGGTACGGGGAGCGGCCGGCGGCCTGCGGGTCGGTCACCCGGCGGCCTCGCGCTCGTCGTCCGCCGGAGTGCCGCAGCGGGGACAGGAGCACGGCGGGAACATCGGCGACAGCGGAATGTCGTTCGCGGGTTCGACCTCCCGCCGCTCCCGGATCGTGGTCGTCGTGCCGTCCGGCCGGACACGGTAGACGCGCAGCGTCATCCCGCCACCGGTCCGCTGAACGCTTCGAGCGGGGACGTCAGGGTGTGAGGGGGATGCCATGTCGACTCCTTGCAGTCGGCCACGCCCGGGCCGGCTCCCACCGGTGCCGGGGCGCACCGCCACCAGCCGTGGTGACGTGCCTCACATGTTGGCCGCATGGCAAGGCCCCAACTGTCAACATCTCGTGATAATTGGGGCCAGACGTTCACGGACGGTCAGATGCCCAGCCAGGTGCCGTAGGAGAGGAACGTGTCCGGAAGGGCGCGCTTCGCGGCCTCCAGGCCGTGGTACGTCTCCCGGACCATCGGGTGGTACTTCGCCTGCTGGGGAGCTGCCTTGCGTGCTGCCAGCAGGCTCGCGAAGGCGCCGGAGAGATCACCGTCCCACATCTGCGCGCGGGCCAGGTCGGCGTAGTGATGGCTGCGACGCGACGCGGGATAGGCGTCGGGGAGCGTCACCTGCACCCCGTCACGTACGGCCTCGTCGTACCTGTCCAGCTCGGCCAGCACCGATACCCGGTGAACCGCCACATTCGTGGGGCCGAACGCGAGCCAGTGCACCTCGACGGCCTCTCCGGTCCGGTCGGCGAGGCGGTCGGCCTCCGCCAGGTGCTGCTCGGCGTCGTGAGCGCGCTTGGCGCGGCCTGCGAGGACGGCGGCGCCGAGGTGCAGCTGGCCGGCGACGGCGTCGCGCTCGCGGCCCTCCTCGGCTTGGTCGAGGACCTGGAAGCCGGTCTGGACGAGCCGGGCCCCCGTGCGGTACTGCCCGCTCCGGAGGTGGGTGAGGGCACGCATGTACCGGTACATCCCGCCGACCAGCGCGTCGGATGCGTGCACGGCGGCCCAGTCCATCCGGCTCAGCGCGATGACGGCGAGGTCGCTGTAGCCGAGCTTCGTGGCGACGTCGTACGCGGTTCGGTAGGTGCTGGCGAGCGTCCGCCACCCGTCCGCCGTCTGCGTCAGGTGCGCGGCCGTGGTCACTTCCTGGATGAGCCCGGCCACGTGGGACGCGGCCTTCTTGATCTGCCCGGCCCGTACGTCCAGCAGCAGTTCGTCGGCGTCGGCGTGCAGGAGCCGCCACGGGCGGGGGGTGATGTCGGGGTCGGGGCCGAGGTCGTAGACGTCCAGGGCTTCCCGGATCGGCAGGAGGAGGACGTCCAGGGCGTCGGCCCGCAGCTCGTCGGCGTACGGCTGGCCGGTCACGGCGGCCGGCTCCACCCGCAGCGCCCTGGCGACGCAGGCGATGACGTACGGGGTGGCGGCGATGCGGCCTTGCTCTGTCTTGGTCAGCGTGCTGTAGGGGATGCCGGAGAGGTCCGAGAGGGCTTTCTGGGTGAGGCCGTACTGCAGGCGCAGGCGCTTGATGCGCGCACCGGTGTGGTCGTGCGGCAGGGAGTGCATACTGGTCTCCAGTCCTGACTCGACATCAGAACGGTACCGCCGCCGACCAGCCGGTACACCGGATGAGGCCCCCTGCCCGGTGCGGGGGCCCTTCCTGTTCTTGGACGAAAAGTCCCCCGGCCTTTCCCAAGAGCTTGCGCGAAGCGCCCCCGGCAGGACTCGAACCTGCGGCCAAGTGCTTAGAAGGCACCTGCTCTATCCACTGAGCTACGGGGGCCGGTGGTGCGGCCTTGCGGCCTCTGGAGCCCGGGAGGGTGGTCCGTGACCTCGCCGGGGACAAGGATAGGGCTCCGTTCGCCTTGGCCCGGCCGCTTCACCTGCGTGGCACGATGTGGAGGTTCAGTGAAGCGAACCCGATAATCGCAGGCGAGTGCGAATTCCGCAGCGCTTTTCGCGCCTGGCGGGCCGGGTGTTGTGCACTCGTTATGCCCGCGCCCCGCTCGTCCCCTCTGTCCCCGTGCGATACCGGCGCGCAGGGAGGGTCATACGCTTCAAAAAGATGCTGAAATTGGGCATTCTTCACATGTGGTGACCTCGGACGTACGGCCTCAGCTCCTCGACGCACTCTCCGCCCTGCGCGACCGTGTCGCCGCCGTGCGTCTGCCCCTGCCCGTCCCGGGTGCTCCCCGGGCGCGGCAGACGCGGGCCGAACTGCTGGCCCAGCTCGACGACTACCTGGTCCCGCGGCTCGTGGACCCCGAAGCCCCCCTCCTCGCCGTCGTCGGCGGGTCGACCGGCGCCGGCAAGTCCACCCTCGTCAACTCCCTTGTGGGGCGCCCCATCAGCGAGGCGGGCGTCCTGCGGCCCACCACCCGCGTCCCGGTGCTCGTCTGCCACCCCGACGAGCACCACTGGTTCTCCGGCACGCGCGTCCTGCCCCGCTTCACCCGCGTCTGGGGCGCACCGGGCGAGGGCGGCGACGAGGAGCACGAAGGCCGCGTACTGCGCGTCGAGACCGCCGCCACCGTGCCCCGAGGCCTCGCCCTCCTGGACGCCCCCGACATCGACTCCCTCGTCGTGGGCAGCCGCGAGGTGGCCGCCGAACTCGTCTGCGCCGCCGACATCTGGGTGATGGTCACCACCGCCTCCCGGTACGCCGACGCGGTCCCCTGGCAGATGCTCCGCACGGCCAAGGAGTACGACGCCACCCTCGTCACCGTCCTCGACCGGGTGCCGCACCAGGTGATCGGCGAGGTCTCCCGCCAGTACGAGGCGCTCCTCACCCGGGCGGGGCTCGGCGCCGTACCGCGGTTCACCATCCCGGAGCTGCCCGAGTCGGCGAGCGGCGGCAGCGGCCTGCTGCCCGACACCGCCGTCGCCCCCCTCCGCGCCTGGCTCGCCCACCGCGCCCAGGACCCCGCCGCCCGCCGGCAGACCGCCGACCGCACCGCGGGCGGCGTCATCGACTCCCTGCGCGTGCGCATGCCGGAGCTCGCCGGTGCCGTCGCCACCCAGTGCGCCGCCGTCCTGCGGCTCACCGGCGCCGTCGAGACGGCGTACGAGCAGGAGGGCGAGCGGGTGCGGCACGAACTGCGGCGCGGCGCCGTCCTGTCCGGCGACGCCCGCGCCCGCTGGCGCGCCCACCCCCAGGACTGCGCCCCCGACGAACTGCTCGACGCCCTCACCGAGTCCCTCGGCGCCCTCCTCCACTGCGCCGTCGCCGCCGCGGACGACCGGCTGCGGGAGGCGTGGCGGCGCGAACCGGCCGCCGCCGCCCTCGGCTCCCTCCCCCTCAGACACGACCGGGAGGCGGGGGAGCGCGTGGGCATGGCCGTACGCCGCTGGCGGCGCGTACTGGAGGAACTGGCCGAGGACGCGGCGCGGCGCGGTGCGCGCACCCCCGCGCCCGACCCCGACACCGTCGCCGCGCTGCTGGCCGCGACCCTCCTCGGCGGGAACCGCGCGCCGGGAGCGCAGGAGCAGCTCGCGGAACTGCTCGGCTCCCGGGGTGCCCTGCGCCTGCGCGACAGGGGGGCGGAACTGGTCGACCTGTACGTCGACCGCGTCCTGCGGGAGGAACGCGACCGGCGCATCGCGCCGATCGACGCGTTCGACGTCACCCCGGAACCGCAGGCCGAACTGATCGCCGCACTGTCCGTACTGCAGAAGGAGAGGTGACGGCGGGTGAGTGCCGTGAAGCAGGAGTGGGACGACGGGCTGATCGCCCGCCGCACCGCCGCGGACACCGGCGCGCCGCGACGGCCCGGCGGGGCGGACGCCGGACCGGCGGGCGGCGGACCGGACGGCGGGCGCGGCGACGCGTGCCCCCCGCCGCCCGGCGGCACCTACGCGAGCGCGCTGAAGCAGCGCCTCGACGCCCTGCGCGACCTCCTCGGACTCTCGGCCACCCGCCTCGACCCGGAGACCGTCGCGGAGGCCGGCCGCGTCCTCGACGAGGCCGCCTCCCGCCAGCGGCTCTCCCTCCACCACACCGTCGTCGCCATCGCGGGCGCCACGGGAAGCGGCAAGTCGACCCTGATGAACGCGCTCGCCGGGGTCCCGGTCTCGGAGACCGGCCTCAGGCGCCCCACCACCGCCGCCCCCGTCGCCTGCGCCTGGTCCGAGGGCGCCGCCGGCCTCCTGGACCGGCTCGGCATCCCCGGCCGGCTGCGGCGCAGGCCCCTCGCGGGCGGCGACGGCGACGACGCCCTGCGCGGACTCGTCCTCGTCGACCTGCCCGACCACGACTCGGCCCTCACCGCCCACCGCGCCCAGGTCGACCGCGTCCTCGGCCTCGTCGACGCGGTCGTCTGGGTCGTCGACCCGGAGAAGTACGCCGACGCCGCCCTCCACGAGCGGTACCTGCGGCCGCTCGCCACCCACGCCGAGGTCACCTTCGTCGTCCTGAACCAGATCGACCGGCTCCCCGGCGACGCCGCCCACCAGGTCCTCGACGACCTGCGCCGCCTCCTCGACGAGGACGGCGTGGCCCTCGGCGAGCACGGCGAACCCGGCGCCACCGTCCTCGCCCTGTCCGCCCTGACCGGCGAGGGCGTCCCCGAACTGCGCGAGGTGCTCGGCACGTTCGTCCGGGAGCACCACGCCGCCACACGCCGCCTGTCCGCCGACGTCGACGCGGCCGCGGCCCGGCTGCGCCCCGTCTACGTGGGGGAGGGCCGGCCCGGCCTCGGCGAGCGGTCCCGGGAGGACTTCACCGCCCGGCTCGCCGTCGCCGTCGGCGCCGCGGCGGCCGGCGAGGCCGCCGAACGCGAGTGGCGGCGCAACGCCGGCCGCGCCTGCGGCACCCCCTGGCTGCGGCTGTGGCGCTGGTACCAGGGGCTCCGCGCCCCCGGCGGCGGTGGCGAGCCCGCCCGGACCGTACCGCCGGAGGAGGAGCCGACGGCCCGGCAGCGCGTCGAGCACGCCGTCCGCGTCGTCGCCGAGGAGGCGGCGCGCGGACTGCCCGCGCCGTGGGCGCAGGCCGTGCGGGAGGCGGCGGTGCGCGGCGCGCGGGGCCTGCCCGAGGCGCTGGACGGACTGGCCGCGGACGCCCGCGCCCCGCGGCCGGGGGGACGGCCGCTCCGTCCCGCCTGGTGGCCGGTCGCCGTCGTCGTCCAGGCGTCCATGACGCTGCTGCAGGTGTTCGGCGCCCTGTGGCTGACCGGCCAGATCGCCGGCGTGCTGGAGCCGGGGCTGGTGCCGCCGGTGCTGGTCATGCTCGCCGGGATCGTGGGCGGACCGCTCGTGGAGTGGGCGTGCGTCGTGGCGGCCCGGGGCCCGGCGCGCCGGTACGGGCAGGAGACCGAACGGCGGCTGCGCGAGGCGGCCGCGGGCTGCGGCCGGGCCATGGTGCTCGACCCGATCGCGACGGAGCTGATGCGGTACCGGGAGGTGCGCGAGCGGTACGCGGCGGTGTCGGGCGGCCGGAACCCGACCGGGTGACGAAGTTGTCCACATCCCCCGCGGCCGTCCACAGGGCCCGGCGCGGACCGCCGGACACGGCCACCATGGAGGGCGGGACGACGCACGCAGGCGTCGCCGGACGGGGAGGAGGGGTCGTCGTGAACGACACCCTGGTGACGATCGTGGGGAACGTGGCGACCGGTGTGGAGTACCGGGAGACCCCGGCGGGCGGGATGGCGAGGTTCCGCTTCGCCGTCACCGCCCGCCGCTGGGACCGGGAGCGGTCGGCGTGGGCGGACGGGCACACCAGCTTCTACACGGTGAACGCGTGGCGGCAGCTCGGCGCGAACCTGGCCGCGTCGGTCGCGGTCGGCGAGCCGCTGGTGGTGCACGGCCGGCTGCGGGTGCGCGAGGAGCCCGCGGACGGGCGGGACGGCCCGCGCAGGACGTTCGTCGACATCGAGGCGGTGGCGGCCGGCCACGACCTGACCCGGGGCACGGCGGCGTTCCGCCGCGGAGGCGGAAAACGGCAGTCTGAACATCTCGTGACGGAACGGCGGAGCGAAGGGCCCTCGCCCGCCCCCGAGCCGGTATCGACCTGATACGGCCTCAAAGGGCGACCCATACCGCGTCGAACCGGAACTTACGGCTGGTCAGTCCGGCGGCCCGTGACCAAAAGGCGTGGTTCCCATGCCCGGTTCACGATAACGATTTCGATTCGGAACGGTTGAGTGGCGGCATCGGGTGGGACGGGCCGCCCGCGCCTCCCTAGGATTCCGGTACCCACGGGGCACTTGATTCATCAGGCGAGTCCCACCCCCCCTGTGTCCCGCGACGTGTCCCACGCCGCGGCGGCCACGACCAAGGGGGATTCGTCCAGAGGGGAAATCTGTGTTTGCTGCGCTTTCTGTCCAGCGGCGTGAGCGGCTCGGCCGCCGGGTCGCCGCCGCGGTCCTGACCTCCGGTCTGGTCGCGGGAGGTTCCATCGCCGGGGCGTCCGTCGCCGTCGCCGACGACACTCCCCAGCACCAGGGTGGTGCCTCCGCCACCCTCGACGGCCTGGCCGTGAGCGACATGGCCGTCTTCAAGGACGACGGCAAGGAACTGCCCGCCGGCCTGTTCACGATGACCGTCGACGGGGGCGGCACGCTCAAGACGTACTGCATCGACGCCGAGCGGGAGACCTTGAGCAAGGCCAAGTACCTGGAGACCTCCTGGGACCAGACCTCGCTCGGCCGCAACAAGGACGCCGGCAAGATCCTCTGGATCCTGAAGAACTCCTACCCGCAGGTCGACGACCTGGCGGGCCTGGCCGCGAAGGCCAAGACCGGCCCTCTGACCGAGAAGACCGCGGCCGCCGGCACGCAGGTCGCCATCTGGCGCTTCTCGGACGGCGCGGACGTCGAGGCCAAGGACCCGGCCGCGGAGAAGCTCGCGGACTGGCTGGAGGAGAGCGCCCAGAACCTCCAGGAGCCCAAGGCGTCCCTCACCCTGGAGCCGAACGCGGTTTCCGGCAAGGCCGGGGAGAAGCTCGGCCCGATCACCGTCCGCACCAACGCCGAGCGCGCCACCGTGACCGCTCCCGACACCACCGGCGTCAAGGTGACGGACAAGGACGGCAAGCCGGTCACCGAGGCCAAGGACGGCACGGAGCTGTACGTCGACGTGCCCGCCGGCACCGCCGACGGCACCGCGGCGTTCGACCTCCAGGCCAGCACCCCCGTCTCCGTGGGCCGCGCCTTCGCCAGCCCCACCCGGAGCCAGACGCAGATCCTCGCCGGCTCCAGCGGGTCGACCGTCTCCGCGACCGCCAGCGCCACCTGGGCGAAGAAGGGCGCCATCCCGGCCCTGACCGCCGAGAAGAACTGCGCCAAGGGCGGCATCGACGTCACCGCGAAGAACGAGGGCGACGAGGCGTTCACCTTCGACCTGGCGAACCAGAAGGTCGAGGTCGGTGCCGGCGAGTCGAAGACCGTCACCGTCCCGGTGGGCGAGGACCAGGCGTACGACTTCACCATCGAGCTGCCCGGCGGCGAGACGAAGACGTTCAAGGGCGTCCTCGACTGCAAGACCAGCAGCGACACCACCCCGCCGACCACGGGCGGCGACGAGCCGAGCTCCGCGCCGAGCCCCCAGACCGGCGGCGCGACCGGCGACACGACCGGTGGTGACACGACCGGTGGTGACACGACCGGTGGCGACAGCGGCGGCGACCTCGCCGAGACCGGCGCCTCCAACGCCACCCCGATGATCGCCGGCATCGCCGCCGCGCTCCTCCTGCTGGGCGGCGGAGCGGTCTTCTTCCTCCGCAAGAAGAAGGGCGCCGCGGACGGTCGGTGACCCGCAGCAGCCCGCAGGGGCGGCCCCGGACGCGACGAGCGCCCGGGGCCGCCCCCTTCTCTCTCCGCGGCCGCACCACCCCCGGCGACCCCCGCCGGTCGGCCCGGTGACGCGGATACGGCACGCCCACCGCCACCTCCGTCGCCGCCGGATGAGGGCCACCGGTGGGGACGGCTGCACCACCCCCGGCCACCCCCGCCGGTCGGCCGGCCCGGATGCGGCACCCTGTCGCCGCCGGTGCCGTCGCCGCCGCTTCCACCACCAGGCGGGAGCACGGCGTCGCGCCGCCGCGCCGTCGCACCGCCATGACTCCCGCCACCGGTACCTCCGCCGGCCGCGGAGCCGCCCGGCGGAGGCCGGCGCGGGGCGGCCGAGGGGCGGTGCGGCGCGGCCCCGGGTGCTCATTTCTGTTGCGGGGCGGCGGTCAGGCAAGATGGGGTGTTTCTTGCGAACCAGGGATGAAAAACGGCCCCTGACCTGCGGAGGAACCGCCCGTCAGGGGCCGCTGTGGGGCCGTGGGCCGTCTGTGGGCCGTCAGGCTGCCTGGGAGGTGCCGGAAGCGCGGCCGAAGACCGCCGATACGGCCGCTCGCGTCCGCTGCTCGCTGCTCGGCATCAGGTGCGTGTAGATCCGAAGCGTGAACCCTGGATCCGAGTGGCCGAGGTAGACGCTCAGGGCCTTGATGCTCTCGCCCCCGTCCAGGAGCACCGAGGCGTAGAAGTGCCGCAGAGCGTGCATGCCGTCGTCCGGCGCGGCAGCGTACCGCTTGCCCGGCTCCCGAGGCGGGATGACGCCGGCGGACGCCAGGGCGGGCTTCCACACGTAGTCGTCGAAGTAACTGCGCCAGATGGCATTGCCCACGACGCTCGTGAAGACGAGCTGGCGGGCCACCAGCGGCCCGTCCGGGGTCTTCCAGGGCAACTTGACCTCGACGGGCGGGAAGCGCTCCATATGGGCGCGCAGAGCCCCGGCGGTCACCGGACTCAGCGGCACGTCACGGAGCTTGCCGCGCTTGGGCGGAGCGAAGACGAGCGTGCCGCCCACGCGCTTGACCTGCTGCCGGACGTAGAGCCACCCGGCGGTGAAGTCGATGTTCTCCCGGTCCAAGCCGAAGATCTCACCTTGGCGCAGACCACAGCCTCCGCCGACGTCCACCGTGGCGGCGTAGCGGTCAGGCAGTCCGGCCCGGACAGCGAACACGCGCTTCTCAGGCCATGGTTGAACCCGTCGCGGATCCGGCTCCGGGGCCTTGACCGATTGGGCGTGGCACGGATTCGACCGGATCACTCCGTCGTCTACCGCCGCGTTGAACAGGGACGACACCGAGTCGTAGATGGCTCGCCGGTACGTCGCGTTGGGGAGCGAGACCGTGAGCTTGCTCAGCCAGGCCCGCATGTGCTCCGGCTTGAACGACCCCATGGGACGGGCACCCAGATATGGAACGGCATGGAGACGGATTCGCCTCCTCACCGCCTCCTGGCTGACGGTGTCGGTCGTCAGGCCGCCGAGCCACTTCTCGGCGTACTCCCGGAAGGTGATCCGCCCGGCCTTCGGGTCGAAGAACTGTCCCGAGTCCATGTCGGCCTGGATCCGTGTGAGCCACTTCTCGGCCCGACCCTTCTCGCGGTCCGGGAAGCTCTGTGACTGTTCCGTGCCGTCGGGACCGATGTAGCGGGCGCGGTAGCGCTTGCCGATGCCGTAGCGGTCGGTCTTCACCCGACGGGGCTTGCCGTCGGGGCCGACCTCGGTCTTGTACCAGCGGTCCTGGATGTGGCCAGCCATGTGGGCGGTGGGTCCTTTCGGCGTACGGGAAGGCCCGTGCCGCCCACGGTGCGGGGCGGCACGGGCCGGTGAGCTGGTGGTCAGGCGGCGCGGTCCGTCTGGCTTTGCCGGGTGACCCAGGTACGGACGGCGGCAGGGTCGTAGCGGACGTGGCGACCGACGCGGAAGCCGGGCGGGCCGGTCCGCTGCTTGCGCCAGTGGTAGACGGTTTCGATGGGGACGGAGAACATCTCGGCGATGTCCTCGGGGGTGAGGTAGCGGTCAGGCAGTCCGGCCCGGAGCGTGGTCCGGGGGTCGGTGCCGAGTCCCATCTGGTGCCCTCCGGAAGCGGTAGGAGGTGACTTGGGTATCCGTGTGTGTCCGAGGTGCGGATTTCTGCGTCACTGCGTCATCCGCGTCACCGCGCGCCTTTGAGCTGCGGTTTCTTGTGACGCGGTGGGGTGTGGGGTGCGTCATGGGTGACGCAGGGGTTGCGTCACCGATGACGCAGGTGACGCGGGATGACGCAGCCGTCGGTGTCTGCGTCATTGCTGTTGCGGCAGGTCACGGACGGTTTGCGGCCCCTTGGTGACGCAGGTGACGCAGCGTCTTCCCTCTTGGGACAAAGAGGGAGTGCCTGTGGTGGTGCGGCGCGGCTCGAAGAGCGAAATGGGGAGCCGCTTCGCGGCGCGTCTATCGGGCGGCGGCGAGCCGCCGAACTGCAAGAGGAGCACGCCGCGCGGGCGGCCGGTGCTCTTCTTGCTTGTCCGCGCTCCGCCCGTGCGGCGGGGTCAGTGCAGGGCTTCCTGTTCGTGTGTGGGCGGTTGGGGTGCACGGGTCATGGCGATGTAGCGGGCGGAGCCGGTGCGGCCCCAGTCGATGACGACGCCGCGGGCGGCCAGGACGGGCTGGAGGCGCTTGAGGCGGTCGGAGAGGACCTTGCCGGTGGTGGGCCAGCCTTTGGGCAGGGGGCGGCACTCCTCGCCGCTGTAGAGGCCGGTGAGGGCGTACAGCCACTCGGTAGAGGTCATCCGCGTCTCCTCGCCCGGCACCATGCCGGCGGCGTGCTTGAGGACGGTCTGGGCGAGCAGGTCGCCTTCGATGACGTCGTCGTTGAGGTCGTCCAGGCTGGCCCGGTAGGCGGCGAGCGAGCCGAAGCCGGTGGCGGCGTCGAGCTGGGCGCACAGGTGGGCGAAGTCGGCCATCCGCAGGTCGGTGGGGATGTCGGCTTCGGCGGCGCGGACCTTCACGGTGAGGTCCAGGAGCGAGCCGAGGATGATCGGGAGTGCCTGTTCGTACTCCGTCCACAGCTCTGCTTCGGTGCGCCGTACCCGGGGGCGTTCCAGCCGCAGGGGAAGGAGGCGTTCGGCGAGGTCGGGGCGGATGACGCCGACGTCGATGCCGGTCAGGAGCATGGGGCGGCGGTAGCGGGCGCGGAAGACGTCGCCGTCGGTGAACAGGGCGCGCTTGACGTTCTCGGCGCCGGTGACGATGCAGCACATGGCATCCGACAGGTCGGGGGTCATGTGGGAGAGGTTGTCCAGGGCGGTGACCCATCCGGCGGCGACGGCCGCGGTGAGGTTCTCCTCGTCCTTCGGGGCGCGGCGCAGGTCACCGCTCATGCCCTCGATGATCCGCACCAGCATCCGCCCGGCGGTGGACTTCCCCGCGCCTTGCGGGCCGGTGAGGAACGGCGCGGGGACGGGCACCGACGGCTCCAGGCAGCCGATGAGCCAGGCGATCGCCAGGCATTCGGTTTCGGCGGTGGCGAAGTTCGTCAGCCGCAGCAGTGCGTCGATGCCCTTGCCGTCGGTGTCTTTCGCCGGCAAGGGGAGTTCCCCGGTGAGCTGGGTGCGTCGCCAGCACACTTCCCGCGGGTCGGGTACGGCGATCTCCCACCCGGCGGGATGGATGCGCACCGACCGCCCGTCGTTGCGGCCCAGGTCCAGCCAGGTCGCGCCGTCGAAGCCGGGCGCGACGCGGATATGCACCGGTTGCACCTCCTCGGTCAGCGCCAGTGCTTCGATCAGGTCGAGGGCTTCCTTCAGCGCGGTGCCGTTGAACACCCCGACCCCGTCGCGGAAGAGCCCGACCATGAGTTCCTGCCGGTGGCTGCCCGTCGTGCCCTGCGAGCGGATCGGCCGGGCGACCGGGTGCCCGTTGCGCTGCGCGTAGACGGTGCCGTCGGCGGTGCGGAAGTACCGGAAATGCTGCTGCGCGTAGTCGGTGATGACCTCGCGCGCCGGGGTCTTCTCGTCCTCAGCCATGGTTCACATCCCCAGGGCGGTGCGGGCGTTGGCCCAGGCGTCCGCGCAGTGCCGCGGGGTCTCGCCCTTGGCCTGCGCGGCGGCGAACAGGCGGGTGACGTGGGCGTCGGTGAGGCAGCCGCACCGGCCGTGCGTCGACAGCACCGCCAGGAACGTCTGGTAGACGGTCGCGTGGACCTGGCTGCGGGCTTCGGTGATGTGCTGCTCCGCCATGGCGATCCCGCGTTCGAGGTAGACGGGCGAGCGGTGCGGGCACTGTCCGCCCCCGCCCGGCACGGACGCGGTGACAGGGCGCGGCGCCGGCCGGACCACGGCGGGCGCCTTCTCCACCAGTGCGCGGACGGCCGCGGGCAGGGGCGTGAGTGTGCCGGTGCCGGGGCCGAGGAAGCGGGCGTAGGCCATGGTCGACTTGATGTCGACACCGGGCCGCACGGCGTTGCGGGAGGGCATGGCGCCCCGGTAGATCCAGTGTTCCCCGCGCGTCGTCGGCACGGTCCGGGTGGCGGGCAGGTTCTTCCGGGCCCACGCGAGCGCGTCGGCGTCGTCCAGGTCGACCACGGTCACCCCGGCCCCGCCGGGGTGGTAGGCGACCGCTACCGCCCGCCGCCATGCGGCCGTCCAGGCCGGGGAGGAGAGGACGGCGCGGTTCGTGGTGGCGGCGGCCCAGCCGTGGCACGGCCGCGGGCACGAGCAGGGACCGGGGGTCTTCATGTTCGGCCGCCCGCCACAGGCGTTGTCGGCGCAGGTGCGGCAGTTGCCGAACGGGACCTTCCCCGCCCGCAGCGGCAGCACCGGCACACCGGACGCCGCAAGGTTCAGCGCCGTGCGCAGGAGAGAGGGCAGCGCGTTCATGCGGCCACCTCCATGGTGCGGGTGGTGAGGAACGCGGTGCCGATGTGCCGGGTGTAGGCCGGGGGGATGGCTTCGGTCAGTTCCTCGCGTACGTCGGTCCAGTCGATGCCCATCGCGCTCTGGAGTTCGGGGATGGTGGGCTTGCCGCCGCCGTTGCCGTAGGCGGCGACGTAGGGACCGTCGTGGAAGCGGCCGTGCCGCCATCCGCGCACACGGCCCCGGTGCGGGAGGTGTGCCGGCTGCTCGATGCTCCAGCCGCCCAGTTCGAAGTTCCGGTGGCGGATCACGCCGAGCCTGAACATCTCCCCGCACAGGGTCAGGTCCTTGCGGATCTTCGCGCGGCCGTTGGGCTGCTCGATCACGTACGGCAGGCCGGTGGTGTCGAGGAGTTCGCGGGTGGGCGCCACGAGGTCGACGTGGTTTCCGCCCCAGCCCTGTGAGCGGTTGGTGCCGACGGTGAGCGCGCAGGCGGCTTGGCAGGGCGGGGAGGTGTGGACGAATGCGTATCGCTCGATCTCTCCGGAGTCGACGAGCGCGGTCAGCACGTCCAGGGCGTCGCCCTGGATCAGGGGGAAGGGGTAGTTCGGGCGGGGGGCGATGTCGACGCCGGTGACGTCGAATCCGGCGCGGTGGTAGCCCATGGCGGCGCCGCCGGCGCACGCGTACAAATCCAGCAGACGCGGCCGGTCGCCGTCTCGCCGGATGAAGGTGGGATGGGTCATGCTGGAAGACCTCCACTGTTGGGTTGGTGGATGAGGGCGGCCCCGGTTCTTGGTCGGATGGGGGCCGCCCTTTTGGTGTCAGGAAGCGATGGGGCGGGGACCGCAAGCGGAATCACGGGGCATGCCTGTTCAGGGAGGTGGGAGCACCCCCGTGCCGCCCTATCGAAGCGGGGGTTTCGGGGTGGTGAGCTGGGGTGCTTCCCTGACTCCCTGAGGGATCATTTGTGCAGGCCAAGGCCAGGGAGACGGGTCAGGGAGGGGTTCAGGGAGTTCTCCCTTCCTCCCTGGCCGGCGCGGGGTGTGTCTCCCTCTATTGGGCAGCAGAAGCGGAATCCTCGTCGGCCCGGTTGGCGAGGGCGTGGGCGATGCGGTCGCGGGAGACGACCATGCGGCCGTCGGACTTGTAGGGCTCCGCGCCGGTGCCCTCCAGGGCCCGCCTCAGATCGGCGTGGGTCCAGTCCCCGTAAGCCTTCGGGTTGGTGGTGGCGAGCCGCTGCAGGACGTCTTGGGTGAGCACCCGCGGGGCGGTGCCGATGACGGCGGCGATGTCCGCGAGCGGGTCAGTGTCCTGGCCGGTGTCGAGGACGGTCAGGGTGGTGACGCCGTCGCGCAGGGCCCGGGCCCGGGCGGCGACTTCGGCGGCGGTGTCGGTGTCGATGTAGTGGGTGCGCACCGTGATGGACGCCTGCCCGGCGGGGATGGCGATGCCGTCGGAGGCGACCACGAGCGTGCCCCTGTCGAGCCCCTGGCGGAGCAGGTGCGGGGCGGCGCCGCCGTCGACGGCCTTGTCACCGAGGGCCATCCGGGCCTGCGACTCGGTGCCCAGCGCGAGGGATGCGCGGGTGTGGGCGCCCTCGCGGACGAGCTTGGGAAGGTTCTGGTCGGTGGGGTCCTGCGTGCCCTGCCACAACAAGACGTTGACCGCCCGGCCCTGGTTGTGGATTTTCCGGGCGGCCATGAAGTACCGACTGGTGGCCTTCGACCCGCCGTAGGGACGGCCCTCCTCATCCTTGACCGGGCACATGAACGCCACCTGCGCTTCGTCCACCAGGACGATGAGCGGGGGGAAGGCGGTGCCGGGCGGGGAGGTCAGGCGCCGCTCCATCTCGCTAACCCCGGATTCGACCATTTCGGTGGCCTGGATGACGTGGTCATCGGTCGGGCCCTGGATGAGGACGGTGGCGATGCCGTCGAACATCGCCCAGTCGCCGGCGCCCTTCAGATCCGCGATCCGGAATTCTACCGACGGGTCGAGGGCGAGCCACAGGGCGAGCGCGCGGACGGCGGCGGTCTTGCCCTGGTTGGACAGACCGGTGACCAGCATGTGCCGCTGATACAGGCTCAAGCTCGCGGCGTCCCCGCGCAGGTCCTGCCCCCACGGTGCCCGGCCCTTCTTGTAGTCGGCGCGCAGCTCGGCGTCGAGGACGAGCGGGGAAGGGCCGATCGGCTCGTCCAGCGCGCCGGAGTCGGCGATCCACAGCCGGACGGTGCGGGCCGCGGCCGGGATCGTGATGAACACCTCGTGCTCGTGCCGGCCCAGGTTCTCCGCCAACTTCCGGCGCCGCCCCTGCACCTCCTGCGTCGACACCCCCGACGGCAAGGTGACGTCGACCTCCACACCACATCCGGCGATCTTGATGGGGCCGAGCATCGCGGCCCCGGCATCCCCCATCTCCTTGATGGCCTTCCGAAGAGGCGCGATACCCAAGTCCCGCAGGGCGGTGACGACGATCGACGGCGTGATCGGCGCCCCGGCGTCGTCGGTGCGCTGCTGGGCGGGAAGAGCCCACCGCGGGGCGGCCTGCTGATGACGGCCCACCGCCCACAGCCCGCACAGCCCCAACCAGGGGGCCACGGCGACGGCCGGTCCCCACACCACCGAGACGATCACGATCACCCACTCGATGAACTCCACCAGCGCCATCAGCGGAGTGACCACATCCCCGGGCTGCTTCGTCGCCACGGCGAGCGCGACACCCAGGAGCAGCAGGCCGGCGAGGGTGCCGCCGGTGGCGTAGGCGGCGTTCTTCACCACCCGCTCAGGCGAGGTCAGCAGGTCCATGCGCCGCTGGTGACGCGCCGCCCGGTACTGACGGCCCCGCTCCTCCCACTCCGCCGCCGCCTCCAGATTCCCCGCCGCTTCGGCGGCGCGGATCATCCGCTCGTACCGGGCCGCCGTACGGCCGTCCCACGCACGGCGGACCACGATCCGGCCCCCGCCGACCACATACGAGCCGTGCCGGACCACCGCGCGCCCGGTGGCCCGGGTGCGCTCATCGCGCACCGCCCGGACCACGACACGGCCCGTACGGCGCCACACCCGCTCAGGCCGCTGCACAACGGCGGCCAGCGGTTCGGCAACGGCGGCCTCAGCCGCAGGAGCGGCGGGGNNNGTCCCGGGGACGGGGGGCGGGTCCTTGAAGAGGTGAACGACGTTGTCCGTCATGCTGGTGTTCTCCTGTCTGCCCATCGGGCGGATGTAGGGGGCCCGGGGCGGCCGGTCTTCCTTGGCCGGTGACGGCCGCCCCGGGCGTGGTCAGCGGGTGGCGCGGGCGGCTTCGTAGTCGACGCGGGTGCACCCGGCGTCCTCAGCGGCCGTCAGCGCGCGGTTAGCGAGCTGGGCGGCCTGCTGGGCGGCGGCCGACTCGATGCCGTACTCCTCGCCCGCGCGGACCATGGCCCGGCAGGCGACGACGGCGGCGGTGGCAAGCTGCTCCTTGCTGGGCATGAGATCTCTCCTTCAGTGGTGGGGCCGGCTTGTCCGGCTCCCCTCACCACCCCCGGCAGGCGGGGGCGGGTCGGGCAGCCGTCAGGCGGCGGCCTGCTGGTCGGGGTAGGCGCAGGGCACGCACATGCCGAGCGAGGGCGGGATGCAGTACCCGGCGTCCCGCCGGCAGGCGGGGCAGGTGCGCCGTGCCGTCATCGCGCGCTGGAGAGCGGCGGTCCGGCCGGTGGTCATGGGGCGGACGGGTTTGGCGAGGTCGATGCGGTAGAGGTAGGCGACCAGCGGCCCACGCCGACGGCGGGGGCGTTCGAGCTGGGCGGCCACCGGCTGACTGTGAGGATGAAGATGGCACCGCTCGGGGGTCTGACCCTCCGACTGACTGACGCTCCGGCTGTCCTGCGGTTGAATCGTCGGCCGTCCGGGCGGTGCCGCCATGCACGCGGCCGGTCGGGCGTCTGTGACTTCATAGGAGCCCGGCCAAAGGTCCCATCACAGTCTTGTCCTGTCGCCCGACCGGCGCGTGTCATCCCTCGCGCGTCGCACGGAAGGACAGCAGCAGTCAGCATGGCAGACGAGATAGCGGTGGTCGGCGGCGTGGACACCCACACCGACTTCCACCAGGCCGCCGTGATCGACTCCATCGGTCGCCACCTCGCCACCGAGGCGTTCCCCACCAGCCCCGCCGGCTACCGCCGCCTGCTGGACTGGCTGCGTTCGCACGGTGACCTCATGGCCGTCGGCGTCGAGGGCACAGGTGCCTACGGCGCCGAACTGGCGCGGTACCTGCGGGCGAACCAGGTCACCGTCATCGACGTGGACCGGCCCGACCGGCGGGCCAGGCGTGCCAACGGAAAGTCCGACCCCGTCGATGCCTACGCCGCAGCCACCGCCGTGCTCTCCGGCCGGGCCGGTGGTACGCCGAAGACGCGCGACGGCGTCGTAGAGGCGATCCGCTCCCTGCGCGTGGTCCGCCGTTCGGCCATCAAGTCCCGTACCCAGACGATCAATCAGATCCGCACGCTCATCGTCACCGCACCCGGCGAGGTCCGTGAGAAGTTGCGCGCTCTGCCGACCNGCNAGCTGANCCGNCTGNCCCNCTCGCGCCCGGGCAGCGACCACGCGGATCCGGCCTGCGCGATTCGCACCGCACTGCGACGCCTCGCCCGCCGCTACCAGTACCTCACCGAGGAGATCACCGATGCCGATGCCGAGCTGAAACCGCTGGTCGCGCAGACCGTCCCCGACCTGGTTGCGTTGCCTGGCGTCGGCACCGAAACCGCCGCCCAGCTCTTGATCACGGCGGGCGACAACCCGAACCGGCTCAGGTCGGAGGCGTCCTTCGCGCACCTGTGCGCGGCGGCGCCGATCCCGGCCAGTTCAGGTCGCACCCACCGGCACCGCCTCAACCGCGGCGGTGACCGCCAGGCCAACAACGCACTCCACACGATCGCGCTCGTCCGCATGCGCTACGACACCCGTACCAAGGACTACGTGATCCGACGAACCGCCGAAGGCATGTCCAAGAAGGACATCCTCCGGTGCCTCAAACGCTTCATAGCGCGCGAGGTCTACAAGCACCTCATCAGCTCACAGACCACACCGAAACCGCTCCTTCAGACCGCTTGACGATCTATAGGAGCTTCCACCGGGCCGCAAGCCCCGCGCCCGGAGTTGGCGGCGGGTGGCCAGTCCCTCGGGGGCCAGGCGCCACCGGTAGACGGGCAGGGCGCCCATCACGCGATGCGCTTCCACGCGGCCCGCAGGCGGACTTCTGAGGCGGAGTGGCCGGCGGCGCGGAAGCGGGTGGCCATCTCCCGGTAGGACAGGGCCGGGGTGCGGCTGCGGCGGATCTCGTCCACCAGCCGGTCAAGCTCCGCATCGCTCAGCGCGGGCGCCGCGTCCAGCTCGGGTGCGGGCACCGGGGCGGTGGGGCCCCAGACGGGGAGTTCCCAGGTGGGTGTGACGCCGGGTGTGACGGGGGCCGTCACGCAGGTCAAAGCCCGTCCGGTGTCCTCGCCCTCCCGGGCGGTCTCCAGCGTCGACCACGCCCGGGCAAGCCTTTGCGCGGTCCTTGCTTGGACGCGCGCGACGCGCGCCCCGGCCTGCGTCACGGCCGCCAACCGCGTCTCCTCCGTGACCGCGTCGGCCCGTAGGCGGGCCCGGGCGACGGCCGCCTCATCCCGCGCCGTCTGCTGGATACCGCGGATCGCAGTCAGCGCTGACACGGTCAGCGCGGTGCGCTCCCACAGCCCGTGCACCAGCCACAAGGCTTTCGCCGCGAGCGGCAGCCACGCCACCGCCAACCACGCACCCGCGTGGTCCTCCGCGGTGAGCGCGTGGGCGATCAGGACGCCGGTGGCGATCAGGCCGAAGCCCCAGCCGACGGCGGTGACGCCGGGGGCGTGGTCGCCCTGCGCGGCGAGGCGGCGTTCGTAGGCGAGGGTGGCCAGCCACCCGCCGTCGATGCCCAGACCGACGACCAGGGCGACGGGCCAGGGCACCGCGCCCCCCAGCCACATCATGACCACCGCGAGGGTCAGGACCATGGACACGGCCGTCATCGCCACGGCCGGCAGCACCGTCTTCGCATTCACGCGGCACCTCCCGCGGTGAGCAGCGCGGCGAGGACCAGCAGCGCCCCGCCGACCGTGGTCAGGTCGACGGCGCGGCGCAGGCAGGTGAATTTGGCGACCGCGAGCCGGGACAGTCCGGCGATGTCGGCGGCCAGGTCTCCGCCGACGGTGTCGGTGATCTCCTCGGCGGTCAGCGTCGCCCACAGCGGGAAGCCGTGCCGGCCCCGCAGGTTCGGGCGGACCGACCGCAGCAGCAGACCCGCCGCCACCACCAGCAGCCCCAGACCGGCACCGCCCGCAACGCAGGCGGCCATGTTCAGCGGGAGGTCCCGGGCGACCGTCCATGCACCGGCCAGGACCGCCCCGACGAACGCCAGCAGCAGCCCGGTCTTGGTGTCCGTCCGCGCGATCTCCGCCTTCACCTCAGCGTGCGCGGCCACCAGGTCCCGCTCGACGGCGCTCACGCGGCACCTCCCGACAGGCCCACCGCGCCGGCCGCGCGGTTGGTCAGCTCACGGCGCGCGGCCAGCACCCGGCGGCGGGCCCGGCGAATCCGCTGGGCGTCCAACTCGGTGACCGGCCGGTCCAAGGTCATGATCTGCGCGTCCAGCAGGTCGACTTCCGCCAGGATCAGCGGCATCTCCCGCTCGATCACGTCCAGCTCTTCCGTCGACGGCTCACCGTCGAACGGCACGGCCGTAACAGCCGTACGAAGTGCAGCGATGGACTTCATTGGGTCGTGCTCCCTTCCAGAAGGAACGGCCCGAACGAGGTCCCGGAGTAGCCGCTCCGGGACCTCTCGCCGTTGGAACCATCCGGCTCCCTGCCACCCCGTCCGTACGGCACCCCATGAAGAGGGCCCGGACGGACGGGGGAGGCAACCGGTCGCAGCCGATGGCTGCGCAGGTGCTTGGCTTCCGCGAGTCACCGGCTATTCCGGTGCGCCGAAGCGGTCGATCAGGTGAACTCCCGGGCGCTGCTGTCGCGCTGATCCAGCACGTTCAGAGCCCGGGTCTTCGTCGATGCATCAGACCTCCATAGGGGTTGATTCGAACGGGAGGAAGCACTGCAAGGGGGACCTGTGTCCCCACCCTCCGGCCGTTGCTCGCGGTCACCGGGCCACCTCGCCAGTACGGGCCGAAGCCCTGTTCCACCTGGCCTTTAGCGGGATTGCAGCGTCCCCGCCCTGAGCACACGCCATCCGGCCCTTCCGGGCCCATCTGGTGCGCACCAAGAGCATGGCATCTGGTGCGCACCAGATGCAAGCCGTTCGGTGCGGCTGGTGTCGGCGTGCATGTCCAGAGAACGGCCAAAGGGGGGTGCTGCGGTAGCCAACAGCCGTTAACCTCAAGGGGGTTAACCAGCTCTCACCTGCGGCTTTATGGAGGCGGCATGGCGTCCGGGCTAAGGGCGGCAAGGAAGGCGCGGGGTTGGTCGCAGGATCGCCTGATTTACGAGATGCGGCAGTTCGCGGAGCAGCGGCTGTTGGACATCGCTTCGGCGGCGAGCCTGAAGACCTATGTCTCCGAGTGGGAGAACGGGCGCCGCTCGATCACTGACCGGTACGCGGCGATTCTTCGGCCTCTGCTCGGTGTCACGGATGCCGAGCTACGGGGCGGGGTCGTGGCCGAGTTTTCCCCGCAGGTAGACGACGGGTACGGGGATCTTCTGAGCCGGATCGACTCAGCGGGCAGCCTGAGCAAGTCCATGGTCGAGTCGTTCTTCACCCAGACCGAGCTCCTGCGAACCATGGACAGGCAGATGGGTGCCGCCGGCCTGGTCGACCAGATGAACGGGCACCTCGCGGCGATGGAGGATGCCCTGACCTTCGCGGTTCTGCCAGGGACGAGACGCCCCATCGCGACAGCGCTTGCCGGAGCGTCCACCCTCGCCGCGTGGCAGGCCCTTGACGCGGGCGCCGTCGAGCGCGCGTGGCGGCGGTATGAGCTGGCGAAGAAGGCAGCGCAGGACGCTGAATCGCCGTTGTACCTGGCGCATGCCATGGGTGAGCAGGCGTACGTCTTGGCCGACGCCGGCCGCCCGCAGCTCGCCGTCGAGTTGGTGCGGAGCGCGCAGCGGACTCACCCCGGGCAGCAGTCGCCTCGGCTGCGCGCGTGGCTCGCCGCAGCGGAGGCGGAACTGTGCGCCGCGGCCGGGGCAGATCTGGAAGCGGATGCGCGGGCAGCCATGGACAGAGCGACGGCCCTGCTTCCCGACGACGGAGAGGCGCGCGATCCCGACATGCTGAGCATCTTCCTCAACACGGGGCACCTGGCCCGGTGGCGCGGAAACGTGCTCGCCAAACTCGGGGACGAGTCGGCGATGGAGGAGCTGTACGCCTCTTTGGCCAGCGCAGAGCCGTCCTTCGTGCGGGCGCGATCAGGGCTGCACTGCGACCTCACGCAAGCGCACCTGGCCCGCGGGGAGCTGAACGACGCGCGTACTCATCTGCAACAAGCCAGGCTTCTGGCGAACCGCACGGGTTCCGTGCGGTATCGCCGGCGGGTGGAACTGCTCACCGGGCGGCTGTAGGCCGCGACGCGAGCAGGTGAAGGAGGGCGACGAGCGTTCCCGACCCCATCAGCTTGCCCTCGCTCATGAGGGCGGGGATCTCGTCCAGGGGCACCCAGGCGACGTGGCCGGCTTCCTCGGCGTCGGTCGGCTCCCCCACCTTCGTAGCACCGCGCGCCACGAAGATCTCATGTGGCGAGTCCACCATCCCGATCATCGGTTGGTACGTGACCACGTGCTCGACCTTCGCCGGGCGCCAGCCCGTTTCCTCCTCGGTCTCGCGGGCGGCCGTGACGGCGGCATCCTCGCCCTCGTCCACGATGCCCCCGGGGAGCTCCCACCCCCACTGCTGCGGGACGAAGCGGTATCGCCACAGCATGAGCACGCGGTCCTGATCGTCAACCACGGCAGTGATCGCCACGTGGTGCAGCCGGACCACGTGATGCTCGAAGCGCTCCACGCCGGGTGGTTCCACGTCCACCAGGTCCAGGTTCACCCAGCGGTTTTCGTAGAGACGACGGCTGCCGTGGATCTGCCACGGTTCCAGGTCGGTCGGCGTAGGAACACCTTCTCCACCCGCGACCCGGTAGGCGCTGCGGTCGTACGCCTTGACGAAGCGCTCGTTCGCGAGCCGGGCCATGACCTGACGCAGCGCCGTACGGCCGATCTCCAATTCGGCACTGAGCGTGCGTTCCGACGGCAGCTTGTCGCCGGGGCCGTACCGGCCCGACTCGATCCAGGATCGGATCGTCTCGTAGACCCTTTGCGTCTTGGGTCCCATCCTCGGCGCACACTCCCGGATCGACGGCTGTTGCTGGCCAGCGTATCGAGGGAACCGAGCGGGTGACTCAGCCATTCGAATCTCTCTTCCTCGTCGCCACCCGCGCCGGGAGAGGTGGGCAGGTGTGTACAGGGTTCCGGTCGTCTGAGCTGTGCGTCCCCGGGTTTGCCTGGGCCGTCGCTGGGCCGTGCGGGGGCCGCCAATGGTCGCCAACGCTCACCAATGGCCACTTGATCAACGTTGAGGCGGCCCGCTCTCGTCCAGGTCAGGGGCCTCTCATCTACTCGTTTTCGTCTGAGGATGGCGGTCAGGCAAGATGGGGTGTGTCTGCCCTCATGCGGCGGAGCCGCGAATCGACCCCTACTGATTGCCGGACGGTTTCTCTTGGCTGAGTACATCTACACGATGCGCAAGACGCGCAAGGCGCACGGCGACAAGGTCATCCTCGATGACGTGACGCTGAGCTTCCTGCCCGGCGCGAAGATCGGTGTGGTCGGCCCGAACGGCGCCGGTAAGTCCACCGTTCTCAAGATCATGGCGGGCCTGGAGCAGCCTTCCAACGGCGACGCGTTCCTGTCGCCGGGGTATACGGTCGGCATCCTCCTGCAGGAGCCCCCGCTCGACGAGAGCAAGACCGTCCTGGAGAACGTCCAGGACGGCGTCGCCGGGATCAAGGGCAAGCTCGACCGGTTCAACGCGATCGCCGAGGAGATGGCGACCAACTACACCGACGAGCTGATGGAGGAGATGGGCAAGCTCCAGGAGGAGCTCGACCACGCGGGCGCCTGGGACCTCGACGCGCAGCTCGAGCAGGCCATGGACGCCCTGGGCTGCCCGCCCGGCGACTGGCCGGTCACCAACCTCTCCGGTGGCGAGAAGCGCCGCGTCGCGCTCTGCAAGCTGCTGCTGGAGGCTCCCGACCTGCTCCTCCTCGACGAGCCCACCAACCACCTGGACGCCGAGTCCGTCCAGTGGCTGGAGCAGCACCTCGCCAAGTACGACGGCACCGTCGTCGCGATCACCCACGACCGGTACTTCCTGGACAACGTCGCCGGCTGGATCCTGGAGCTCGACCGCGGCCGCGCCATCGGCTACGAGGGCAACTACTCCACCTACCTGGAGACCAAGCAGGCCCGCCTGAAGGTCGAGGGGCAGAAGGACGCCAAGCGCGCCAAGCGGCTCAAGGAAGAGCTGGAGTGGGTCCGCTCCAACGCCAAGGGCCGCCAGGCCAAGTCCAAGGCCCGCCTCGCCCGGTACGAGGAGATGGCCGCCGAGGCCGAGAAGATGCGGAAGCTGGACTTCGAGGAGATCCAGATCCCGCCGGGCCCGCGCCTGGGCAACGTCGTCGTGGAGGTCGAGAACCTCAGCAAGGCGTTCGGCGAGAAGGTCCTCATCGACGACCTGAGCTTCACCCTCCCGCGCAACGGCATCGTCGGCGTCATCGGCCCGAACGGTGCCGGCAAGACCACGCTGTTCAAGATGATCCAGGGCCTGGAGCAGCCCGACTCCGGCACCATCCGCGTCGGCGACACCGTCAAGATCAGCTACGTCGACCAGAGCCGCGAGAACATCGACCCCAAGAAGACCCTGTGGGCCGTGGTCTCCGACGAGCTCGACTACATCAACGTCGGCCAGGTCGAGATGCCGTCCCGCGCCTACGTGTCCGCCTTCGGCTTCAAGGGCCCCGACCAGCAGAAGCCGGCCGGCGTCCTGTCCGGCGGCGAGCGCAACCGCCTCAACCTGGCGCTCACCCTCAAGCAGGGCGGCAACCTGCTGCTCCTCGACGAGCCGACCAACGACCTCGACGTCGAGACGCTGTCCTCCCTGGAGAACGCGCTGCTGGAGTTCCCCGGCTGCGCCGTGGTCGTCTCCCACGACCGCTGGTTCCTCGACCGCGTCGCCACGCACATCCTGGCGTACGAGGGCGACTCCAAGTGGTTCTGGTTCGAGGGCAACTTCGAGTCCTACGAGAAGAACAAGGTCGAGCGCCTCGGCCCGGACGCGGCCCGCCCGCACCGCGCCACGTACAAGAAGCTCACCCGGGGCTGAGGGGCGCTTCGAGTGACTCGGCACATCTACAGCTGCCCCCTGCGCTGGTCGGACATGGACGCCTTCGGGCACGTCAACAACGTGGTCTTCCTCCGCTACCTGGAGGAGGCCCGGATCGACTTCATGTTCCGGCTGGCGCCGGGGAACGGCTCCCCGTCGTTCTCCGGCGGGTCCGTCGTGGCCCGCCACGAGATCGACTACGTACGGCCGCTGGTCCACCGGCACGAGCCGGTGACCGTCGAGTCCTGGGTCACCAAGATCGGCGCGGCGTCCCTGACGATCGCGTACGAGATCAAGGACCCCGGCCAGGTGTACGTGCGGGCCTCCACCGTGGTCGTCCCCTTCGACCTGGAGGCGCAGCGCCCGCGCCGCATCACCGACGAGGAGCGGGCCTTCCTCCAGGAGTACATGGACGACGGGATGAGCTCGGAGGACGCCGTCGGATGACGGCTCCCCTCCACTTCGCCGAGGCGGGGGAGGCGGCCGGCATCGCCGCCTTCCTGGCCCGGCTCGTCCACTACGACCGGGCCGCCGCCGTCCGCCTCCGGGCGGGCGGCGGGGTCCTGGCCGTTTTCGGCCGCCCGCCGTCGTTCGAGGTCCTCGCCGTCCGTACGGCGGCCCTCCTCGACGACGCGGTCCTCGACACGACCGTCTCCGCCGGGGAACTGCTCGACTGCGTCGACGAGGCGGCGGGCAAGGCCGTCCTGCCCGCGCCCGTCACCGGCCCGCCGTGGACCGGGGTCCTCCCGCCGCGCGGCGGCTGGCGCGAGGTGCCCGGCCTGCCGGACGCCGCCGGGCTGCTCGCCGCCGTCGCCTCGGCGGTCGCGGAGTTCCGCACACGGGACGGGGAGTTGCCGCCGGGGCACCGCACCCGCGAGGAACGCGACCGGATCGGCCGCGAGATATGGTCCCGCACCGTCCCCGGCACGGCGCTGCCGCTGCGCGCCGCGCACGCCGCCCGGTCGCTGGGCTTCCTGCCCCCGGCGGGGGCCGTCCCGCAGGGGGTGCCCGTGGTGCTGCTGGCCGCCGGGCCGTGGCTGCGGCTGCGCACCCCCTACGGGTCCGTGGCCGTCCGCACGGCGACGGGCCTCGGGGAACTGGGCGTCACGCCCCTGAACCGCCCCTGAGCCCGGCCGGGTGCCTCAGTCGGCGGTGTTGACCATCGAGGCGGCCGCGTACACCAGGTAGTTCCACAACTGCCGCTCGTGCTCCTCGGACAGCCCCAGCTCGTCCACGGCGTCCCGCATGTGCCTCAGCCACGCGTCGTGCGCCGCCCGGTCCACCCTGAACGGAACGTGCCGCATCCGCAGCCGCGGGTGCCCGCGCCGGTCGCTGTAGGTGCGGGGACCGCCCCAGTACTGCATCAGGAACAGCGCGAGCCGCTCCTCGGCCGGGCCCAGGTCCTCCTCCGGGTACATCGGCCGCAGCAGCGGGTCCTCGGCGACGCCCTGGTAGAAGCGGCGGACGAGCCGCCGGAACGTCTGCTCGCCGCCCACCTGCTCGTAGAACGTCTGCTCCTGGAGAGTGCCGCGCGGAATCTCATTCACCCGTCCATCGTCTCAGACGAACCGGCGAAGGTCCCCGGCCCCGGAAACGACCGGCCCGAACCCCTACCGGCCCGAACCCCTGCGGGCCCGAACCCCTGCGGGGGAGACGGCCGGGAGCGCGGGCCCGGGTACGGGGTGAGGGCCGGCCCGTAGGGGACGCGCGCCCCGCGGCGGTGTGGAGGCCGCCCGGCCCGTGGACGGTACGGCGGGCGTCCGCGGCGGCCGGTGTCCGGCGCGGCCGGGCGGAGACCCGGAGGGCCCGTGCGCGACGGGCCCTCCGCAGGACCGGTCAGCCCCGTACGACGGTGATCGTCGTCCAGGCGCCCACGTGGACGCGGTCGCCGTCCTGGAGCGGTACGGGCACGTAGGGCTGGATCGGCTCGTCGGAGCCGTTCAGGGTCGTGCCGTTGGTGGAGCTCTGGTCCACCACCGCCCAGGAGCCGTCGGGCTGCCGCAGGAACACGGCGTGCCGGTGCGAGACGCCCGGGTCCTCCGGCGGCACCGACAGGTCGATGTCCGGCGACTCGCCCGTCGACGGCCGGCGGCGGCCGACCGTCACCTGCTGCCCGGTCAGCGGCACGCGACGCTCGGGCGCGTAGGCGGGCGGGTTGAGGTTCGCCGCCTCGGGGCCGCTGCGGCGCATCATGGCCGTGAAGTACTCGTGGTCGGGCCGCACGACCAGGGTCCACCCCGTGGGGGCGGCCGTCTGCTGCGGTTGCCCCGGCGGGGAGTGCTGCGGTTGCCCCGGCGGGGAGTGCTGCGGTTGCCCCGGCGGGGAGTGCTGCGGTTGCCCCGGCGGGGAGTGCCGGGGCTGCTCCTGCGGCTGCTGCCGGGGCTGCTCCTGCGGGGGCTGCTGGGGGATGACGCGTCCTACAGACGCCGCGGACGCCTCCTTACGCTGCGGGGGATGCGGCGGCTGGGCGCCGGGTGGCGGGGCCTGCGGCCGGGAGGGCGGCGGCAGGACCCAGTCGTCGTCCCCGCCGACACCGGGCTGCCGGAACGCCTGCGGCGGCGCGGCGCCGGGCGAGACCTGCGCGGGCGCGGGCGCGCCGNCGGGGCC
>NZ_CP095474.1:2007757-2008149 GCF_023614315.1 Streptomyces sudanensis | reverse complement strand
GCCCTATGGCGCGGTGGGGCCGTGGCCGGGCGCGGGGGGTGCGCCGGGTCCGTCGAAGGGGCCGGGGCCGCCGAAGNNNCCGACACCCCTGGCCTGTCGGCGGGTCCGTGGCCCGGGGTGTCGGGGCCGCCGGACATGCCGGACGGCGCGGTGGGGCCGTGGCCGGGCGCGTGGNGCGCGCCGGGGCCGCCGAAGGGACCGGGGCCGCCGGTGGGGCGGTGGCCGGGTGCGCCGGGGCCGCCGAAGGAATCGGGTGCGCCGGGACTGTCGCCGGGGCCGCCGAAGGGGCCGGGTGCGCCGGGCGGGGCAGCAGTGGGTGCGCCCGGGCCGAACGCCGGGCCGCCGGGGCCCCGGCCGGGGTCCGTGCCCGGGGTCTCCGGAGGGGTCCGGCC
>NZ_CP095474.1:2005537-2007709 GCF_023614315.1 Streptomyces sudanensis | reverse complement strand
TTCGGAGATGTGTATAAGAGACAGGGGGGNGCCCGGCCCGGGNTTCGGGTGGTGGGCCGGTGCTCCGTCGTGGCCGAACGCCGGGCCGCCGGGTACCTGGGCCGGGCCTTCCGGCCGGTGCGGCTGCGCACCTCCGAAGGGGGAGGAGTCCCCGCCGGGAGGCGGCGGGAAACCGGGCTCCCGCGGACCGGATTCGAACGGCGGGGGGTCGGCCGGGCGGTTCGCCCCGTAAGGGTCCGGCGGGCGCGGCGCCGACGTGAAGCCGGGCGGCAGGTTCAGCCCGCCCGGCGGGGAGGCCGACGGGGGCGAGGAGACCGGCGCGTACGGCGAGGGCGCGCCGGCGTGGAACTCCCAACGGCACTCCCCGCAGAACGGCGCCCTCCCCTCCCGGGGCGTGCGGCACCGCGGGCACAGCTCCGCCTGCTGGGTGGCGTTCGGATCACCGCCCGCGGGTCCGGGGTGACCATGTCCGGGAGCCGGGGGCGGCGGNGNANNAGGCGGCGGTACGGCACCCGCAGGCGCGCCCACCCCGGTCATGCGGCGGCCGCAGACCTCGCACCAGTCGGCGTCGTCCGACTGGTGTCCGTTCGGGCAGGTCGGCATCTCGGCGCTTCCCCCTCTCCACGTCGGCCGTCGTCGCGGCCGTCGTCACGGATTGCTCGTGTGTGTCCGGTTCTCGCGGTCCGCGTCGGCGGTCCCGGCTCCAGTCGCACAGTACCCGCCGCCGCGCCGGCGACGCCGACCACCTTCGAAAGCGGTTTTACGGTGCACCTGTTCTCCGAGGCGGTCACCGAGGGCACCGCGCGCCCGGACCCCTCCCGCGGCGGTACGCACCCCGATGCGCCCATCCGGAACCGCCCCGGAACCGGAACCCGGAGCCCCGGACCTCCGAGCCCCCGGCCCCGGGGGCCCCCGCCCCGGAGCTGGGGNGGCCCCGGAAAGGTCCCCGTCCCGCCGCCGGCCCCCGGACCTTCGGGAGCGCACGCGGCGGGTGGGGACGGGCCGCGCCCCGGGCCAGGCTGCGCCGGTGCCGCCGGGCCAGGCCGCCGGTGCCGCTCGGACCGGGCCGCCGGTGCCGTCCGAGGTCAGGGGTCAGGCCGGTGCGGCCCCGGGCGCCGGTGCGGCGAACGGCACCACCGCCACCGTCACGTTGTCGTGGCCGCCGCCGTCGAGGGCGTGCCCGACCAGGACGCGGGCGCCGTGCAGGGGGCGTGCGGCGGCGTCGGCCGGGAGGACGCGGGCCATGTCGTCGGCGGTCTCCGCGTAGTTCCACAGGCCGTCCGTGCAGACGACGACCACGCCGGGGTGGTCCGGCCTGAACACGGCGGTGTGCGGCTCCAGTTCGTAGGCGTCGGCACCGAGCCAGCCGGTGATGGCGTGGGCGCGTTCGTCCGCGTACGCCTCGGCCTCGCTCATCAGGCCCGCCGCGACCATCTGGGCGGCCCAGGAGTCGTCCTCGGTGAGCCGGGCCGCCGGAACGGCGCGGTCGTCGGGCACCCAGTAGACGCGGCTGTCGCCGACCCAGCCGACGACGAGGAGCCCGCCCGCGACGACGGCTCCCACGAGGGTGCAGGCGGGGGCGTTGCGGTGGTGCGCGTCGTGCTCGGGGGCGCCGGAGCCGTCGCCGGCGGGTTCGTCGGCGAGGGCGTTGACCGCGCCGAACGCGGCGACGACGGCGTCGTGCACCGCCTGGCGGGGGTCGGTGCCGAGGGGGNGGGCGGCCCGGAGGGAGGCGTCGGCGGCGCGGGCCGCGGCGGCCGAGGCGTCGTCGGGGCGGGACGCCGAGGACACCCCGTCGCAGACGATCGCGACGACGGCCTCCGAACCGTCCGGGAGGGGGGCGGTCGAGACGGCGAACGCGTCCTCGTTGCGGTGGTGCCGCAGTCCCCGGTCGCTGACGGCGGCGACGGCGTGCCCCACCTCCCGCTCCACGTGGTCCCGTTCCCGCGGCTGCTGGTGGCCGCAGTCCGCGCAGTACCCGTCCGCCGCGACCCGCCCGGTCCGGCAGGCCACGCAGCGGACCCCGTCGCCGAAGGCCCGGGGGTCGGGCGCCGCGGGGCCGGAGCCCTCGTGCGGGGCGCCGTCCGGCGCGGGCCGCCCGGAGGCGTGGTCCGTCCCGGCGGGTGGTGCCGGAGCCGNNNGNGCNTNCGNANGCGCGGGCGGCACCGGCGG
>NZ_CP095474.1:2005010-2005516 GCF_023614315.1 Streptomyces sudanensis | reverse complement strand
GCCGGGGGCACCGCCGGGGGCTCCGGGGGCGGTTCCGGTACGGCCGACAGGGCGTACCCGCACGCCCCGCAGAACCGGTCGCCCGGCTGCAACGGCTCCGAGCAGCCCGGGCAGGCCGCCAGTTGATGCGTCTGCGACATCGCTCACACCCACGTTCGGGGGTGGAACCGGTCGGGCCGGTCCACCCGTTCGATCCTCTCATCGCCCGCCGGGCGAGCCGGGCGGGCGCCCGGTGCGGACACTCCGGGCCGAACCGCGGCCCGTGGTCCCGGAGTCCACCGCCGAGCGGCCCGCGGCCCGGGGGAGGGCCGCCCGGCCGCCCCGATCGCCATCGGTCCGGTCCCTTCCCCGGCAGGCGCCCGCGCCGCGCCGGGGCGGGTCCGGGGGTGCCAGGCGCCTTCCCCCGGAACGCCGCCGCACACGGGCCGCCCCGCAGCGGTCCCCGGGGCCCCGCGGCACGCGCGGGCGGAGCCCCGCGCCCCCGGCCCTCTCCCTTATACCCATCT
>NZ_CP095474.1:1997244-2004978 GCF_023614315.1 Streptomyces sudanensis | reverse complement strand
TTTTTTGCNNNNCGCCCGTCCCGGGCCGTCNNCGNNGNACCCGCCGGCGGCACCGCGCGGCCCGCGCCCCGGTGCGGCCCGCCGCCGTTCGGCTCCCGGCGCGCCGGCGCGATCCGGCGGCGGGCACGTCCTCATCCGCGGTCCCCCGCCAGGGCCTCGCTCGCCGCCTGCTGGTAGCGCAGGACGGCCCGCTCGGCGGCGCGCAGGTCGCACGGGACGCTCCACAGCAGGCGGCGCGCCGCGTCGTACCGCTCGCCGAGCACCGGGTCGTCCGCCAGTCCGTGCCCGGCCGTCCTCGCCCGGAACGCGTCGAGGCGGCTGCGCAGTCCGGCGCGGACGGCGAGCGGCGCGGTCACCGCGGCCAGCGACTCGCGGGCGCGCAGCAGTTCCTCCTCCGCCTCCCGCTCCAGGGCGTCCAGCAGCGGCGACAGCCGATGCCACCGGGCGTGCCGCCGGTGCTCGGCGGCGGTCGCCAGCCGCTCGTACAACGCGGTCGGCGGGCCGCTCACCGCCGGCACCTCCGACGCGGCGATCTTCGCCAGGACCTCGACGCGCGCGGCACGCGCCTCGGCGAGGGTGCGGTCGGCCCGCGACAGCAGGTCCCGCAGCCGCATCAGCCGCGACTCGGAGTCCTGCCGCACCTGCAGGACCGCCTCGATCTCCCGGCGCACGTCCTCCAGGGTCCGCGCGGCCCGGTCGTACCGCTCGGTGTCCGGCCGGCCGGCGCCGGGCGCCGAACTGCCCGGCGCCGGGCGCCAGAACGCCAGCGGGTCGCCGACCACCCGGGCGCGCAGCGCCGCCAGCTCCTCGGTGACGGCCTCCAGGTCGTCCCCCGCCGGATGCTCACCGGGCCGCACGCCGACCGAACGCGCCAGCGACCGGGTCCGGTTCAGCTCCGCCGCGAGGAGGTCGATCCGGGCGGGCAGCGCCGACCAGACGGCGTCCGCCGACACGATGACGTCGAGGGACTGCGCGTACAGCTCGTTCATCCGCGCGACCAGCCGGTCCAGCGAGAACCGCTCCACGGACGCCGGGGACTCCGACACCGGGGACTCCGGCACCGGGGACTCCGGTGCCGGATCGTGCGGCCCGGCCCGCGGCACGACGACGCTCTCGCCGCACAACCGCTCCGTCAGCTCCGCCAGTTCCCCGGGGCCCGGCCGGCGGCGCCGGGAACGGATCTCGCGGGCGGCGCGCAACGCGTCCGTGTACGCGTCGAAGTACGTCCACAGCAGCGCTGTCGACCGCTCGGCCGCGGCCCAGCGCTCCCTGGTCGTACCGGTCAGCTCGGCGCCCTCGAGCAGCCCGCGGGCCGCGTGGTCCTGCAGCGCGAGCAACGAGTCCTCGACCGCCTTGTGCTCCGCGCCGAGGCGTGCCAGCGCACGGTCCACCTCGTCCTGGTCCATCATCGGACCGGGGGGACCCGTGACGCCCATCGATCACCTCTCGCTCTCAGGAGGACGTTTCCGTCCGGTACTTCGGGCACGGGCGGCCCCGGGGAGCCGGGCGGGCCCGCCTCGGGCGGCCCCTCGTACGCGTGTGTCCACGGCCCGGCACGGTACGCCACGAACCGGCGGCCCGCACCGGGCGCCGCGCCACCGGCCGCCGTGCCGTCCGCCGTCCGCCGCGACCCGGCGGGCGCCCGGTCCGATCCGGCCACGGCGCGGCCACGGCCGGTCGCGTGCCCGCCGCACCCGGCGTCGGCGGGTACCGCGCCGCGTGCCACGGCAGCCAGGTTCCCGTCCGCGCGGGCCCCGGGGGAGCGGATCCGGGATCCGTTCAGCACCTTGGGCGAATTCCGGCCGTACGGGACCCGCCCGGCCCGGCCCGTACGGCCGGGCGGAACGGGCACGCCGCAGGGCGGGTACGGGCCGTGTGCGCCGAAGGGCGGGTACGGCCCGTACCCGCCTCCTCCTCGCTCCCGGCCGACCGCACCGCCCCCGTCGCGCGCGGCCCCCCGGCGGCGGACGGCGGACGGGCCGGCGCCCCGCGACTCCGGGCGCCGAGCGGCGCCGGCGCGGGTCGTGCGCCCCCTCGTGTCCGACACGCGGCCTCCCCCTTCTCNNNNTACAGCAGCCACCGAGATGTCGCCCCGACCCCGGCCCCGGCCCGCCGCCCGGAGGACCGGGAAGCGGCGATCCGGCCGGAAGCACGACCGCGGGGCGGCGGCGGGGACCCGCGGGCCCGACCGGACCCCGTCCCCGTCGTACGGCGTCCCCTTCGCACCGCCATCCGAATCCCCACCCGCACAACGCGATCCGGGCCCGCCCGGTTCCGCCCGGGCGCCGGCACGGCCCCACGGCCCGACCCGGCCGGACGACACACCCTTCCCGGGCAGGCCGGAGGACAGGACCACGGGTCCGACCCATGCCGCCGGATGTTCGAAGGCGCCCCGCACCGAGCCGGTGCGGGGCGCCTTCGGTTTCGTACGGGGTCAGCCCTTCGAGAGGTTCGGGCCCGTCGAGGGCTGCGGTATCGACGGGGGCTGCTGGAGCGGGGTGGCGGCCATCGACTGCGGGGTCGTCGGGGAGGAGAAGGCGGACGGGGCGGCCACGGCGGCCGTCGGGTCGGGGGCCGGGTCGTCCTCCGCGGGCAGCGGGACGCCGCCCACGATGCGGACGCCCGCCGCGTCGAAGGCGCGCTTGACGCGCCAGCGGATCTCCCGCTCCACGCTCAGCGCCTTGCCCGGCATCGTCTTCGCCGAGACCCGCAGCGTCATCGAGTCGATCATGACCTCGGTCAGGCCCAGCACCTCGATCGGGCCCCACAGGCGCTCGTTCCAGGGCTCCTCCGCGGCCATCTCCTCCGCCACGCCCTCGATCAGCCTGCGCAGCCGGTCCAGGTCCTCCGTCGGACGGACCGTCACGTCCACGCCGGCCGTCGCCCAGCCCTGGCTGAGGTTGCCGATCCGCTTGATCTCGCCGTTGCGGACGTACCAGATCTCGCCGTCCACCCCGCGCAGCTTCGTCACCCGCAGGCCCACCTCGATGACCTCGCCGGAGGCCACGCCCGCGTCGATCGAGTCACCGACGCCGTACTGGTCCTCCAGGATCATGAAGACGCCCGAGAGGAAGTCCGTCACGAGGTTCCGGGCGCCGAAGCCGATCGCCACGCCGGCCACACCGGCCGACGCCAGCAGCGGCGCCAGGTTGATCTGGAAGGCGCCCAGGACCATCAGCGCCGCCGTGCCCATGATCAGGAACGACGCCACCGAGCGCATGACCGAGCCGATCGCCTCCGACCGCTGGCGGCGCCGCTCCGCGTTCACCAGCAGCCCGCCCAGCGTGGTGCCCTCCACGGCCTGGACGCTGCGGTTCATCCGGTCGATCAGCTTCGTCAGGGCCCGCCGGACCAGGAAGCGGAGCGTGCACGCGATGGCGATGATCAGCAGGATGCGCAGGCCGGTGCTGACCCACGTGGCCCAGTTCTGCTCCACCCAGCCCGCGGCGGCCCCGGCCTGGCGGGCGGCCTCGTCCAGGGACACGGGCGCCACGGAGGAGGGGNNGGGGNGGAGTNGGACGCGNACGGTGGGCGGAGCCGACCACAGCACGGGGAGAACCTCCTGGCATCACGGGCGGGGGTCGCTTCCATTAAACGGGGGGTGCCGGGGGGTTCGTCGCCGTGTTCGGGGGAGAGCCTTGTCTCATGTGGGGATGACCACCCTGTGGTCGAAAACACCTCCGGCCCGTTACCCCCATGTGGTGGCGCTTCGACCTGGCATGAGGAGAGACTGAGAGCGGATCGTCCCGGCGCGAGCCACGCGCCGCCGGCGTACAAGGAGGCATCGGTGCCGCACGTCCTGGTCCTCAACGCGTCGTACGAGCCCCTCGGCGTCGTACCGCTCCGCCGCGCGCTCGTACTCGTCCTCGAGAACAAGGCCGTGTGCCTCGAGGAGTCCGGCGCCTTCCTGCACAGCGCGACCCGGGCGATCGCCGCGCCCAGCGTGGTACGGCTGAAACGGTTCGTGCGGGTCCCCTACCGGGGGCCCGTTCCGCTGACCCGCAAGGCCCTGTTCGCCCGCGACGGCGGGCGCTGCATGTACTGCGGCGGCGTCGCGACCAGCGTCGACCACGTCGTCCCGCGCAGCCGCGGGGGCAAGCACGCCTGGGACAACGTGGTGGCGGCGTGCCGCCGCTGCAACCACGTCAAGGCCGACCGGCACCTGCGCGAGCTGGGCTGGCGGCTGCACCAGCCGCCCGAGCCGCCCACCGGGCTCGCCTGGCGCATCATCGGCACGGGCCACCGGGACCCGCGCTGGCTGCCCTACCTGCAACCGTACGGCGCGGACGACGCCCTGGCCCGGATCGACGGCGTCTCCGCCTGAACGCCCGGGTCCCGGCGCACGCGCGCACGCGGGCCGGTCCACCGCCCGGAGCGGAGCCGCGGACCGGGCCGCGCGGTGCGGGCGCCGGGGCGGCGCGCCCCTCACTCCGTGACCGCGTACGCCTCCACGCCGAACAGCGAGTACCCGTACCGCGTCGCCCGTTCCTCGCCCCGCACGCGCAGGAAGCGGGTGCCCGGGGCGTCCATGCGGACCACCTCGCGGCCCCCCTCGCCGTCGAGGGCGGTCGCCGAGGTGCGCCAGGTGCGGCCGTCGGGGGAGGTCTCCACGCGGTACCGCTTCGCGTACGCGTCCTGCCAGTGCAGGACGACCTGCCCCACCCGCGCCGGCCCGGCCAGCTCGACCTGCCACCACGCGTCGTCCTGCGCCGGTGACGACCAGCGGGTCTCCGGGTCGCCGTCGGCCGCCGCGGACGCCGGGAAGTCGGGCGTCTCGTCGCCGGAGGACGAGGCCGCGGCGCCGGGGGCGCGGACCAGGTCCGGCCCGCCGGCCGCCGGGTACGCCCGGACCGTCAGCGTCCGCTCCTCGCCCGCGAAGGACAGCGGCACCGGGTACGAACCGGCCGGGGTGCCCTTGGGGACGGTGACCGTGACGGGGACCTCGGCGGCCACGCCGCGCGGCACCGTCGTCTCCTTCGGCACGTCCACCACGATGCCCTTCGGCGCCTTCGCGGCGAGCGCGCCCCGCACCGCCTCCGGGCGCCGGGCGGACAGCACCGCCTCCACGTGCTGCGGGCCGCCGCCGATCACCGCGTCGGCCTCGGTGCGCGGCAGGTCCAGGCTGACGCGCGGCTCGTCGGCGAACCACGGCACCAGGGACCGCACCGGCACCTCGGCGCCCTCGGCCCAGCTCACCCGGACCGCGTCCACGCGCAGCCCGCCCACGCGGGCCTGGGTCCAGCCGGTGGGCGCCAGCGGCCCCAGCCGCCGCCAGCCCGCCCCCGGCACGCGCACCTCCACGACGCCCTCGCCGGAGCCCGGCCGCGCCATCGCGGTGACCGCCTCCACGGAGCGCGCCCGGCCCAGGTCCAGCGTGTACGAGGTGTCCGTGCGGCGCGGCTCGCCGGTCTGCCGGGCGGTGCCCGTCCACGCGGCGGCCTCGTCGAGCGCCCGCTTCAGGAACGGGTCCAGGACGCCGGTGCCGACCTTCGCGGGGCTCTCCGCCAGCTCCCGGCGCAGCGGCTCCAGCTCCAGATGGGCCCGCCAGGCCGCCGCGCCGTCGCCCCGGGCCTGCGCCTGGAGCATGTCCACGGCGGCCTCCCCGGCCCGGCCGTACCGGGCGAGCTGCTCCAGCCAGGGCCGCACCTCGTCGTCGAGGCGGCCCTCCGCGGGCGCGGTCAGCGCCTCCGGCGCGCCGCGCATCACGGTGAACGCCGCGCGCAGCCGCCGCGCCGCCTCGTCGCGGGCCGCGGCCGGGGCGCCGGCCGCCGTGCGCGTCCGCCAGAACCCGGCCAGCAGGGGCCGCAGGTACGCCGACTCGCCGCGCGGGTCCAGCAGCGACGAGGCGTCGTTCCCGGCGAGCGCGCCCAGCGCCTCGCGGGCCCGGGGGTCGCCGCCCGCCAGGTCGTCGAGCGCCGCCTCCCAGGACTCCCGTGGGTGGTAGCCGCGCGGGTTCCAGGCGAAGTCGGCGGCGGTGAACAGGGGGATGCGGGAGGCCGCCGCCTGCTCCATGGCGTTGGCGAGCAGCGCCGCCGAGCCGGACGCGACGGCCGGCTCCCGGCCGGTGTACGGGCCGAGGAAGACGCGGTCCTGGGCGTAGTCGTTGACCGGGTAGTTGTCCATGGTGACCAGCGGGTGCCGGAACACCTCGCGGGCCTCGGCCAGGTCGCCGCCGCTGATCGTGCGGGGCACCACGCCGACGCCCGTCCACGCCACCTGGACGCGCGCGTCGAGGGTCCCGGCGAGGGCGGTGCGGTACTCCGTCGCCCCGTCCTGGTAGTACTCGGTCGGCATCAGCGACAGCGGTTCGGCGTCCGGGTGGCGGTCGGCGAGGTGCCGGGACAGCTCGCTCGCCACGCGCGCGTGCGCCCGGGCGGCCGCGTCAGGACCCCTGCCGAAGACCTCCGCGTCCCGCTCGCAGTGCCACTCGTCGTACGCGGAGTCCTGGAACTGGAGCTGGAACGCCCGCACGCCGAGCGCGTACATGGCGTCGACCTTGCGCTTCAGCGCGCCGACGTCGCCCTCGGAGGCCAGGCACATCGACTGGGCGGGCGCCACCGCCCACGCCAGCGTGACGTGGTTGCGCCGGGCCCGCTCGGCGAGCTGCCGGAACTCGGCCCGCTGCGCCGCCGGGTACGGCTCGCGCCACCGCGCCTGCCGGTACGGGTCGTCGCCGGGCGCGTACAGGTACCGGTTCTGCTTGGTGCGGCCCATGAAGTCCAGGTGGGCGAGCCGCTCCGGGTGGCTCCAGGGGCGGCCGTAGAAGCCCTCCGCCACGCCGCGCACGGCCGTGCCCGGCCAGTCGCGGACGAGGACGCCGGGGACGGTCCGGTCCGGGGTGATCAGCTGGCGGAGCGTCTGCACGGCGTGGAACAGCCCGTCCGCGCCGACGCCGTCCACGGCGACCGTGTCCCGGCCCAGGTGGCGGCCGGTCGCGAGCCGGTAGCCGCCGGAGGGCAGGTCGGCGCGCTCGGGGGCACGCAGGGCGCGCAGCGCGTCCTGCGCGCCGGGGCCGCCCAGCCACACCACCGGTCCGCGCCCCGCGGCCGCGCCGTCCGGGCCGACGCGGCGCGACCGCACGCCGGCCTGCCGCAGCGCGTCCTCCAGGGCGGACACGGCGTACGGGTCGGCGTCCGGGGCCACCGCGAGCACCACCTCGCCGCCCAGCCGCACGGGACCGCCCGCGGCCCGCACCGACTGCGGGCGGGGCCACAGGGCGGGCGGCCTCGCCTCGGCGTCCCGTCCGGGCCCCNCGGCGGCNGGCGCCGNGGGGCGCCCGGCGCGGCCAGCGCGCCCGGCGCCGTGCCGAGCAGGCCGCCGATCACCGCGACCGCGATGGCGGTCGCGGCACCCCTGCCGCGACCGAAGTGCGCGAGCCGGCCGAACTGCACGCGCGTCTCCCCTCGTCCTGCGTGGTTCTGCGGGTAGCTTTGCCGTAGGCCTGCCACTGTTCTGACGGGCCGTCGGACGGGTCCTCCCGCTGACGGTCTTCGAGCCCACCACCCCCTGACGGAGGTGTCAATGTGCGTGGCCGATGTGTCGTATTTGCACACCGGGCAGGCTGTTCCGGGCGGACCCGCCCGCCCCCGGTTCCCGGGCGGGGTGTGAGCAGCGCCACGTCACACGGGCGCGCGAGCGCGCGGCGGGCAGGGCCGCCGGGGCCCGCCGCCGTCCCGTACGGGCGGGCCNCNGCAGCCGCGTCCCCCGGGCGGGCGCCGGGGCGGTTCCCCGGCC
>NZ_CP095474.1:1997160-1997229 GCF_023614315.1 Streptomyces sudanensis | reverse complement strand
CTCCGCGCCCCGGCCGACGGGCCGCCGGGCCGCCGGGCCGCCGGTCGGCACCACGCCCCGGACCGGCAC
>NZ_CP095474.1:1916431-1997110 GCF_023614315.1 Streptomyces sudanensis | reverse complement strand
GCCCACGGCCCGCCCCCGCGCGGCGCGGCCGGCGGGGCGGCGCCCCCCGCACGCAGGAACCCCGAAGCGCCCAGGAGGCCGCATGACCCTCGCCCGGCTCGCCGCGCTGCACGGAGTCGCCACCGCGTACTCCCCGTCCCCGGGCGTCACGGTCCCGGTCCCCGACGCGACCGTGGTCGCCGTCCTCGCCGCCCTGGACGTCGACGCGACCACCCCCGCGGCGCTCGGCGCGTCGCTCGCCGCCGCCGAGGAGGCGCGGGCGGCGCGGCTGCTCCCGCCCACGGTCGTCGTGTGGCGGGGCGACGGGCCGGCGGGCCGCCCCCGGTCGCTGGCGGCCCTCCCCGCGGGCACGGCCCTGCGCGTCGCCCTGGAGGACGGCACCGCCGCCGGGCCGCCCGTCCCCTGGGAGGGGCTCCCGGCGGGTGTGCACACCCTGGAGGCGCACGCCCCCGACGGGCGCACCGCCCGCGCCGCCCTGGTCGTCGCCCCCGCCCGCGCGCCGCAGCCCCCCGGGCCCTGCCACGGCCTGCTGGTCCAGCTGTACTCGCTGCTGTCGACCCGCTCCTGGGGCATGGGCGACCTCGGCGACCTGCGGGAGCTCGCCGGCTGGGCGGGCCGTGCGCTCGGTTCGGGCTTCGTGCAGGTCAACCCGCTCCACGCGGCCGTGCCCGGCACACCCACCGACCCCTCCCCGTACCGCCCCTCCTCGCGCCGCTTCCCCGACCCGGTGCACCTGCGGATCGAGGAGGTCCCCGAGTTCGCCTACGCCTCCGGGACCGCCCGCACCGAGCTCGACGAACTCGCCGCGCGGGCCGGGGAGCTGCGCGACGGGGTCCTGCGCAAGGGCGAGCTGATCGACCGGGACGCGGTGTGGGTCCTCAAGCGGCGCGCCCTGGAGATCCTCGCCGCCGTCCCGCTCGGCCCCGGCCGCCGGGCCGCGTTCGACGCCTTCCGCGCCGCCCGGGGGCGTGCGCTGGAGGACCACGCGACCTGGTGCGCGCTCGCCGAGCGGTACGGCGCCGACCGGGCCCGGTGGCCCGCCGGCCTGGACGACCCCCGGTCGTCGGCCACCGCGCGGGCCCGCGCGGGGCTGGAGGACCGGCTGGCCTTCCACCGCCTGGCCGCCTGGCTGACCGACGAGCAGCTCGCCGCCGCCGCGCGGGCCGCCCGCGAGGCGGGCATGCCGGTCGGCGTCGTCCACGACCTGGCGGTCGGCGTGCACCCGGACGGCGCCGACGCCTGGGCGCAGGCCGGGACGTACGCGTCCGGCGTGTCGGTGGGCGCCCCGCCGGACGCGTTCAACGCGCACGGCCAGGACTGGGGGCTGCCCCCCTGGCGGCCCGACGCCCTCGCCGCGTCCGGCCACGCTCCCTACCGCGACCTGCTGCGCTCCCTGTTCCGGCACGCGGGCGCCCTGCGCATCGACCACGTGATGGGCCTGTTCCGGCTCTGGTGGGTGCCCGCGGGGCTCCCGCCGACGCAGGGCACGTACGTCCGGTACGACGCCGACGCGATGCTCGCCGTCCTCGTCCTGGAGGCCGACCGGGCGGGCGCCGCCGTGATCGGGGAGGACCTCGGCACGGTCGAGCCGGGCGTGCGGGAGGCGCTGCGGCGCCGGGGCGTGTTCGGCACGTCGGTGATGTGGTTCGAGCGCGACTGGGAGGGCTCCCGCCGCCCCCTGCCGCCGGAGGAGTGGCGGGCCGACTGCCTGGCCACGGCGACCACCCACGACCTGCCGCCCACCGCCGCCCGGCTGAGCGGCGAGCACGTGGAGCTGCGCCGGCGGCTGGGGCTGCTGGCCCGGCCGGCGGCGCGGGAGCGGGCCGAGGACGCCGCGGACGTCGCCGAGTGGCTGGCGTACCTGCGGGAGCTGGGCCTGCTCCCGCAAGACGGCGGGCGGGACGAGGAGGCGGAGGTGCGGGCCGTGTACCGGTTCCTGCGCCGCACCCCCGCCCGGATGACCGGGGTGTGGCTGCCCGACGCGGTGGGGGACCGGCGCCCGCAGAACCTGCCGGGCACCCTGGACCGGTACCCGAACTGGCGGCTGCCCGTGGCCGGCGCGGACGGCCGCCCGGTCACGCTGGAGGAGCTCGCCGCGTCGCCCCGGCTGCACGCGCTGGCCGCCGTGCTGGGGGAGCCCGGGGCCGCTACGCCACCCCCGGGCGCGCGGCGCGGTTAGGCGTTCGCTACTTTTGCTCCGTGGACAAGAAGAACGCCCTGCGCGCCGGTGCCGTCGCGACCGGTACGACGCTGATGATGCTGCTGATGTCGTCCCCCGCGTTCGCGCTGATGCGCGACGACGGCGACGACCCGGGCACCTCCGGCCTGAGCGTCGTGGAGACGCTCGGCCTGTTCGTGGTGGCGCCGATCGTGCTCTTCGCGGTCATCGCCGGCCTCGTCATGGTGATGGACCGCTCCAAGAAGCAGGCCTGACACCACCCCCGCTCCCCGGGGGNGCCGCGCGCCGGGAAGCCCCGGGCGCGCGGCGCNCCGCCGNCCCCGCGCGGGACGCGGTCCGCGCGGTGCCCCGGACGGCTCCGCCCCCGCGCGGCGCCGCGCGCCCGTCCGGCGCGCCACTCAGGCGCCCGTCGCGTTGAGCAGCTTCCGCAGCAGTCCGGCGAGCCGCTCCGCCTCCTCCTCGTCCAGGGCCGCCTCCAGCGCCTCCCGCTGCACGGCCAGCCCCGCCTCCACGGCGTCCTCCACGATCCCCAGGCCCCGCTCGCTGAGCGTCACCCGCAGCGCCCGCCGGTCGTGCGGGTCCGGGTTCCGGCTCAGCAGCCCGGCCCGCTCCAGCTTGTCCAGCCGGCCCGTCATCCCGCCCGTCGTCAGCATCAGCGTCGCCGAGAGCTGGCGCGGTGACAGGGTGTACGGCTCGCCGGAGCGGCGCAGCGTCGCCAGGACGTCGAACTCGCCGCGCGAGATCCCGAAGGCCCCGTAGGCGCGGTCCATCCGCTCGGCCATCTTCTGCGCGAGCCGGTGGACGCGGCCGAAGACGGCCATGGGGACCGTGTCCAGGTCGGGCCGCTCCACCGCCCACTGGGCGATGATCGCGTCGACGGGGTCGGGGGTGGGGGTCGCGCTCATGGCGGCAGTCTCGTCGTCCCTCCGCCGGCTCGCAAGCAAGTGGCTTCCCATTGAGCGGCTTGCCGATAAGTAGCTTAGCGCTAAGCTATTTGGTGTCAGAGCATTTCCGATCGGAGGGGATCGCCATGTCGTCCCGCGCCGCCGTCGTCGCCGTCACCGCGCTCGCCCCCGTCTCCTGGGGCACGACCTACATCGTCACCACCGAGTTCCTGCCGGCCGACCGGCCTCTGTTCACCGGCCTGATGCGAGCCCTCCCCGCCGGGCTGCTCCTGCTCGCCGTCACCCGGAAGCTGCCCTCCGGCGCCTGGTGGTGGCGGTCGGCGGTGCTGGGCGCGTTGAACATCGGGGCGTTCTTCCCGCTGCTGTTCCTCGCCGCGTACCGGCTCCCGGGCGGCGTCGCCGCCGTCGTCGGGTCGGTGGGCCCGCTCTTCGTCGTCGGCCTCGCGGCGCTGCTGCTGGGGGACCGGCCGACCCTGCGGTCCATGCTGGCCGCCATCGGGGCGGCGTTCGGCGTGAGCCTGGTGGTGCTGACGGCGGACGCCGCGTTCGACCCGGTCGGGGTGGTGGCCGGCCTCGCCGCGTCGGCCGCGATGTCCGCCGGGACGGTCCTGACCAAGCGCTGGGGGCGCCCCGAGGGGATCGGCCCGCTCGTCATGACCGGCTGGCAGCTCACCGCGGGCGGCCTGGTCATCGCGCCCATCGCGTTCCTGGTCGAGGGGGCGCCCCCGGCGCTGGACGGCCGGGCGGTGCTCGGGTACGCGTACCTGGCGCTGGCGAACACGGCCGTCGGCTACTGGCTGTGGTTCCGGGGCATCGAGCGGCTGACCGCCACCTCCGTGACGCTGCTCGGGCCGCTGTCGCCGCTCACCGCGGCGGTGGTGGGCTGGGTGGCGCTCGGACAGGCCCTGGGGCCCGTGCAGCTGGTCGGGATGGCGATCGCGTTCGCCGCGACGGTGCTGGGGCAGCTCACGCCCCGGCCGCGCGCACCGCTCGCCGCGGAGGACCTCCCGCCCGCCGGGGCGGTGCCGCGGGCGGCCGCCCGGCCGTAGCGCGTCCGCGGGAAGCGGGGGAGGGGCGGGGCGCGCGGCGGCGCCCCGCCCCTTCGGTCACCTGTCGGAGGCCTGCGCCCTCAGCGCCCGCTCCACACCGTCGCGGGACTCCAGGACCAGGCGGCGCAGCGCCGCGCTCGGCTCGGCGCGCTCCAGCCACGCGTCGGTCGCCTCCAGGGTCTCCTGGGAGATCTGGAGCGACGGGTACAGGCCGACCACGATCTGCTGGGCCATCTCGTGCGAGCGGGACTCCCACACGTCCTTGGCCACCGCGAAGAACCTCTCCGTGTACGGCGCCAGCAGCTCTCGCTGGTCCGTCTGCACGAAACCGCCGATCACGGCCTCCTGCAGGGCGTTCGGCAGTGTGTCGGACTCCACGACCGACGCCCACGCCTCCGCCTTCGCCTCGGCCGTCGGGCGCGCGGCCATCGCCGTGGCGGCGTGCCGCTCGCCGGCCGCGGTCCGGTCCCGCTCGTGCTCGGCGGCGATCTCGTCCGCCCCGAACCGGCCGGTCGCCGCGAGCCGCTCGACGAACGCCCAGCGCAGCTCCGTGTCGACGGCCAGGCCCTCGATCGTCTCCGAGCCGTCCAGCAGCGCCACCAGCAGGTCCAGCTGCTCGCCGGTGCGGGCCGTCGCCGCGAACGCCCGCGCCCACGCCAGCTGGTGGTCGCTGCCCGGCTCCGCCGCCCGCAGGTGCTCCAGCGCGGCCCGCGTCCAGCGGTCCAGGCCCGTCTCGCGCCAGTCCGGCGCCGCGTACAGGTCCAGCGCCAGCTTCACCTGCCGGTGCAGGCTCTGCACCACGCCGATGTCGGACTCCCTGCCGATGCCCGACAGCACCAGGTCCAGGTACGCGCGCGTGGCCAGCTCGCCGTCGCGGGTCATGTCCCACGCCGACGCCCAGCACAGCGCCCGCGGCAGCGACTCGGTGAAGTCGCCCAGGTGCGCCACGACGTTGCGCAGCGACTCCTCGTCGAGCCGGACCTTGGCGTAGCTCAGGTCGTCGTCGTTCAGCAGGACGACCGCCGGGCGCCGCTTGCCGACCAGCGCGTCGACGCCGGTCAGCTCGCCGTCCACGTCCAGCTCGACGCGCTCGGTGCGCACCAGCCGGCCCGCGTCGTCGAGGTCGTAGAAGCCGACCGCGATGCGGTGCGGGCGCAGGATCGCCTCGCCCTTCGCGCCCGCCGGGAGCGCCGGCGCCTCCTGCCGGACCGCGAACGAGGTGATCACGCCGTCCTCGCCGGTCTCCACCACCGGCCGCAGGACGTTGATGCCGGCGGTCTGCAGCCACTTCTCCGACCAGGTCCCCAGGTCGCGCCCGGAGGTCTCCTCCAGGGCGCCCAGCAGGTCCGACAGGCGGGTGTTGCCGAAGGCGTGGCGCTTGAAGTACGCCTGCACGCCCCGGAAGAAGGCGTCCATGCCCACGTACGCGACGAGCTGCTTCAGCACCGAGGCGCCCTTGGCGTACGTGATGCCGTCGAAGTTGACGAGCACGTCGTCCAGGTCGCGGATCTCGGCCATGATCGGGTGCGTGGACGGCAGCTGGTCCTGCCGGTACGCCCAGGTCTTCATCTGGTTGGCGAAGGTGGTCCACGAGTGCGGCCACTTCGAGCCGGGCGCGTACGCCTGGCAGGCGATCGACGTGTACGTGGCGAACGACTCGTTCAGCCACAGGTCGTTCCACCACTCCATGGTGACCAGGTCGCCGAACCACATGTGGGCCAGCTCGTGCAGGATCGTCTCGGCCCGCACCTCGTACGCCGCGTCCGTCACCTTCGAGCGGAAGACGTACTGGTCGCGGATGGTGACCGCGCCCGCGTTCTCCATCGCGCCCGCGTTGAACTCCGGCACGAAGAGCTGGTCGTACTTGGCGAACGGGTACGCGTAGTCGAACTTCTCCTGGAACCAGTCGAAGCCCTGCCGCGTCACCTCGAAGATCGCGTCCGCGTCGAGGAACTCCGCCAGCGACGGGCGGCAGTACACGCCCAGCGGCACGACCTGCCCGTCCGGGCCCTCGTACGTCGAGTGCACCGCGTGGTACGGGCCGACGATCAGCGCCGTGACGTACGTCGAGATGCGCGGGGTGGGCTCGAAGGCCCACACGTCGTCCTTCGGCTCCGGCGTCGGCGAGTTCGAGACCACTGTCCAGCCCGCCGGGGCCTTCACGGTGAACCGGAACGTCGCCTTCAGGTCCGGCTGCTCGAAGCTGGCGAACACCCGCCGCGCGTCCGGCACCTCGAACTGCGTGTACAGGTACGCCTGGCCGTCCACCGGGTCCACGAACCGGTGCAGGCCCTCACCGGTGTTGGTGTACGCGCAGTCCGCGACGACCCGCAGCTCGTTGGCGCCCCGCTTCAGGTGCTTCAGCGTGATCCGGGAGTCCCGGAACACCGACGCCACGTCCAGGTGCCTGCCGTTCAGCACCACCTCGTGCACCGCCGGGGCCACCAGGTCGACGAACGTCTCCGCGCCCTCCTCGGCGCACTCGAAGCGCACGGAGGTCTCGGACCGGTAGGTCCCGCCCTCCTGCGCGCCGCTGAGATCGAGGTCGATCTCGTACGCGTCCACGGTCAGCAGCGCCGCGCGCCGCTGCGCCTCTTCACGGGTCAGGTTTGTGCCAGGCACCCGGTCATCTCCTCCATGTACGGCTTTGGGGGCCATCCTTCCACGGCCGGCGTCGAACACGGAGGTCATATGTGCGGGCGGGTGACGGGGCGGTCCCGGCGTCGGCGGGACCGCCCCGGACGGGGGTCAGCCGCGCAGCTCCCCGGCGACCAGCTCCGCGATCTGCACCGCGTTCAGCGCGGCGCCCTTGCGCAGGTTGTCGCCCGAGACGAACAGCGCCAGGCCGTGCTCGACGGTCTCGTCGACGCGGACGCGGCCCACGTACGAGGCGTCCTTGCCGGCGGCCTGGAGCGGGGTCGGGATCTCGGACAGCTCCACGCCCTCGGCCTCCCGCAGCAGCTCGTACGCGCGCTCCACGCCGATGGGGCGCTCGAAGCGGGCGTTCAGCTGGAGGGAGTGGCCGGAGAAGACCGGGACGCGCACGCAGGTGCCCGACACCCTCAGCTCCGGGATCTCCAGGATCTTGCGGGACTCGTTGCGGAGCTTCTGCTCCTCGTCGGTCTCGAAGGAGCCGTCGTCGACGACCGACCCGGCCAGCGGCAGCACGTTGAACGCGATGGGCCGCGCGTACACCCCCGGCTCGGGGTACTCCACGGCCCCGCCGTCGTGGGTGAGCTCGGTGGCGCGCCCGGCGACGGCCCTGACCTGGCCGTCCAGCTCGGCGACGCCCGCGAGGCCGGAGCCCGAGACGGCCTGGTACGTGGTGGCGACCAGCGCGGTCAGGCCGGCCTCCCGGTGGAGCGGCTTCAGGACCGGCATGGCGGCCATGGTGGTGCAGTTCGGGTTGGCGATGATCCCCTTCGGGCGGTCCTTGACCGCGTGCGGGTTCACCTCGGAGACCACCAGCGGCACCTCGGGGTCGAGGCGCCACGCGGAGGAGTTGTCGATCACCACGGCGCCCTGGTCCGCGACCTTCTCCGCGAGCGCCCTGGACGTGGCGCCGCCGGCGGAGAACAGCACGATGTCCAGGCCGGTGTAGTCGGCCGTCGCGGCGTCCTCCACGGTGACCTCGCCGCCCCGCCACTCCAGGGTGGAGCCCGCGGAGCGCGCGGACGCGAACAGCCGCAGCCCGTCCACCGGGAAGTCCCGCTCGGCGAGGATCCTGCGCATGACCGTGCCGACCTGGCCGGTGGCTCCGACGATTCCTACCTTCACGGGGACTCCTCCGTACGTGTGTGCTGGGCGCTGGTCCATGATGCGTCTCCTCCCGGCGGCCCCGCCAACCCGCCGTCCAGGGGGTGAGAAGGACCACGGGCCGCAACGGCGGGCCGCGGGAAAAGGGGAGGGCGGGCGCCCTTCCGGACGCCCGCCCCCGCACTCCGTATCCCTCCAGACTACGGAGTGACCTTTCCGATCACGACGCTGCCGGTGCCCGCGGCGGTTCCGCGCGCGTTCACCAGCTGCACCTCGCCGAAGAACTGCCGGCCCTCGGGGGCGGCGCCGTTCACCAGCACCTGGGCGCCGAACTGCGCCGAGGCGCCGTTCGCCAGGGAGATCGTCTTCGACTCGTCGACCTTGATCTCACCGAGCGCGGACGAGAAGTACACGTCCTTGTAGTCGTAGGCGGTCTCCCCGGACGGGACCGAGTAGCCGTCGACGACGATCGTGTACGTGCCCGGCGCGGGCTTCAGCACGGACACCGACTCCTCGGAGTCGCCGTCCGCGGACGAGCCGACCGCCACGCCGTCGCGCAGGACCGTCAGGTCCAGGTCGGCGGACTTGTCGGAGACGTTGCCGATGGCGACGTCGAACCGCTCGACGCCCTCGCCGATCTCCACGGTGGTGCGCTGCTCCCCGTGGTTGGCGATGGTCGGGCGCGTCACCTTGGCGGAGCCGAGCGACCCGGCCTTCAGCTTGCCGTCGAACGCCGCGAAGTCGTTGGAGACGGTCCACTCGACCGGCGCGGCCTGGCCCACGGTGGCCTCCGGCAGCGTCTGGACGGCCGGGGCGAAGGTCGCGCCGAGCACGGCGACGTCCAGCTTGTACGGGTTGTCGAGCAGCGGCGACGTGCGGCGCGACTCGACCTCGATCTCCCAGACGCCCGGCTGCGGGTTCGGGTACGACCGCAGGTCGGGGCGGCAGGTGTTCGCCGGGTTGTTGTAGTTGGGGTAGCAGTTGATCGTCGACGTGGGGTCGGACGGCACGCCGTACGGGTGGATCGCGATGAAGCGGGTCTGGCTGTCCTTGGCGAGGCCGCCGAGGGCGATCTCCAGGGACCGGGCGCCGGCCGGGACGTTCACGAAGTACGACCGGTGGCTGTTGCGCTGGACCGTGCCCTCGGCCGAGAGGCCGAAGGACGGCTTGGCCAGCTGCTCGGCCGCGACGACCGTGGTCAGGATCTGCTTGTCGATGCCCTTGGTCTTCGGGTCGGTGACCTCCAGGACCGCGCTGTGCACACCGACGCTGCGCGGCTTGGCGGCGACCTTGACCGTGACGGGCTTGTTCAGCGGCAGGTACACCACGTCGGAGCCGACGACGCGGAACGTGCTCTCGTGGTTGTTCTCGAACCACAGCTCGTGCCGGATCGGGCGGTCGGCACCCGTGGTGCGGGTGACGGTGACGTCGTAGACCTTCTCCTGGCCGACCTTGATCCCGCCCTCGCGGTCGTACAGGCCGGTGCCGAAGCCGGGCTCGGCGAGCAGGGGGTCGATCGCGGTGTCGACGGGGGCCTTGACGGTGTACTCGTGGGCGTGGGCGCCGCGGAGCACCTCCTTCCAGGCGTCGACGACGTTGAGGAGACCGGCGCCCTGCTCGTGGGCCTGCACGCCGGGGATGCGGTCGGCCTGGCTGGTGACGGCCGTGCGGAGCTTCGCCGGGGTGAGGTCGACGCCCTGCTGCTTGGCCGCGGACAGCATCAGCGCCATGGCGCCGGCGGCCTGCGGGGACGCCATCGAGGTGCCCTGCATCATGGAGTAGCCGGCCGGGAGCTGGTAGCCCGCCTCGGCGACCGGGCCGCCGGGGATCCACGTCTGGGTGGTGTTGACGGCCGCGCCGGGGGCGCTGAGGGTCGGCGTGAAGCCGCCGTCCTCGCGCGGGCCGCGGGAGGAGAACGGCGTCATCGCGTACGGCTTGGAGACGATCGAGCCGTAGTTGGCGGCCCAGGTCTCCTTGGAGATGGACGCGCCGACGCTGATGACCTTGTCCGCGAGGGCCGGGTCGCCGATCGTGTTGACGCCGGGGCCGCTGTTGCCGGCCGAGACGACGAGCTGGACGCCGTACTCGTCGATGAGCCGGGTGTAGAGCTTGGCGCGGGCGTTGTTGCCGTCGTTCAGCGCGGGGAGGCCGCCGATGGACATGTTGACGATGTCCACGCCGCGGTTGACGACGAGGTCGATCATGCCCTCGGTGAGCGCGACGTTGGTGCAGCCGCCGCTCCAGGTGCACGCGCGCGAGGAGACCAGCTTGGCGCCGGGCGCCGCGCCGTTCATCTTGCCGCCCAGCAGGCCGTGCGCGGCGGTGATGCCGGCGACGTGGGTGCCGTGGGAGCCCTCGATGATGCCGATGTTGACGTAGTCGGCCTTGGCGCCGGAGGCGCCGTAGACGACGTCCTTGCGGATCTCGACGACGAACGGGATGCGCTCGGCGACGTCGGTGGCCGGGTTGTCGGTGCCGAAGTAGCCGACCTGGAAGCCGTCCTTGTACGGCTTCATCGCCTCGTCGTCGGCGAAGTCGCCGTTGGCGTTGAGGTCGACGCGGACCGTGCCGGCGGCCTGGTCGTACAGGACGCCCCAGACGTCGGTCGTGTCGCCGTCGCGGTTGAGGTCGCCCTTCATGTCGCCGCCCGTGGTGGCGGCCTCGGCGAAGGTCCGGAACCGGTAGGCGCCCTCGGGGGCCTTCCAGGAGCGGCCCTCGGCGGTGAAGGCGGGACCGGCGACGGACACGTCCATGCGCCGCCACGTCTGGTCGCCGTCCCTGACGGGGTCGGTCGCGGTGACCCAGTCGACGATCTTGCGCTCGCCGGTGGTGGTCTTCTGCAGGGCCGGGTGGCCCAGGTCGACGCCCGAGTCGAGGATGCCGATGGTGACGCCGCGGCCGTCCGCGGTCGGCCACTTGCGGACGAAGTCGACCGCGCCCGTCTCGTGGGACGGGTTGTACGGGTTGACCGCGGGGGTCTTGGGGCCGGGCGCCGGGTACGTCCCGGTCGCGTCGGCGGAGCCGCTCCGCGCGCGGTCGGCGTCCGGCTTCGGGTCGTCCAGCCGGATCTCGTCCTTGAGGTCGATGCCCTGGACGCTGGACAGCTTGGCGGCGGCGCCGATGGCGGCCTCGGCCTGGGCCGTCGGGAGGGTGGCGCGGACGTAGCCGAGCTTGTCGTACGTCCGGTCGACCGTGCCGCCCTTGAGCGCGTCGAGCTGGCCGGCGACCTGCTCGGTGGCACCGGGAGCGGTGGCGATCATGACCGTGACGTTCTTCTCGCCGCGGGCCTCGGCCTCGGCGAGCAGTTCGGCGTCGTCCGAACCGAGCTTCGCGGCGGCGGACTTGGCGGGCTCGGGAGTGCCGGCCGGCGGCTCCGCGGGAGTGGCGAAGGCGGGGGTGGCACCGGTCGCGACGAGCGCGGCGACCAGGCCGGCGGCGGCGGCGATGTGTGCCGCACGTCTCGCTCCGGATATGGAGCTGGGGGGTTCGAGCGTCATTCAGCATCCCTGTCGAGTGAAAGGACGGTCCGGAATTCGATACCGGATGACCGCTGAGCTTTACGCACACGACCGGGTTTTGTGGAGGTCTGCCAGAGTTGGAATGCTCTCATGGCGGACATCCGCCACCGCGGGCCATCCGCCATCGGGAACGAATCGCCCCATACGGGACTAGCGTCGGTGCGGCGGCGGTTGACACGGGGTCGGCCGGGCCTGCTGGGCCGGCTGGGGCGGCAGAGCCGGCCAGGGCGGTGGTTGCGGCTGCGGCGGCCGGGGCGCTCGGGGCGGCCGGGACCGTCTCGCGCCCGGGGCGCGGCCCCGGGCCGGTCCCGCCGGAGGGCGGCACGGACGCCGCCGCGCGGCCGTAGCACGGCCGTCCCGCCCCGGGGCGCGCCGACATCCCCGGTACGAACGCCTGAAAACGGGTCAACCCCCGGACCGTCGGACGCCCCCGCTCAACCCCCGCGTCCCGATCCGTGGTCCCTTCCCACGACCAGGGGCGTGCAGCCGCACCGCCGCACGGTCACGCAGTCACCGAGGAGGAGACCCCTTCATGTCCATGCGCACCATGCGCACCATGCGCGGCGGGCTGGTAGCGGCCCTGGCCGCGGCCGCCGTCACCGCCACCACGCTCACCGTCCCGGCCACGGCCGCCCCCGCTCCCGCTCCCGCTCCCGCCGCGACCGTCACGGCGGCGGACGACCGGGCGGGCGGGGGCCACGACGCCACCCGCCGGGCCGTCGAGGAGCTTCTGCGCGCCGGGGTGCCCGGGGTGCTCGTCCAGGTCCGCGACCGGCGCGGCACCTGGAACGGCAGCGCCGGGGTCGCCGACCGCGAGACCGGCCGCGAGCGCCTGCCGAACGACCGCTTCCGCATCGGCTCCATCACCAAGACCTTCGTCGCCACCGTCCTCCTCCAACTCGACGCCGAAGGCCGCCTCGACCTCGACGACAGCGTGGAGAAGTGGCTGCCCGGCGTGGTCCGGGGCAACGGCCACGACGGCCGGAAGGTCACCCTCCGCCAGCTCCTCAACCACACGAGCGGCGTCTACGACGTCACCTCCGACCCGTCGTTCCAGGCCAGGATCCTCGGCCCCGGCTTCCTCGAGCACCGCTACGACACCTGGACCCCCGAGCAGCTCGTCGCCGTCGCCATGAAGCACGAGCCGTCCTTCGCCCCCGGCACGTCCTGGAGCTACTCCAACACCAACTACGTGCTCGCCGGGATGGTCGTCGAGAAGGTCACGGGCCGCCCCTACGGGGAGGCCGTCGAGCGGAGGATCATCAGGCCGCTCGGCCTGGGCGCCACCAGCGTGCCCGGCACCGACCCGCGGATGCCCCGGCCCAGCGGCCGCGCGTACTCCACCCTCGGAGCCGACCCCGCCGACCCGGCCACCCGCATCCACGACGTCACCGAGCTGAACCCGTCCCTCGCGGGCTCCGCCGGCGAGATGATCTCCAGCAACGCCGACCTCCAGCGGTTCCTGCGGGCCCTGCTCACCGGCCGGCTGCTGCCGCGGGAGCAGGTGAGGGAGATGACCACGACCGTCCCCATCGACTCCGTGGAGCCGGGCGCCGCGTACGGCCTGGGGCTGATCAGCCGCAAGCTGAGCTGCGGCACGACGGTGTGGGGCCACACGGGCGGCATCCACGGCTCGGCCTCCGTGGCCGTCGCGACCCGCTCCGCGGACCGCACCATGGCGGGCAACGCCAACGGCGACTGGGCGGGCGGCCTGGACGGGGCCGTGGACGCCGAGTTCTGCGGCGCCCGCCCGGCGGGCGCCCCGGCCCCCGCGGCGCCCCCGGTCCGGTAGGTCCCTTCCCGTTCCCGGCGGCGACCGCCCCGCCGGGAACGGCGGAGCCCCGCGGGCGGCGTCCGGAGACCGGCCGCCGCCCCGGGGCCCGGGGTCACGCGCCCGCGTCGAACTCCTGGGCCCGCAGGGCGCGTGCCAGGTCGTCACGCGCCTCCAGGACGAGCCTGCGCAGCGCCGGCGCGGCCCCCTCGTGCGCGGCCAGCCACGCGTCGGTCGCCTCCAGCGTCTCCGCGCGGTCCTGCAGCGCCGGGAACATGCCCCGCACCACGTGCATCCCGATCTGGATCGACCGCTCGGCCCACACCCGCTCGATCGCCGCGAAGTACTCCCGTGCGTACGGCGCGACCAGCTCCCGCTGCGACGGCTGCGCGAACCCCGCGATCGTCGCCTCGACCAGCGCGTTCGACAGCTTGTCGGACTCGACCACATCGGCCCACGCCCGTGCCTTCACCGCCTCGGACGGCCGCGCCGCCAGGCACCGCACCTGGTGCCGCCTGCCCGACGCGGTGTCGTCCCGCGCGAGTTCCGCGTCGACCGCCGACTCGTCGGCCCGGCCGTGCGCGACCAGCGGCTCCAGGAGCGCCCAGCGCAGCTCCTGGTCGACGTCGAGCCCGTCCACGCTCTCCGTGCCGTCCAGCAGGCCCTGGAGGAAGGCGAGGTCCTCGTCGGTCCCCGCGACCGACGCGAGGAACCGCGCCCACGTCAGCTGGTGCTCGCTGCCCGGCTCGGCGTCCCGCAGCTCGCGCAGCGCGGCCCGCGCGACGAGCCGGCCGCCGGTGCCGCGCCACTGCGGAGCCGCGTAGTGGACGAGGGCGGTCCGCACCCAGGCGTGCAGCATCTGCAGGACGCCGATGTCCGACTCGCGGCCGGCGAAGGCCAGGACGACCTCCACGAAGTCCCGCGCCGGCAGCAGCGCGTCCCGCGTCATGTTCCACAGGGCCGACCAGCACAGCGCGCGCGCCAGCGGGTCGGTGATGTCGCCGAGGTGCGCCCGCAGGGTGGCGAGGGAGACCTCGTCGAACCGCACCTTGCAGTACGTCAGGTCCTCGTCGTTGACCAGCACCAGCGCGGGCCGCTCGGCGCCCGCCAGCTCGGACACGACCGTCCGGGCGCCGTCGACGTCGGTCTCGGCGCGCGCGTAGCGGACGAGCCGCCCGCCGTCGTCGAGCCGGTACAGGCCGACGACGACCCGGTGGGGCCGCTTCTCGGCGCCCTCCTGCTCGACGGCCAGCTCCGCGATGCGGTCGCCCGCCGCGTCGTAGGTGACGACGGGCGTGAGCGCGTTGACGCCGGAGGTCTCCAGCCAGGACCGGGACCACGCCTTCATGTCGCGGCCGGAGGTCTCCTCCAGCACCGTCAGGAGGTCGCCGAGGGTGGTGTTGCCGTACGCGTGGCGCGTGAAGTAGCGGCGGGCGCCCTCCAGGAACGCCTCCCGGCCCGCGTACGCGACGAGCTGCTTCAGGACGGAGGCGCCCTTGGCGTACGTGATGCCGTCGAAGTTGAGCTTGGCGTCCTCCAGGTCGCGGATGTCCGCCGTGACGGGGTGCGTCGAGGGAAGCTGGTCGGCCCGGTACGCCCACGCCTTGCGGTTGTTGGCGAAGGTGGTCCAGCCGCTCGTGAACCGGGTCGCCTCGACCATGGAGAACGTGCCCATGAAGTCCGCGAAGGACTCCTTCAGCCACAGGTCGTCCCACCACTTCATGGTGACGAGGTCGCCGAACCACATGTGCGCCATCTCGTGCAGGATGACGTTGGCGCGGCCCTCGTAGGCGGCGCGCGTCACCTTGCCCCGGAAGATGTACTCCTCGCGGAAGGTGACCAGGCCCGGGTTCTCCATGGCGCCGAGGTTGTACTCGGGCACAAACGCCTGGTCGTACTTGCCGAAGGGGTACGGGTAGTCGAAGGCGTCCTGGAAGAAGTCCAGGCCCTGCTTGGTGACGAGGAAGACGTCGTCCGCGTCGAAGTGTCTGGCGAGGCTCCTGCGGCACATCGCGCCGAGCGGGATCTCCAGGTCGCCGCGCCGGTAGGTGTCGGTGACGTGGTGGTACGGGCCGGCGACGACGCAGGTGATGTAAGTGGAGATCGGCTTCGTCTCGGCGAACCGCCACACCCCGCCGTCCCGGGACTCCTCCGCGCCGTTGCTCCACACGGTCCACCCCTCGGGCGCCGTCACCTGGAAGCGGTACGGGGCCTTCAGGTCGGGCTGCTCGAAGTTGGCGAACACGCGGCGGGCGTCGGCGGGCTCGTACTGCGTGTAGAGGTAGACCTCGCCGTCCTCCGGGTCGACGAAGCGGTGCAGCCCCTCACCGGTGCGGCTGTAGGCGCACTGCGCGTCCACGACCAGCACGTTCTCCTCGGCGAGGCCGTCCAGCGCGATCCGTGCCCCGTCGAAGACGGCCGACGGGTCCAGTTCGCGCCCGTTGAGTACGACGGAGGTCACCGACGGCGCGACGAGGTCGGCGAAGGTGCTCGCCCCGGGAGCGGCGCAGCGGAACCGGATCGTCGTCACCGAGCGGAACGTCGGCTCCTCCGCCTCGCTCCCGCCGACGGCCGACCGCACGTCGAGCGCGACGTCGTACCCGTCGACGGACAGCAGGGCCGCCCGCTCACGGGCCTCCTCGCGGGACAGGTTCTCACCGGGCACGGGCACTCCTTCGTGGTTCTCTGGTATTCCGTGATCCTCCCATGTCGGGCCGGGCGCCGATAAGGCGGGAATGCCCCCGTCACCCCCCGGGTTGTGGCCGGGAGAACGACCTACGGCTTTCCCGCCCGCCCGTGGACACCGAGGAGAGACATGTCCGAGAAGAGGACCACCGCCCACTTCTGGTTCGACCCGCTGTGCCCGTGGGCGTGGATGACGTCCCGCTGGATGCTGGAGGTCCAGCGGGTCCGCCCGGTGGACGTGCGCTGGCACGTGATGAGCCTCGCCGTCCTCAACGAGGACAAGCTGGACGAGGTCCCCGAGCAGTACCGCGAGTCGCTGGCGACCACGGCGTGGCATCCCGTCCGCGTCGCCGTCGCCGCCGAGCAGGCGCACGGCCCGGAGGTGCTGGGCCCGCTGTACACGGCCATGGGCAGGCGCATCCACGACGAGGACCGGGGCGTCACCCGCGAGGTGATCGCCGAGGCGCTCGCGGAGGCCGGGCTGCCGGCGGAGCTGGCGGAGTACGCGGAGAAGGACACCTACGACGCGGAGCTGCGCGCCTCCCACCAGGAGGGCATCGACAAGGTCGGACAGGACGTCGGCACGCCGGTGATCGCGGTCCCCGGCCCCGACGGCGCGGAGGTCGCCTTCTTCGGCCCGGTCGTCACCCCGGCGCCCAGGGGCGAGGCGGCCGCCCGCCTGTGGGACGGAACGCTGCTGGTCGCCTCGACGCCCGGCTTCTACGAGATCAAGCGGACCCGGACGAGCGGCCCGGTCTTCGACTGAGCGCACGCCGGAGCGGCCCCCGCGAGTCCTGTCCTCGCGGGGGCCGCTCCTCTTCTCCGCCCGCCGTGAAGGATGAGAAGACGATCACGGACGGGGGCCCGGGGGCGCGGCGGCGCCGTCAGGGGGCGATCAGCGGCACGCGGTCCTTCGCCTCGGCGTAGCGCTTCGCTACGTCCTGCCAGTTGACGACCTTCCACATCGCCTCGATGAAGTCGACCTTCTGGTTCTTGTACTGGAGGTAGAAGGCGTGCTCCCAGGCGTCGAACACGAGGATCGGGACCGAGCCCTGGCCGACGTTGCCCTGGTGGTCGTAGACCTGCTCCACGATGAGGCGGCCACTGACCGGCTCGTACGCCAGCACGCCCCAGCCGGAGCCCTGCGTGGTGGCGGCGGCCTTCGACAGCTGCGCCTTGAACCGGGCGAACGAGCCGAACGACTCGGCGATCGCGTCGGCCAGTTCGCCCGTGCCGTCCTTCTCCAGCGGTTCGCCGCCGCCGTCGCCGGCCATGTTGTGCCAGTAGATGGAGTGGAGGATGTGGCCCGAGAGATGGAAGGCCAGGTTCTTCTGCAGTCCGTTCAGGGCGGCCCACTGGTCCTTGTCGCGGGCCTCCTCCAGTTGCTCCAGGGTGTCGTTCGCGCCCTTGACGTATGCGGCGTGGTGCTTGTCGTGGTGCAGCTCGATGATCTCCGGGCTGATGACCGGCGCCAGCGCCGCGTAGTCGTAGGGAAGTTCCGGAAGGGTGTACGTCGCCATGCCGAGCCTCCGACGGCTTGTTGCAACCGATGTGCAAATGCAGGCTAGCAGCAGTAACCTTGCGGAGGATCGGACCTCCGCAAGGGGCCCGAGGACGGACGGAAAGAAGGGGAGGCCCCGGCGCGCCGTCGCGCCGGGGCCTCACCGAAAGGTGCGGACGGGTCAGTCGTCGCCCTTCGCGGCGGCCGCCGCGGGCTTCTCGTCGGCCGCCCCGGCGTCGCCCGGCTTCTCGGCGGCGGGCTTGGCGTCAGCCGTCTTGGCGTCAGCCGTCTTGCTGTCGGCCGTCTTGCTGTCGGCCGGCTTCTCGTCGGCCGCGACCTCGGCGGCGGGGGCCTCCGTGACGGGGGCCTCCGTGACGGGGGCCTCCGCCGCGGGGGCGGTCCTCTTGCCGGCGGTCGCCTGCTGGTGGACGTAGCCCAGTACAGCCAGGACCAGGACGAGGCCGCCCGTGTAGTAGAGCTGCTCGCGGGTGCCCTCGTCGCGGGCCATCAGGAGGAACACCGCGGCGATGCCGGCGAGCGCCGCCCAGGTGAGGTAGGGGAAGGCCCACATCCGGACGGCCAGCTTCTCCGGTGCCTCCTGCTCCATGCGGCGGCGGAGGATCAGCTGCGAGATGGCGATGAAGAACCAGACGACCAGGATGATCGCGCCGATCATGTTGAGCAGCCACATGAACAGGTCGTCCGGCCGCCAGTAGCTCAGCAGCACGCACAGGAAGCCGAAGGCCGACGAGGTCAGCACCGCGACCCGCGGCACACCGCCGGAGATCTTGCCGAGCGTCTTCGGGCCCTGGCCGCGCGCCACCAGCGAGCAGGCCATGCGGGAGGCGCCGTAGATGTTGGCGTTCATGGCGGACAGCAGCGCGATCAGCACGACGACGTTCATGATCTCGCCGGCGGCCGGCAGGCCCAGGTGCTTCAGCGTGGCGACGTACGAGCCCTCGGCGAGCGACTTGCTGTTCCACGGGATCAGCGTGACGATGACCGCCATGGAGCCGATGTAGAAGACCGCGATGCGCCACATCGCCGTGCGGACGGCCTTGGCGACGCCCTCCACCGGACGCTCGGACTCGGCGGCGGCGATGGTGACGGTCTCCAGACCGCCGTAGGCGAAGACCGAGGCGAGCAGGCCCACGATCAGGCCCTCGGTGCCGTTGGGCAGGAAGCCGCCCTGGCCGGTCAGGTTCGTCATGCCGGGGGAGTCGCTGCCGGGCAGCAGGCCCAGGATGGCCAGCACGCCGATCACCAGGAACAGCGCGATGGCGCCGATCTTCAGCGCGGCGAACCAGAACTCGAACTCGCCGAAGTTCTTCACGGCGGCCAGGTTGGTCACGCAGAACACCAGCATGAACAGGGCGACCACCGACCACTCGGGCACGTCCACCCAGCCGGTCACGATCTTCGCGGCGCCGATCGCCTCCAGGCCCACGGCCACGCACAGCAGGAACCAGAAGGCCCAGCCGGCCGTGAAGCCGGCCCAGGGGCCGATGGCCCGCTCGGCGTGGACCGAGAAGGAGCCGGAGGCCGGGTTGGCCGCGGACATCTCGCCCAGCATGCGCATGACCAGCATGACGAGCAGACCGGAGATCGCGTAGGCGATGACGATCGACGGGCCCGCGGCCGCGATCGCGGCGCCCGACCCGACGAAGAGGCCGGCGCCGATCACGCCGCCGAGGGCGATCATCGACAGGTGGCGTTGCTTGAGTCCGTGCGAGAGCGGCACTTCGGTGGCCGGCGTCGTAGGTGCGTCGGCGTCGACCGGCGAGGTGGACGCAGGCGCGGGGGTCCGAGACATGGATTGCCCTGTTCCGTATTGGGGGGAGAGGCGAAGGTGCGCCCAAGTTTTGATGCGTGCACCGTCCGTAGGGAACACGTTTCCGCTATACGGACACAGCGCTCACACAATGTGAAGGTTTGGCCACCATTTCTTCACAAGAGGAATGCGCTCACCGGTTGTCCGGAAACGGCCGCGCCGTCCGCTCCGCACGCCGCTCCCGGGCCCCGCCACCCGGCCCGCCGGCGCTCCGCACGGCGGCTCTCCCGGGCCGGCGGGCCGGTCCGGCCCCCGGTCCGCTCCCCGCCCGGATGCCCGGTTCCGCGCCGGTTACTCCGCCGGACGGGCGCGTTCGGGCGGCGCCCCGTCCGCATCGGTCCGCGATGGCCGGGAAGCCAGGCGGCCCGGCGGCCCGGCCCCCGGCTCGGATCGGCGCCCCCGCGATCCGCGCCCGAGTGCGGCGCGGACACCCCCTCCCGCGGACCCGCGAGCCCGGCACCACACCGTCCCGCGGCGACGACCGCCCCGGGNGACGCNCCCGGGACGACGCCCCGTCCCGGGAGACGCCCCGCCGCGGGAAACGGTTCACCGCCGGGACCGGCCCGCCGTCCCGGCGGTGACGCGCCTCACACCCACGGGGGTCCACGGGCGGTCCTTGCGCGAAGTCCACCAACGCCGCGAGCGAGGCTTTGTCGTCCACCGACGGTGAACGCCCGCCGGTCCGTGGGCTACGTTCGGACCCGCCCCCCCCNACNACCGCCCCGACCACCGCCCGCGGAGCACCGCGGAGTACCGGAGTTCCGATGAGCACTGCCGCCGCCCCCGCCCGCATCGGAGCGGTCCTCGCCGACCTGCTCCCCTCCAGCCGCGCCCGCACGAACGACCTGGTGCTCGTGGCCGGCGGCGCCGTCCTCACCGGACTCGCCGCCCAGATCGCCGTCCCCGTACCGGGCTCGCCGGTGCCGGTCTCCGGCCAGACCTTCGCCGCGCTCCTCGTCGGCACCGCGCTCGGCGCCCGCCGGGGCTTTTTCTCCCTGGCCCTCTACGTGCTGGCCGGCATGGCCGGCGTGCCGTGGTTCGCGCAGGGCACGGCCGGGTACGCCATGCTGACCCTCGGCTACGTCCTCGGCATGCTCCTCGCCGCCACCGTGGTGGGCGCCCTCGCCCGGCGCGGCGGCGACCGCTCGGTGCCGCGCATGGCGGGCACGATGGCGGTCGGGTCCCTGGTCGTCTACGCGGTCGGCGTGCCGTACCTGGCCCTCGCCACCGGCATGCCCCTGTCGCAGGCGGTGGCCGTCGGCATGGTGCCGTTCCTCGTCGGCGACGCCCTCAAGGCCGCGCTCGCCATGGGCCTGGTGCCCACCGCCTGGAAGCTCCTCGGCGACCGCGGCTGAGGCACCCGCTGCCGGAACGACGAGGAGGGCCCCTTCCGCCCCGCGGGACGTGAAGGACCCTCCTCGTGCCGCCTCCGCGCGCCCTCAGGACCCCGCGCCCGCTCGGCGCCGGCGGTCCAGCACCACCCCCACCGCCACCACGACCGCCGCCACCAGCACCGACAGCAGCACGACCCGGCGGTTGGCCTCGTCGAACAGCATGTAGACGAGCACGAAGACGATCATCGCGGCGGTCGCCCAGGTCAGGTAGGGGAACAGCCACATCCTCACGGTGACCTTCTCCGGGGCCTCCCGCATCAGGATGCCGCGCATCCGCAGCTGGGTGAGGCAGACCACCAGCCAGACGAACAGCGCCACGGCACCCGACGAGTTCAGCAGGAACATGAAGACGGTGTCCTTGAAGGCGTAGTTGAAGTACACCGCGAGGAAACCGAAGGCCACCGACGCCCAGATCGCCGCGACCGGTACGCCCTTGGCGCTGACCCGCGCGAAGGACCTCGGCGCGTCACCGCGCCCGCCCAGCGAGAACGCCATCCGCGAGGCCGTGTACAGGCCGGAGTTCAGGCACGACAGCACGGCCGTCAGCACGATCACGTTCATGAGCTGCCCGGCGTGCGGGATGCCGATGGAGTCGAGCGCGGCGACGTAGGAGCCCTTCTCCACGATCGAGGGGTCGTTCCACGGCAGCAGCGTCAGCACGACGAGGATCGAGCCGAGGTAGAACACGGCGATGCGCCAGATCACGCTGTTGGTGGCCTTGGTGACCGCCCGGCGCGGGTCCTCCGACTCGCCGGCCGCGAGGGTGACGATCTCGCTGCCCATGAACGAGAAGACGACCATCAGCACACCGGTGAGCACCGCCCCGGCGCCCTTGGGGAAGAAGCCGCCCGCGTCCGTCAGGTGGGCGAACCCCGCCCCCGGGTTGTCGGAACCCGGCAGCAGCCCGAAGGCCGCCAGCAGCCCGACGACGACGAACGCGCCGATCGCGACCACCTTGACCCCGGCGAACCAGAACTCGAACTCGCCGTACGAGGAGACCGACGCGAGGTTCGTCGCGGTCAGCACCACCATGACGATCAGCGCCCAGGCCCACTGCGGCACGGCCGGGACCCAGCCCTCCAGGATCACCGCGCCCGCCGTCGCCTCGACCGCCAGGACGACCACCCAGAAGAACCAGTACAGCCAGCCTATGGAGAAGCCGGCCCAGCGCCCCAGGGCCCGGTCCGCGTAGGCCGAGAAGGAACCGGAGTCCGGGCTGGCGGCGGCCATCTCGCCCAGCATCCGCATCACGCACACCACCATCGCGCCCACCAGCGCGTACGACAGGAGGATGGCGGGCCCGGCCGCGGCGATGCCCCCGGAGGAGCCGACGAACAGGCCGGCGCCGATCACACCGCCGATGGCGATCATGGAGAGGTGGCGGTTCTTGAGGCCCGCCCGGAGGCCGTCGGAGGGCCGTGGGGCACCCGGCCCCCCGGTCCTGCCGTCCTCCTCCACCGGGTTCCCCTGACTGATCATGAAAGTTCCTCGGTCCTCTCGGCTGTTCGGATCGCGAGCCCGTGCTTTGAACCCCGGGGCGGCCGGAGCCGGAAGACGGCGCCCGGGGCGCCGCGCGCCCGCCCCGGGCCCACCCNGNNCCCCGTTCCCGGCCGCCCCCCGTGTCACACTCGGAACCATGCGCGTGTACCTCGGCTCGGACCATGCCGGCTACGAACTCAAGAACCACCTCGTCGAGTGGCTGAAGGCCCACGGCCACGAGCCCGTCGACTGCGGACCCCACATCTACGACGCCCAGGACGACTACCCGCCGTTCTGCCTGCGCGCCGCGGAGAGGACGGCCGCCGACCCCGGCGCCCTCGGCGTCGTCATCGGCGGCTCGGGCAACGGCGAGCAGATCGCCGCGAACAAGGTGAAGGGCGTCCGTGCCGCCCTCGCCTGGAGCGAGCAGACCGCGGCCCTGGGCCGCGAGCACAACGACGCCAACGTCGTCGCCGTCGGCGCCCGGATGCACTCCCAGGAGGAGGCCACCCGGTTCGTCGAGATCTTCCTGACCACCCCGTACTCCGGCGACGAGCGGCACACGCGCCGCATCGGGATGCTCGCCGCGTACGAGACCACCGGCGAGCTCCCCCCGATCCCGGCCCACCACCCCCGGCAGGACTGACCCGTGCCCGAGGGGCACACCATCCACCGGCTGGCCGCCGACTACCGGGAACGGTTCGGCGGCCGCGCCGTGCGGGCGACCAGCCCGCAGGGCAAGTTCTCCGACGCCGCCGCGCTCCTCGACGGCACCGTGCTGGAGGCCACCGAGGCGCACGGCAAGCACCTGTTCCTCGGCTTCGGCGCCGAGGAGTGGGTGCACGTCCACCTCGGCCTGTTCGGCAGGGTCGCCTTCGGCGGCGCGCCCGCACCGCCGCCCACCGGCACGGTCCGCCTGCGCCTCGCCCACGACGGCGCCTATGCCGACCTGCGCGGCCCTGCGGCCTGCGAGCTGCTCGGCGGACCCGAGAAGCAGGCGGTGCACGACCGGCTCGGCCCCGACCCGCTGCGCGACGGCGACGATCCCGCCCGCGCCTGGCGCCGCGTCTCCCGCTCCCGTACGGCGATCGCCGCGCTCCTCATGGACCAGAGGGTCGTCGCCGGCGTCGGCAACGTCTACCGCGCCGAGGTCCTCTTCCGGCACGGCATCGACCCGTACCGCGCGGGAAAGGACGTTACGGAGACGGAGTGGGCGGCGATCTGGCAGGATCTCGTCACACTCATGCGCGAGGGCGTCCGCACCAACCGCATCGACACCGTGCGCCCCGAGCACACCCCCGAGGCGATGGGCCGCCCGCCGCGCGTCGACGACCACGGCGGAGAGGTGTACGTGTACCGCAGGGCCCACCTGCCCTGCCACATCTGTGGCGGCGAGATCCGCACCGCCGGTCTCGCCGCCCGCAACCTCTTCTGGTGCCCCGGCTGCCAGCGGCACTGACCCGGGCCGCCCCGGGGGCCGGCCTCAGAAGCCGTGCGGCAGCCAGGGCGCGACCGCTGAGCCGAAGGCGAGCGAGGCCTCCGCCAGCGCCCCCTCCCGCACCTCCCGCACCAGGCCCGCTCCCGCCAGCGACACCAGCGAGGACCCGCCCAGGTACGCCGCGCCCAACTCCCTCACGGACAGCGCGAGACCGGCCGGCTCCTCCGTGCGGACGCACCGCGCGCCCCCGCGGTCCCCGGTCAGCCGCCAACGGCCCGCGTTCCACGGGCAGAAGCCGTCCTCCACCTCCAGGACCACGTCCACCGGCGCCCGGTACGTCCGCGCCTCCAGCGCCGCACCCACGTCCACGAGCCGTACGAACATCCCGTCCCGCAGCGTGACCCCGCACCGCCGGACGTCGGACACGAGGTGCTGCCAGGGATCATCGACCGGTCGGTTCCTGACGGAAACGGTCGAGGTCAGATCGATCTCGAACAGGTAGCGCCAGACAGCGGCGTACGACGCCGGGTCGAGCGCCCCCATGTGCTCCAGTACCACCGTGCCGGCGGCCCCCGCCGCGTCCCACTCGGGCCGCACCCGGTACAGCGCGTACCCCGCGACCCCGCCGTCCCGCTCCGCCAGCACGCACTGCAGCGCCGACGCGCCGCCCCGCTCCGACGGCGGGTCCAGCAGCGGCAGCCGCTCCCACCCCGGCCGTCGCTCCAGCATCCCCGGCCGCAGCGGCACCGACCGCGCGTACACCGCCTCGCACACCGCCGCCGCGTCCTCGGGCCGCGCCAGCCGCAGCCGCACGCCGTCCGTACCCGCCGGAACGGACAACCGCACCCGGGTCGTGTCGACGGTGGCCCGCATCTGTCGCGCCGCCAGGCCGTAGCCGAACCGGCCGTAGATCCCGGGCTCCGACGCCGTCAGCACCGCCAGCGGCTCGCCCCAGGCGCGTACGTCGTCCAACTGCTGCCGCATCATCGAGGTGAGGACGCCGCGCCTGCGGTGGGTCGGCGCCACGCTCACCGCCGTCACCCCGGCCGCCGGCACCACCGCCCCGCCCGGCACCGACAGCCGGAACGAGAACGCCCCGGCCGTCCCCACGCACTCCTCCCCGTCCCAGACGCCCAGCGAGCGCTCGTGCTCGGTCAGCGCCTCCCACAGGGCGCGTTCCTCCGGCGCCTCGACCACACCGCCGAACGCACGTTCCAACTGCTGGTACCACACGTCCCACTCGGCGGCGGTGAGAACCCTCGGCTCGGTCGTCATGTGCCATCCCTACCAGCCACTCCTTCCGCCGTGCGACCCGATTTCGAACGCAATGTCACGGGGTCCCCCTGCACGCCCCCCGCCCGGATGGATAAGGTCCGGACCAATGGCCCGCAGCACACCACCCACGAGCACGTACGCGGCCCGGTACCGCAAGGCGGTCCGCCGGGCCCGCGTCGCGCTGCGCAGGTCCGCCGTCGACTACTTCCGCGGCGACGGCTCCGACCGGGTCGCCCTGGCGGGGCTCTTCCTCACCATCCCGGCGATCATGCTCGCGACGATCGCCACCCCCGTGTGGTGCGCCCCCGAGGCCCTCGTCCTGCCGATCGTCGCCGGCGGGCTGCTGCTGCGCCCCGCCAGCCTCCTCGCCCTGTACGCCGCCTCCGCCGCCGCGCTGATCGTCGAGTCCGCCGTCCTCGGCCCGTACACCGAGGGGGCCGCCCGGATCACCCCCGGCACCATCCTCGTCGTCGCCGCGTGCGGCCTGTTCGGCCTGCTCATCGCCCAGTTCCGGGCCCGTGTCGGGGTGCCCTGGCGGCGCGGCGGCACCATGCTGTTCGACCTGCGCGAACGCATCCGCGCCCAGAGCGCCCTGCCCCCGCTGCCCCGGGGCTGGCACCGCGAGATGGCCCTGCGGCCGGCCGGCGGGCAGTCCTTCTCCGGCGACTTCGTCGTCGCCGCCCGCACCAACGGCGGACGCACCCTCGAAGCCGTCCTCACCGACGTCTCCGGCAAGGGCATGGACGCCGGCTCCCGCGCCCTGCTGCTGTCCGGCGCCTTCGGCGGACTGCTCGGCTCCCTCCCGCCGCACGGCTTCCTGCCCGCCGCCAACGCCTACCTCCTCCGGCAGGACTGGCAGGAGGGCTTCGCCACCTCCATCCACCTGGTCCTCGACCTGGAGTCGGGCGACTACGAGCTGCTGTCCGCCGGCCACCTGCCGGCCCTCCAACTCCACGCGGGCAGCGGACGCTGGGAGGAGAAGGCCGGCGACGGGCCGCTGCTCGGCGTCTACGACGGCGCCGAGTTCCACCCGGTCAAGGGCACCCTGCGCCCCGGCGACGTGCTGATGCTCTTCACCGACGGCCTCGTCGAGGCCGCCGACCGCGACATCGCCGACGGCATCGACCGGCTCACCGGCGAGGCCGACCGCTACGTCGCCGCGGGCTTCCACGGCGCGGCCTGGCACCTCATCGAGGCGTGCGCCAAGGACGTCAACGACGACCGCGCGCTGCTCCTGATCTCCCGGGACGCCTGACCCCGCGCGTACAGTCGCCCCATGCCCCACCTCTCACTCCGGCAGGTCGAAGCGATCGCCCGGCGCGCCCACGCCGAACAGACGGACAAGGCGGGACGGCCCTACGCCGAGCACCTCCGAGCCGTCGCCGAGGGGGTGCGGGCCAGGGGCGGCAGCGAGGAGCAGATCGCCGCGGCCTGGCTGCACGACGCCGTCGAGGACGGGGCCCTGTCGCCGCGGTGGCTCGCCGGCGCCGCGCTGCCGCAGCAGACCAAGGACATCGTCCTGGCGCTCACCAAGCGCCCCGGCGAGGACCTCGCCGACTACACCGCCCGCGTCCTCGCCGTACCCGGCGCCCTCCTCGTCAAGGAGGCCGACCTGGCGCACAACGCCGACCCCGACCGGCTCGCCCTCCTCGACGAGCCCACCCGGAACCGGCTGACCGCCAAGTACGCGCGCGTACGGCGACTGCTCGGCCTCACACCCGGCTGACCCTCCCGGCGGGCACCGGCACGCCCCGCGGGGCCCCGTCCCCCCGCGCGGGCGCCTCCCTGCGGAACGCCCACTCCAGGCGCGGCTCCGTCACCCACCGCAGCGCCCGCCGCACGGGCGGGGCGCACATCAGCGTCACCGCCGCGGCCGCCGCCGCCGTCAGCCCGACCCGCCCCGCGGGCGCGGCCAGCACCGGATGCGCCTCGACGAGCTCCCAGTACTGCAGGGCCTTCGTCGCGAACCCGTGCAGCAGGTACCCGCACAGGCTCCCCGCGCCCAGCACGGTGAACCAGGTCCGCCGCGACGGCACCCACGCCAGGAACGCCGCCGTCAGCACCAGGGCCACCGCGCCCAGCACGGCCGTCGCCAACGGCCCCGCCCACCACGGGTACCCCAGCTCCTGGGCGCTGGTGTGGCGGTAGAACCAGCCCATCCGCAGGTGCGGCGCCACCGCGTACGCCGCCACCACCGCCCCCGCCGCCACCACCGCGGCCGCGACCCGCACGGCCCGCCGCCGCAGCAGCCGGAAGTGCTCCTCGCGCAGCGTCAGGCCCAGCACGAAGAACGGCAGGAACTGCAGGACCCGCTGGAGTTCCAGGTCGGCCGCGATGCGCGGGGTCAGCGAGGCCAGCGCCGCGACGGCCACGGCGACGGGCAGCGGGTGGCGCAGGGAACGCCACAGCGGGGCGGACAGCCGCCACACGAACAGCGCGAGGAGGAACCACATCAGGTAGGACGGGTCGGTGAGCGAGAACGCCTGCTGCGGCGCGTCCTGCGCCCACCGCCGGTACAGCGTGTACGCCACCTCGAAGACGAGGTAGGGGACGAGGACGCCGCCCACCAGCCGCCTCAGCTGGTCGGGCCGTCCGGTGAAGCTCCGCGAGAAGTACCCGGAGACGATCACGAAGGCCGGCATGTGGAAGGCGTACACGAGCATGTACAGCGCGCGTGTGGCGCGGCTGCCCTCCATGATCGCTTCCCATGTGTGACCGACCGCGACGAGCACGATCGCCAGGTACTTCACGTTGTCGAAGAAGGGGTCGCGCCGGTCCTGCTTTTCCTGTGACGGCTGGAGCATCCGAGGAACCCTAACCCCGCCCCAGCCAATCAAAAAGACTGACGATCACATCGGAGCAGATGGTGCGACGCCCGAAATCGGGCGTTAAATCCGGTGTGAAGCGCGCATATCGCCCCGCCGCTCCTCACGTTCCGCACAGTGGCCGGGACCGGGTCGAAAGCTGTGGATTTTCCGTGGCGGACGCGCGGACGCCCCGGGCGGACCGCCGCGCGCCCCCGGCGGAATTCCCTCCGCGGCCCCCGCCGCCCCGGCCCGTCCGTCCTTTCCGGACGGTGCGGACGTTCACGGTACGTCACGGGGCAGCGTGAAACGGGTTGTTGGTGGCACGATGGAGGAGTGCGGGGGGTGTGCCGGGCACGGTGCCCCCGGCCGTCCTGACGGGCCGACCGAGGGGATCGATCGTGGCCATTTCGCTGTCCGTGGTGCTGCTGCTGGTGATCGTGCTGGTGGTGATGATCCGCAATGGATCGATCAAGACGGGACCCGCCGTCGTCGCCGCCCTGTTCGGCTTCTTCCTCGCGTCCTCCGGACTCGGGCCGACCATCAGCAAGGTCCTCAACGAGATAGCCGCGTCCATCAGCAAGATCAACTTCTAGCCGGGCCGGCCGCGGCGCCCCGCGGCGCCGCGGAGACGACTCCGGCCCGGCCGGGTGATCGCTCACCCGGCCGGGCCGGAGGTCCTCCAGAGCGGGCGACGGGAATCGAACCCGCGTAGCTAGTTTGGAAGATCGCGTAAGTGCTGCCTGGGTGACCTGGCGAGACGCTGATCTGTGCCTCGCCCTACTTCGCGCCGGTGTTCCCCGCCACTCCCCGCTAGCTCCCGCTCGTTGGGGCACACGAAGGGCACGGATGCTATGCCTTGCGTCGCCTCCGGCGTCGGCGCTTACTGGGGGCCGAGGCGACATCTTCCGCCCAGAGAGACCCGACAGACGCAACGGGAGGTTTACCTGGGGTCACCCGTCGTGGCGCGCGCTTCTGTGGCCCCTGCGGCTTCTTCCTCGCCTGCTGCTGGACTGACTTCCGCGGCACCTGCGGTTTTTTCTTCGCCTGCTGTTGGTCATGCTTCTGCTGCTCGTGCGCCGTCTTCCCGGGTTGCTTGCGGGTTCGCCGCCCAGGGTTGCCCAAGGTTCCTGGCTTGGCCGCGTTCTTGCACGCAAGGCAAGAACGTTTGCCGCCGATCATCAAGAATCCGTCATTTATGCAGATGTTACGGCTATGTCCGAGTTGGCTGCATGAGCACTGACAGTTCATGGCCCCCCCGGGTGCCTAATACGTTGAACTGGATACGAGTCTGCCTCACTCCTGGCGCGTATGGAGTGGAAAGATGTCGACTTGCAGAACGCGTTGATCATCGCTTGACGTTCTCCGGCCACCTTCACCCACCACTCTCCCCAGCTTCCATCCCGTCCGCCGTCGACCCACACACCGTGGAGCGGGCGTGGTCCAGGGCGTCAAGGTGGAGCGCCCAACTGGACGAACGACCTTGACGCCCTGGGCCGCGTCTGCTCGGCTCTGCCTGGGTCGACGGCGGACGGGATGGAAGCTCCCCACGCACGCCCCTACAGACCTGCAGTCGGCGACGGCGCCCCCGCCATCCCGGTGCCGGCCGATCCCCCGCCGGAGGCATCGTCTTGACCGTCGGGAGTCTTCCCTCCTTGGCCACTCAGCCTTCTTGCCCGTAAGCCCGCGTCCCTTCGGCGCTCCAGTGGGGTCTGTCGGTGGTGCTCTGCCCGTGAGCGGCCCGGCTGCCTATTCGGGGGCTTGGCCTGTGGCGCCTGGTCGGAGATGAGGCGTCGGGGGTTGGGGATGGCCTTGGGGCGNGGTGGTGAGGGGGAATGCTGCTCGGTCCGGCGTCGTCCGGGGTGGGTCAAAGCGTGGAACGGATCATCCTGCGGCATCTGCTGTGGCGCGGGGCCGGGGGCGGGGCGACGCGGGCCGAAGGCATGGCGTCGCCCCAGTCCCCGCGCCCGCGCCGGCCCGCGGTGCGGGCCGGTGGGGTGTGATCCGTAGCGGTGGCTGAACAAGTCATTGGCCGACGCGCCGGATGCCGGGGAAGGGCAAGAGCCCCGGCCTGCCTGGCGTCCCTGTGGTCGCTGCCTGCCCGGGGGAGCCTTGGTTGTCTGGGCCGTCTGGCGCGGTGCGGGTTCGGAGTGCTGCCGGGTATGGCCCGGGGTCGCTGCGGTGGCGGCTGCATCGCGTAGGACCGGCCCGCTTCGGAATCCCGGACCGGCGGCGCGGGAGCCTCGGGGCCCCTTCCCCCTCCCCGCCCGAAAGGGCGGGGCTTGATGAGGTAGAGAAACCTGTAACAGCTCTCATGTCCCATGACCTGTTCGGGATAGCGAGAAGCCTCTGAGCTGGGGCTTTACCGGCATCTCAGGTTGGCATATGCGTCTTGTGTGCGGCAACTTGTCTCATGTGAGACGCATTGGCATCATGGAGGCATGCCCACCCGCCGAAATCGTCCACGGTCCAAGGTCGTGCAGCGACCGCCCCGTACTGTCCAGGCCTCTGCATCGGATGCCCCCGCCGGCACCCCCGAAGACGCTCGGGCCAAGGCCGTACGGCAGCTCGTAGAGCCAGGCAAGGAGCGTGTCCACCTCGCAGCCGAGTTGGAGCGACTGGACGCCCGCCTTCGCCCCCTGGTCCTGGAGGCCGTCGCGGCTGGCGTTCCCTATCGCCGCGTTGCCGAGCTGACCGGCATCTCCCGCGCGACCGTGGCCCGTTGGGGCAAAGGCGCGGAACACTGAAATGTAGGCCGCACCCGTCGACACCGGGCGCGGCCCTGTCCGATTCGAAGGAGTCGAAGCCATGTCGAATCGATCTGCCCTCATCATCGCAGAAAAGCCCTGCCCGACCTGTTCCGGGATCTGTTTCGTCACCGATGATGGCTCTGTGACCGGGAAGCCTGGAAAGTCTGTCCCCTGCTCGTGTTCCCTCGGCTCCCACAGTCCTACTCGGGTGCCTGAGGGAGTTCACTACGCCGTGGGTACGCGGCTCGCCCTTGAGCCTGCTGATTGCGCCTGCGCGGGGACGGGCTGGTTGGACGGAGGATTTTACGCGTGGGACGGGGAGGTTCACCTTGCGGCCGACGAGCGGTGCCCCCTCCACGCCGCCTGAGCGGCCATCCGCGGGGCACGCAGGGGGCACGCGGTTCTGATCACAGCCCTGGAACCACTCAGGGCCAGGACGGAGGATCACCCTCTGACCTGGCCCTGAGCCGTCCAGAGCGGGCGACGGGAATCGAACCCGCGTAGCTAGTTTGGAAGACTAGGGCTCTACCATTGAGCTACGCCCGCAAGCGGTACGCCGCACGTCGCCGAAGGGCGACGGCCGCGCCACGTGGAGCATCGTAGCGGGTTCCCGCGTCCGACCGCACACCCTTCGGCGCGGCGACGCGGCGCCCGCGGCCATGTACCCTACGTGTCGCACCGACGGGGTGTGGCGCAGCTTGGTAGCGCGTCCGCTTTGGGAGCGGAAGGCCGTGGGTTCAAATCCCGCCACCCCGACCACGACAGCACCGCCCGCGCACGCCGGGCGCGGACAAGATCACGTTGTGGGGCCCGTCCTCCTTGCGGTTACTATGCAAGCTACGAGCCCGTGTGTCTCTCTGACCGGGCCGATCCGCTGGGCCGCCGCAGTCAGCGCCCAGCTGAAACCCAGAATCAGCCATCAAGGAGACCGAACCGTGAAGAGCGCCGTGGAGACCCTGAACCCGACTCGGGTTCGGCTCACTGTCGAGGTGCCCTTCGAGGAGCTCAAGGCCAGCCTCGACGCGGCGTACAAGAAGATCAACCAGCAGGTCACGGTCAAGGGCTTCCGCAAGGGCAAGATCCCGGCCCGGGTCATCGACCAGCGGTTCGGCCGTGGTGCGGTGCTGGAGGAGGCCGTCAACGACGCCCTCCCCAAGCTCTACACCGAGGCGGTCAACGAGGCCGAGGTCAACCCGCTCGGCCAGCCCGAGGTGGACATCACCGAGCTGAAGGACGGCGAGCTGCTGGCCTTCACCGCCGAGGTCGACATCCGCCCGGAGATCGAGATCCCGGACTTCTCCGGCATCGAGGTCACCGTCGACGCCGTCGAGGTCACCGACGAGGACGTCGAGAAGTCCGTGGAGCAGCTCCGTGAGCGCTTCGCCTCCACCTCCCCGGTCGAGCGCGCCGCCGCCGAGGGCGACGTGCTGACGATCGACCTCGAGGCCAAGGTCGACGGCGAGGTCCTCGCGGACGGCGTCGCGACCGGCGTGCAGTACACGATCGGCTCCGGCGAGCTGCTGGAGGGCATCGACGAGGCCGTGACCGGCCTGGAGGCCGGTGGCGAGGCCACCTTCACCTCCACGCTGAAGGGCGGCTCCGCCGAGGGCAGGGAGGCCGAGGTCACCGTCAAGGTCACCCAGGTCGCCGCCCGCGAGCTGCCCGAGCTGGACGACGAGTTCGCCCAGATGGCGAGCGAGTTCGACACGCTCGACGAGCTGAAGGCCGACAGCCGCAAGCGCCTGGAGAACATGAAGCAGTACGACCAGGCCACCCAGGCCCAGGAGCGCGTCCTGGACGAGCTGCTGAAGCTGGCCGAGGTCCCGATCCCCGAGAAGCTCCTCGAGGACGAGATCAACACCCGCAAGCACAACCTGGAGCACCACCAGCTCGGCCAGATGGGCCTCACGCTGGAGAAGTACCTGGAGCTCCAGGGCAAGACGGTCGAGGAGTTCGACGCCGAGACCCGCGAGCAGGCGGTCAAGGGCATCAAGACCCAGTTCATCCTGGACGAGCTCGTCTCCAAGGAGAAGCTCAACGTCAACCAGGACGAGCTGACCGAGCACCTGATGCGCCGCGCCGCGTCCTCCGGCATGAGCCCGGACCAGTTCGCCCAGGCCGTCGTCGAGGGCAACCAGGTCCCGATGCTCGTCGGCGAGGTCGCCCGCGGCAAGGCCCTGGCGCTCGTCGTCGAGTCCTCCAAGGTCGTCGACACGAACGGCGAGCCGGTCGTCATGGACGACGACGAGGACGAGGACGAGACGGCCGCCGAGGCCCCCTCCGAGGGCGACGAGGCGCAGGCCGAGGAGAAGACCGAGGCCTGACCGGCCCCGGCCCGGACTCCCCGGCGGGCCCCGGACGCACAGTGCGTCCGGGGCCCGCCGCCGTACCCGAGGAACCTTGCGCTCCCAGCGAACAGTTCGGCAACCGGGATGGCGCCCGCCCACCTGCGCGTTAGGGTCCATGAATACGAGGGCAGGGGAGTCCCGCCCCCAGTACGACAGACGCTGAGACGGCCGCAGCCGTCGGAGACGAGCAGGTGGATACGTGACGAATCTGATGCCTTACGCCGCGGGTGAGCCGTCCATCGGTGGTGGCCTCGGCGACCATGTGTACAACCGGCTGCTCGGCGAGCGGATCATCTTCCTGGGCCAGCAGGTCGACGACGACATCGCGAACAAGATCACCGCGCAGATGCTCCTCCTCGCCGCCGACCCGGACAAGGACGTCTACCTGTACATCAACAGCCCCGGTGGTTCGGTGACGGCCGGCATGGCGATCTACGACACCATGCAGTACATCCCGAACGACGTGGTCACGATCGGCATGGGCATGGCCGCCTCCATGGGCCAGTTCCTGCTGACCGGCGGCACCGCGGGCAAGCGCTTCGCCCTGCCCAACACCGACATCCTGATGCACCAGGGCTCCGCCGGCATCGGCGGCACCGCCTCGGACATCAAGATCCAGGCCGAGTACCTCCTCCGCACCAAGCGCCGCATGGCCGAGATCACGGCGCGCCACTCGGGCCAGACCGTGGAGACGATCATCCGCGACGGTGACCGCGACCGCTGGTTCACCGCGACCGAGGCCAAGGAGTACGGCCTGATCGACGAGATCATCTCCGCCGCCTCGGGCGTTCCGGGCGGTGGCGGCACCGGCGCCTGAGCCCCCGCCGCGCCGACCGCCCCCNCCCCCAGCAGCCCGCCGAACGCCACAGGATGGTGAACACCCCATGAGCAACTTCTCCGCGAGCGGCCTCTACACCGGCCCGCAGGTGGACAGCCGTTACGTCGTCCCCCGCTTCGTCGAGCGCACCTCCCAGGGCGTGCGCGAGTACGACCCGTACGCCAAGCTCTTCGAAGAGCGCGTGATCTTCCTCGGCGTCCAGATCGACGACGCCTCCGCCAACGACGTCATGGCGCAGCTGCTGTGCCTGGAGTCGATGGACCCGGACCGCGACATCTCGGTCTACATCAACAGCCCCGGCGGATCCTTCACCGCGCTGACGGCGATCTACGACACGATGCAGTTCGTGAAGCCGGACATCCAGACCGTCTGCATGGGCCAGGCGGCCTCCGCCGCGGCCGTCCTCCTCGCCGCCGGCACGCCCGGCAAGCGCATGGCCCTGCCCAACGCGCGCGTGCTGATCCACCAGCCGTCCGGCGGCACCGGCCGCGAGCAGCTCTCCGACCTGGAGATCGCGGCCAACGAGATCCTCCGGATGCGCACGCAGCTGGAGGAGATGCTCGCCAAGCACTCCACGCAGCCGATCGAGAAGATCCGCGACGACATCGAGCGCGACAAGATCCTCACGGCCGAGGACGCCCTGGCGTACGGCCTGATCGACCAGATCGTCTCGACCCGCAAGAGCACGGCGGCCGCGGCGGCCTGACGCCCGACCTTCCCTTGGCACGGACCCTCCGGCGACTCCCCGTCGGCGCGAACCGTGCCAAGGGGGGCCCGAACGGGGGGCCCGGCAAGGTACCGTCGGATATGAGGCACCAGGAGCCGGCTGCGAACAAGCCGCTCCCAGGCGAAGGGGAAGCACCTCGTGGCACGCATCGGTGATGGCGGCGACCTGCTCAAGTGCTCGTTCTGCGGAAAGAGCCAGAAGCAGGTGAAGAAGCTCATCGCAGGACCCGGTGTGTACATCTGCGACGAGTGCATCGACCTCTGCAACGAGATCATCGAGGAGGAACTCGCCGAGACGAGCGAGGTGCGGTGGGAGGAACTCCCCAAGCCCCGCGAGATCTACGAGTTCCTGGAGGGCTACGTCGTCGGCCAGGAGCCGGCGAAGAAGGCCCTCTCGGTGGCGGTCTACAACCACTACAAGCGCGTCCAGGCCGGCGAGAACGGCGGCGGCCAGGGCAGGGACGACGCGATCGAGCTCGCCAAGTCCAACATCCTGCTGCTGGGTCCCACCGGTTCCGGCAAGACGCTGCTCGCCCAGACGCTGGCGCGCATGCTGAACGTCCCGTTCGCCATCGCCGACGCGACGGCGCTCACGGAGGCCGGGTACGTCGGCGAGGACGTCGAGAACATCCTGCTCAAGCTCATCCAGGCGGCCGACTACGACGTCAAGAAGGCCGAGACGGGCATCATCTACATCGACGAGATCGACAAGGTGGCCCGCAAGAGCGAGAACCCGTCCATCACCCGCGACGTCTCGGGTGAGGGCGTCCAGCAGGCCCTGCTGAAGATCCTGGAGGGCACCACGGCCTCCGTCCCGCCGCAGGGCGGCCGCAAGCACCCGCACCAGGAGTTCATCCAGATCGACACGACGAACGTGCTGTTCATCGTGGGCGGCGCCTTCGCCGGACTGGAGAAGATCATCGAGGCGCGGGCGGGGGCGAAGGGCATCGGCTTCGGCGCGACGATCCGCTCCAAGCGGGAGATCGAGGCGAGCGACCAGTTCCAGGAGGTCATGCCGGAGGACCTGGTCAAGTTCGGGATGATCCCCGAGTTCATCGGCCGGCTCCCCGTCATCACCTCCGTCCACAACCTGGACCGCGAGGCGCTGCTGAAGATCCTCGTCGAGCCGCGCAACGCCCTGGTGAAGCAGTACCAGCGCCTCTTCGAACTCGACGGTGTGGAGCTGGACTTCGACCGCCCCGCCCTGGAGGCCATCGCCGACCAGGCCATCCTCCGCGGCACCGGCGCGCCATCATGGAGGAGGTCCTGATGTCGGTGATGTACGAGGTCCCGTCCCGCAAGGACGTCGCCCGCGTCGTCATCACCGAGGACGTCGTCCACAACAACGTCAACCCGACCCTGGTGCCCCGCGTCGTCAAGGACCAGGGCCGCCACGAGAAGAGCGCGTAACAGCCGCCGCACGACGAAGGGCGCCCTCCCGGTCCATCCGGCCGGGAGGGCGCCCTTTCGCCGTGCGGCGGGCTCACGCCTTGACGCGGACGTCCTTGCGGAGGTCGGCCGTGATCCGCGCGGCCGCGTCCTTCTCGGTGCCCTTCGTCATCTCGCCGGCGAACACCACGGCGAACGTGCTGTGGTCCGCCCAGGCGCAGAACCAGTTGGTCTGCTGCTGCTTCGTCATGGGGTTCTCACCCTGCATGGACTGGCACTTCATGGCGCCGTTGAAGCCGTCGGGGGACACCTCCTCCGCCGAGCCGATCAGCTTCGTCTTGCTGTCGGTGTCCTTGTCCGCCTCCAGGCGCATCTGGGCGAAGTACGCGTCCAGGGTCTTCTCCGGGTCCGCGATCTCGCCGTACACGCCGCTGAAGCTGACCGACTTCGCCGCCAGTGCCTCCGGCGAGGCCCCCGGGTTCGCCGGGTCGGCCTTCTTCGGGTCGTACGTCGAGTACGCGCCCGACACGGACGTGCCGTTGCGCACGCCCGCCCGCTCCAGGTTCTTCACCATGGACTCGTTGGAGGCGCCCTCCTTGCTGTGCCGCTTGTACTCGCCGCCCAGCACCGTCTCGGGCGCCGCCAGCCTGTGGGGTCCGTCGTCCTCCAGACCGCCGAGCCCCCCGAACAGGAACCACGCGCCCACGCCGAGCGCGACCACGCCCGCGGTCACGCCGATGACCAGGCCCGTCTTCTTCTTCGGGGCCTGCGGCGCGCCCGGGTACCCCGGAGCGCCGTACGAGGGCTGCTGCGGAGGCTGTCCGTAGGGGGGCTGCTGCGGGGGCTGACCGTAGGCGCCGGGCTGCGGGGGCTGGCCGTACGGGGCCGGCTGCGGCGGGTGGCCGTATCCCGGCTGGGGCGGCGGCGCCTGCTGCGGGTAGCCGTAGCCGGGCTGCGGCGCCTGCGGGGGCTGGCCGTACGGACCCGGCTGGCCGTAGGGCCCGGGCTGCGGGGGCTGCCCGCCGTAGGGGCCCGGCTGGTGGTAACTCATCAGGGATTTCCCTCGTCCAGACGTTTACGCGTTGCCCACATCTTGGCCGAAGGAGCGCTTCCCGGGGGGCGCGGGGTGCGCATCGCCACGGAACATTCCCGTTTCAGTACGCGGCTGTGACACCCCTAAACTGGGCCCGTGACCGAGAACACTCAGCAGCAGCCAGCGTCCATCCCCGAACTGCCGACCCAGTACGCGCCGGCCGAGGTAGAAGGGAAGCTGTACGAGAGCTGGGTGGAGCGCGGTTACTTCGACGCCGACGAGAACAGCGACAAGCCGCCGTACGCGATCGTCATCCCGCCGCCGAACGTCACCGGCAGCCTCCACCTGGGCCACGCCTTCGAGCACACCCTCATCGACGCCCTCACCCGGCGCAAGCGCATGCAGGGCCACGAGGTGCTGTGGCAGCCCGGAATGGACCACGCCGGCATCGCCACGCAGAACGTCGTCGAGCGTGAGCTGGCCAAGGAGGGCAGGTCGCGGCACGACCTCGGGCGTGAGGCGTTCGTCGAACGCGTCTGGCGGTGGAAGGCCGAGTCCGGTGGCCGGATCTCCGGCCAGATGCGCCGCCTCGGCGACGGCGTCGCGTGGTCGCGCGAGCGGTTCACCATGGACGAGGGGCTGTCCCGGGCCGTCCAGACCATCTTCAAGAAGCTCTACGACGACGAGCTGATCTACCGCGCCGAGCGCATCATCAACTGGTGCCCCCGCTGCCTCACGGCCATCTCCGACATCGAGGTGGAGTACCAGGAGAGCGACGGCGAACTCGTCTCCATCCGGTACGGGGAGGGCGACGACTCCATCGTCGTCGCCACCACCCGCGCCGAGACGATGCTCGGCGACACCGCCGTCGCCGTCCACCCCGAGGACGAGCGGTACCGGCACCTCGTCGGCCGGGAGGTCGAACTGCCGCTCACCGGACGCCGCATCCCGGTCGTCGCGGACGAGCACGTCGACCCCGCGTTCGGCACCGGAGCCGTCAAGGTGACCCCGGCGCACGACCCGAACGACTTCGAGATCGGCCGGCGGCAGGAGCTGCCCTCCCTCACCGTCATGGACGAGCACGCCGTCATCACCGTCCACGGCCCCTTCCAGGGCCTGGACCGGCTGGAGGCCCGCTCCGCCATCGTCGCCGCCCTCCGCGCCGAGGGCCGGGTCGTCGCCGAGAAGCGCCCCTACCCCCACTCCGTCGGCCACTGCTCGCGCTGCAAGACCACCATCGAGCCGCGCCTGTCGATGCAGTGGTGGGTCAAGGTGGGCCCGCTCGCGCAGGCCGCCGGCGACGCGGTCCGCGACGGCCGCGTCGCGATCCACCCGCAGGACATGGAGAAGCGGTACTTCGACTGGGTCGACAACCTCCACGACTGGTGCATCTCGCGCCAGTTGTGGTGGGGCCACCGCATCCCCGTCTGGTACGGCCCGAACGGCGAGGTCGTCTGCGTCGGCCCCGACGAGCAGCCTCCGTCCGGGGAGGGCTGGCACCAGGACACCGACGTCCTCGACACCTGGTTCTCGTCCGGGCTGTGGCCGTTCTCCACGCTGGGGTGGCCCGAGCGGACCGCGAGCCTCGAGAAGTTCTACCCGAACTCCGTCCTGGTCACCGGGTACGACATCCTCTTCTTCTGGGTCGCCCGGATGATGATGTTCGGCCTCTACGCGATGGACGGCACCCCGCCGTTCCGCACCATCGCCCTGCACGGCATGGTCCGCGACCAGAACGGCAAGAAGATGTCGAAGTCCTTCGGGAACGTCGTCGACCCGCTGGACTGGATGGACAAGTACGGCTCCGACGCCCTCCGCTTCACCCTGGCGCGCGGCGCCAACCCGGGCATCGACGTGCCGATCGGCGAGGACTGGGTCCAGGCGTCCCGGAACTTCGCCAACAAGATCTGGAACGCCACGCGCTTCGCACTGATGAACGGCGCCACCGTCGAAGGCCCCCTGCCGGACGCCGCCCGGATGTCGGCCGCGGACCGCTGGATCCTCTCCCGCCTCGACAAGACGGTCGCCGAAGTCGACGCGTACTACGAGGACTTCCAGTTCGCCAAGCTCAGCGAGACCCTCTACCACTTCGCGTGGGACGAGGTCTTCGACTGGTACGTCGAGCTGTCCAAGACGACGTTCTTCGCGGGCGGCGAGCAGGCGAAGGTCTCCGCGCGCGTCCTCGGCGAGGTCCTCGACGTGACGCTGCGCCTGCTGCACCCCGTCGTCCCGTTCGTCACCGACACCCTGTGGACCACGCTCACCGGCGGAGAGTCCCTCGTCGTCGCCGACTGGCCGGGCGCGGTGTCCGTCCCCGGAGCCGACACCCCGGGAGGCTTCCGCGACGAGGCCGCCGAGCGGGAGATCGAACTCGTCCGGCGCGTCGTCACCGAGGTCCGCCGCTTCCGCTCCGACCAGGGCCTCCAGCCCGGTCAGAAGGTTCCGGCGCGCCTCGACCTGGCCGGTACGGCGCTGGCGCCGCACGAGGCGGCCATCCGCCAGCTCCTGCGCCTCCAGCCGGAGGGCGAGGGCTTCCAGGCCACGGCGTCCCTGCCGGTCGCCGGGGCCACGGTCGCGCTCGACCTGTCGGGCACGATCGACGTCGCCGCCGAGCGCAAGCGCCTGACGAAGGACCTGGGCGCGGCCGAGAAGGAGAAGGCGCAGGCCGAGGGCAAGCTCGGGAACGAGGCGTTCCTCGCCAAGGCGCCCGACCAGGTCGTGGAGAAGATCCGTACCCGGCTGGCCAAGGCCGAGGAGGACATCACCCGCATCCGGGCCCAGCTCGCGAGCCTGCCGCAGGACTGACCGGCCGCGGCCGCCCGGCACCCGGCCGGGCGGCCGGTGCGCCATGGCGGCCGGCCGCCTCCCACGGCCGGGCGNNNGCCGCATCGGCGGGGCCCCGGGGCCGGCCGGTTCCGGGTTCCGTGAGCCCCCGCGCGCACCGGGCCCGGTCCCGCGCACCGGTCCGGCGGCGGCCGGTCCGCCGCCGGGCACGGGGCGGCGGGCGGCGGTGTCGGCGGCCCTCCGTAGACTGGACGCGTGAGTGAGCAGCCCCCGTCCAGCGACCACCCGGACAGCGACGACACCGCCGACTTCGACGGCATCGTCGGAGCCGAGACGGACCGAGACCCCGACCTGGCGGTGATCGAGGCCGGCAGCCGTACCCTGCGGACCCAGGCCGGCCCGCCGCAGGGCGACCCCGTGCCGGCGCGGCCCGCCGACCCGGAGGTCGACAAGGCGCTGCGGGAGGTCGAGCAGGAGCTCTCCACCCGCTGGGGCGAGACCAAGCTGGAGCCCTCCGTCCAGCGGATCACCGCCCTCATGGACGTCCTGGGCGAGCCCCAGCGCACGTACCCCGCCATCCACATCACGGGGACCAACGGCAAGACGTCCACGGCCCGCATGATCGAGGCCCTGCTCGGCGCGTTCGACCTGCGCACCGGCCGGTACACCTCGCCGCACGTCCAGTCGATCACCGAGCGGATCAGCCTGGACGGCGCCCCGATCGGCGCCGAGCGGTTCATCGAGGCCTACCGGGACGTCAAGCCGTACGTCGAGATGGTCGACGCCGCCCAGGAGTACCGGCTCTCCTTCTTCGAGGTCCTCACCGGCATGGCGTACGCCGCGTTCGCCGACGCCCCGGTCGACGTCGCCGTCGTCGAGGTCGGCATGGGCGGCAGCTGGGACGCGACCAACGTCATCGACGGCTCCGTCGCCGTCGTCACCCCGATCTCCCTGGACCACACCGACCGGCTCGGTTCCACGCCCGCCGAGATCGCCGGCGAGAAGGCCGGGATCATCAAGCAGGACGCCACCGTCATCCTCGCCCAGCAGCCGGTGGACGCGGCGCAGGTGCTCCTCAAGAAGTCCGTCGAGGCGAACGCCACCGTCGCCCGTGAGGGCATGGAGTTCGGCGTCGTCTCCCGGGAGGTCGCCGTCGGCGGCCAGCTGCTGACCCTGCGCGGCCTCGGCGGCGAGTACGAGGGCGTCTTCCTGCCCCTGTACGGGGCGCACCAGGCGCACAACGCCGCCGTGGCGCTCGCCGCGGTCGAGGCGTTCTTCGGGATCGGCGCGCAGCACGCCCGCCCCCTGGACCTCGAAACGGTCCGCCGGGCCTTCGCCGCCGTCACCTCGCCCGGCCGCCTGGAGGTCGTCCGGCGCAGCCCCACCGTCGTCCTGGACGCCGCGCACAACCCGGCGGGCGCCCGGGCCGCGGCGGACGCGGTCCGGGAGGCGTTCGCCTTCTCGCGGCTGATCGGCGTGGTGGGCGCGAGCGGCGACAAGGACGTGCGGGGGCTCCTGGAGGCGTTCGAGCCGATCTTCGCGGAGATCGTCGTCACGGCGAACTCCACGCCCCGGGCGATGGACCCCGACGCCCTCGCGGCCGTCGCGGTGGAGGTCTTCGGCGAGGAGCGCGTGGTGGTCGAACCGCGCCTCGACGACGCGCTGGAGGCGGCCATCACGCTCGCCGAGGAGGAGGGCGGGTTCGCGGGCGCGGGCGTGCTGGTGACGGGTTCGGTGATCACGGTCGGGGAAGCCCGGCTGCTCCTCCGGAAGGGCTGAGACGGATGCGTACGCTCTGCGCCTCGACGCTGGTCGGCGAGTTCTTCGTGCTGGGCTTCGCGGGCCTGGTGGCGATGAAGGACCCGGATCTGGGCATGGGCACCGTCTGGACGGTGTGCGGCGTCCTGATGGTGGTGAGCCTGCTGCTGTGCGGCCTGCTCACCCGTCCGGGCGGCGTCCAGCTGGGCTGGGCGCTGCAGGTCGCGCTCGTCCTGAGCGGCTTCTTCGTGCCGGTCATGTTCTTCCTCGGCGCGGTCTTCGCGGGCCTGTGGTGGGCGTCCGTCCACTTCGGGCGGAAGATCGACGAGGCGAAGGCCCGCTGGGCGGCACAGCACGAGGCCGGCGCCCCGTCGGCGTGACCGCACCGGGCCCGGCACCCGGTCCGGGTGACCGCCGCACGCGCGGGCGGCCCGCCGGTCCGGTCGGGTGCCGTCCCGGCGGCGCGCCCCTGTAGCCTCTGTGCACCGCACGTACATGCTTGCAAGGAGCCGTTCCACGATGACCCAGCGCACCCTCGTCCTCCTCAAGCCCGACGCCGTCCGCAGGCACCTGATCGGCGAGATCATCGGCCGCATCGAGCGCAAGGCCGGCTGGACCATCGCCGCGCTGGAGCTGCGCACGCTCGACCAGGACACGCTGGAGCAGCACTACGGCGAGCACCGCGGCAAGCCCTTCTACGAGCCGCTCGTCGCGTTCATGTCCTCCGGGCCGGTCGTCGCGATGGTGGTCGAGGGGGAGCGGGTCATCGAGGGCGTACGCCGGCTGGCCGGGCCGACGGACCCGATCGCCGCGGAGCCCGGTTCCATCCGGGGCGACTACGGCACCATCGTCCGGGAGAACCTGATCCACGCCTCGGACTCGGAGGAGTCCGCCATTCGGGAACTCAAGATTTTCTTTCCCGGCCTTTCCTGACCTACTGTCAACCGTACGCGCTCATGACCTGGGGCGACCGAGTGGAATTCCGGTCGCCCCGCGGCATATGACGAGGAGGATCGGGAACGCATCGCACCGGTATCTCGTCACCTGTACAGAGGCGGATCACCGCGCCGTGTTCGCGTAGGCGGCACTACGATGGAATCCTCCGCTCCACACGATCCAGCGCGCCGTCCTGAGAAGCCGTCAACGCTCTATGGGAAGGCCCGACGCTCCTCATGGGAAACAAGGGGAACTCAATGTCGTTCATCGGCCGTGACATGGCTGTCGACCTCGGGACCGCCAACACGCTGGTGTACGTCAGGGGTCGCGGCATCGTCCTCAACGAGCCGTCGGTCGTCGCCATCAACACCAACACCGGCGGCATCCTGGCGGTCGGCGCGGAGGCGAAGAAGATGATCGGCCGGACCCCCGGCAACATCGTCGCGGTGCGGCCGCTGAAGGACGGGGTGATCGCGGACTTCGAGATCACCGAACGGATGCTCCGCTACTTCATTCTGAAAATCCACAAGCGCCGCTATCTGGCCCGTCCCCGCGTCGTCGTCTGCGTGCCGTCCGGCATCACGGGCGTCGAGCGCCGCGCGGTCATCGAGGCGTCCACCCAGGCCGGCGCCCGGCAGGTGCACATCATCGAGGAGCCGATGGCGGCCGCCATCGGATCGGGCCTGCCGGTCCACGAGGCCACCGGCAACATGGTCGTCGACATCGGCGGCGGCACGACCGAGGTCGCCGTCATCTCCCTCGGCGGGATCGTCACCGCGCAGTCCATCCGGGTCGCCGGCGACGAGCTGGACAACGCGATCATCCAGCACGTCAAGAAGGAGTACAGCCTCCTCCTGGGCGAGCGCACCGCCGAACAGATCAAGATCACCATCGGTTCGGCGCACGACTTCGGCGAGGAGGAGCACACCGAGATCCGCGGACGCGACCTGGTCTCCGGCCTGCCCAAGACCGTCGTCATCTCCGCCACGGAGGTCCGCAAGGCGATCGAGGAGCCCGTCAACGCCATCGTCGACGCCGTGAAGACCACCCTCGACAAGTGCCCGCCCGAGCTGTCCGGCGACATCATGGACCGCGGGATCGTCCTCACCGGCGGCGGCGCCCTGCTGCGCGGCCTCGACGAGCGGCTGCGCCAGGAGACGGGCATGCCGATCCACATCGCCGAGGACCCGCTGGACTCGGTGGCGCTGGGCTCCGGCAAGTGCGTCGAGGAGTTCGAGGCGCTCCAGCAGGTGCTGGACTCCCAGCCCCGCAGGTGACGCCGGCGTGACCGGCCGTACGGGGTCCCGTCGGTCCCGTGCGGCCGGTCTCCGGTACCCCGGTACAACAGCACAGACATTCCTACGAGGAAGGCACGGCCGCCCCACGTGAGGGACACGAAAGAGAGCCGACTGCTTCTGGCGCTTCTGGTCGCCGTCGCGTTCGCGCTGATCACGGTGGACATCCGCGGCGGTGAGAAGTCACCGGTCGACGGAGCCCGCCGCGTCGCCGCCACCGTCTTCGGTCCGGTGGAGAACAGCGTCGCGTCCGCGGTCGCCCCGATCGGCAACGCGATCGGGGCCGTACGGGACTCCGGCGAGCGCCACGGCCGCATCGCGCAGCTGGAGAGGGAGAACGCCGAGCTGAAGGCGAGGCTCGGCAGCGACGACCGCAACCGCAACCGCGTCCGCGAGCTGGACAAGCTGCTCAGGACGGCCGGCGCGGGGCAGTACGGCATCAAGGCGGCCGAGGTCATCGCCATGGGGGCCGCCCAGGGCTTCTCCTGGACGGTCACCATCGACGCCGGGGCGCAGGACGGCATCCGCCGCGACATGACCGTCATCAACGGCGACGGACTCGTCGGCCGCGTCACCACCGTCGGCCCCTCCACCGCCACCGTGCTCCTCGCCGGCGACCCGGACTTCACGGTCGGCACGCGGATAGAGCGCACCGACGAGCTGGGCTTCGCCACCGGCCAGGGCGACCGCCCGCTGTCCGTGCAGCTCCTCAACGGCAAGGCGAAGGTGAAGCCCGGCGACCGGCTCGTCACCTTCGGCTCCCAGGCCGACCGCCCGTTCGTGCCGGGCGTGCCCGTCGGCGAGGTCATCCGCGTCGACCCCTCCAGCGGCGCCCTGACCCGCAGGCTGTTCGTCCGCCCCTACGTCGGGTTCAGCCGCCTCGACATCGTCGGCGTCGTCGTCCAGGCGCCCCGCACCGACCCGCGCGACACGGTCCTGCCCGCCAAGCCGAAGCCCGCCCCGACGGTCACCGTGACGGTCACGCCCTCCCCGGTCGGGGACCGGCCGCAGGGCGAGGGGGACGGGCAGGCGAACGCCCAGCCGGGCGTGACCCCCCGCGCCGACGAGCAGGAGCAGGAGTAGTCCCATGCGCTTCAACCGGATCCTGCTCTCCAGCACGCTGGTCACGGTCGCCCTGGTCGTCCAGGTGTCCGTCCTCGCCCGCCTCCAACTGCCCGGTGCCGTACCGGACTTGCTCCTGCTGACCGTGCTCGGCCTGTCCATGGTCTACGGGCACGTCGGCGGCGCCCTCGTCGGATTCGGCGCCGGCCTCCTCGCCGACCTCGCCCCGCCCGCCGACCACGCCGTCGGCCGCTACGCCCTGGTCCTGTGCGTCGTCGGCTACGTCGCGGGGCTCACCAGGCCGGAGACCGGGCAGCCCAGGTCCGCGGCCGGCCCGATGGCCGTGGTCGCCGCCGCCGCGGTCGGCTCCACACTGCTGTACGCGGGCGTCGGCGCCCTCGTCGGCGACACCGGAGCCCGCCACGTGGGCCTCGTCTCGCTGATCCTCACCGCCGTCGTCTACGACCTGCTGCTCACGCCGTTCACCCTGCCGTGGATCATGGCGCTGGCCCGGCGGGCCGACAACGACCCGCTCGCCGAGCCCGCCGGCGGCGGCGACGTCACCACGGGCTGGATGGTCGGCGGCACCGGCCTGAGCCTCGGCGACCGGCGCGGCGGCCTGCGCGCCCGCGCCGCCCGCGGCAGGGCCGCCCGCGCCGCCCGCATCAGGGGGGTCAAGCGCCCGTGAGGCCGGCCCGACCCCGACGAGAACGGCACACCGCACGAGGGAACCGAGACACCCAGGGGAGGGAGTCGTGAGCAACATTCCCGAGACGGGCCGGACCCCGCGCGTCCAGATCCGCCTCATCGTCATCCAGGTCCTCGTCTTCTCCCTCCTCCTCACCCTCCTCGGCCGCCTCTGGTACCTCCAGATCCGCAACGGCGAGGAGTACTCCGACGAGGCGAGGAGCAACCACGTCCAGCAGGTCGTCCAGCCCGCCGTCCGCGGCGCCATCCTCGACGCGCGCGGCGTGCCCCTCGCCGACAACGAGACCCGCCTCGTCGTCTCGGCCTCCCGCACCGAGCTCATGCGCATGAAGGACCGCGGCAGGGGCGTCCTCACCCGCCTCGCCGGCGTCCTCGGCATGACGCCCAAGGAGGTCATGGACAAGGTCCGCCTCTGCGACTCCAAGACCCCGCAGCCCTGCTGGAACGGCTCCCCCTACCAGCCGATCCCCGTCACCGACGAGGCCACCACCCAGCAGGCCCTGCAGATCCGCGAACGGGCCGAGGACTTCCCCGGCATCACCGCCGAACCCACCGCCGTACGCCGCTACCCGGCCCCCGGCAAGGCCCGCACCGCGCAGGTCCTCGGCTACCTCTCGCCCGTCACCGACGAGGAGATCGAGAAGGCCAAGGACACCGACTCGCCGTTCCTCCGCTCCGACCAGATCGGCCGCTCCGGCATCGAACGCACCTACGACAGGTACCTGCGCGGCAAGGCCGGCGTCACCCGCTACGAGGTCGACAACCTCGGCCGCGTCATCGGCCAGGCGGAGAACGACCCGACCGTCCCCGGCTCCACCCTCGTCACCTCCATAGACGCCCGCGTCCAGGCCGTCGCCGAGTACGAGCTGCACCAGGCGATGAAGAACGTCCGCAAGGAGACCGACAAGATCACCGGCCGCCCCTACAAGGCGGACGCGGGCGCCGTCGTCGTCATGGAGTCCAAGACCGGCCGCGTCGTCGCGATGGCCTCCCAGCCCGACTACGACCCCAACGTCTGGGTCGGCGGCATCTCCGGCAAGGAGTACGCCAGGCTCACCGGCAAGGGCTCCAACTACCCGCTGCTCAACCGGGCCATCCAGGGCCAGTCGCCCGCCGGCTCCGTCTTCAAGGTGGTCTCGGCGAGCGCGGCCGTCCGGGCCGGCTACCCCTTCGACGACCGCTACAACTGCAGCGCCTCCTACAGCCTCGGCGGCCGCAGCTTCGCGAACTTCGAGTCCAAGGGGCACGGCCCCATCACCCTCGGCGACGCCCTCAAGTACTCCTGCAACACCGTCTTCTACGCCCTCGGCCACAAGGAGTGGCAGCGCGACGGCGGCCTCAAGCCGGACAAGGACGCCCACGACTGGTTCTACCGGACCGCCCACGACTTCGGGTTCGGCTCCGAGACCGGCATCGACCTGCCGAACGAGGTCAGCGGCCGCGTCCCCGACCGCCGGTGGAAGCAGCGGTTCTGGGAGGCCAACAAGGACTCCTGGTGCAAGCAGGGCAAGAAGGGCGGCAGCTACGTCGAGCAGATCGCCTACGAGAACTGCCTCGAAGGCAACCAGCTGAAGGCGTTCGACAGCATCAACTTCGCCATCGGCCAGGGCGACGTCCTCATCACCCCGATTCAGCTGGCCACCGCCTACGCCGCCATCAGCAACGGCGGCACCCTCTTCGCACCGACCATCGGCAAGGCCCTGATCAGCCCCGACGGCAAGAAGGTCCAGGAGATCAAGCCCAAGGCCCGCGGCAGGCTGCCGGTCGACGCGCAGACCATCAGCGACCTCGACAAGGGCCTGCGCTCCGTCGTCGAACCCGGCGGCACCGCCGCCTGGCGGTTCGGCGGATGGCCGCAGGACAAGATCCCGATGCGGGCCAAGACCGGCACCGCGCAGGTCTACGGCAAGCAGACCACCTCGTGGTTCGCCACCTACACCGACGACTACACCATCGTCATGACGATCTCCCAGGGCGGCACCGGCTCCGGCGCCTCCGGCCCCGCGGTCCGCAACATCTACGACGCCCTCTACGGCCTCGACGACGCGGGCAACCAGGACCTCAAGCGGGCCCTCCTGCCCAAGCCGCAGAAGGACCTGCCGAAGATCCAGCCCGACGGCACCATCGAGGCGCCGCCGATCAAGCCGTACGACCCCGAGTCGCAGAAGCCCAAGGACGGCACGGGACAGGGCGACGGACAACCGGGCCTCGCGGGTCCGCCACCGGTCTGGAGGGACTGACCGACCACCATGCCCGGAAACAACGACTTCTCCGTCCCCCGCTACGGGCCCGAGCCGGGCGGCCTGTGGGCCAGGCTCACCGCCCGCGACTCCCTGGTGCGCCGCCTCGACTGGCCCCTGATGCTCGCGGCACTGGCCCTGTCCCTCGTCGGCGCGCTCCTCGTGTGGTCCGCCACCCGCAACCGCACCGAGCTCAACCAGGGCGACCCGTACTCGTTCCTCTTCAAGCACCTGCTCAACACGGGCATCGGCGTCGCCCTGATGGTCGGCACGATCTGGCTCGGGCACCGCACCCTGCGCGGCGCGGTGCCCGTCCTGTACGGCGTCTCCGTCGTCCTCGTCCTGCTCGTCCTCACCCCGCTGGGCGCCACCATCAACGGCGCCCACGCCTGGATCGTCCTCGGCGGCGGCTTCTCCCTCCAGCCGTCCGAGTTCGTGAAGGTCACGATCATCCTCGGGATGGCGATGCTCCTCGCGGCCCGCGTCGACGCCGGGGACCAGCTCCACCCCGACCACCGCACCGTCGCCAAGTCCCTGCTCCTCGCCGTCGTCCCCATGGCCATCGTCATGCTGATGCCCGACCTCGGCTCCGTGATGGTCATGGTCGTGATCGTCCTCGGCGTCCTCCTCGCCTCCGGCGCCTCCAACCGGTGGGTCCTCGGCCTGATCGGCGCGGGCATCGCCGGAGCGGTCCTCGTCGCCGTCCTCGGCGTCCTCGACGAGTACCAGATCAACCGCTTCGCCGCGTTCGCCAACCCCGAACTCGACCCCTCGGGCGTCGGCTACAACACCAACCAGGCCCGCATCGCCATCGGATCCGGCGGCCTGTACGGAGCCGGGCTCTTCAACGGCCACCAGACCACCGGCCAGTTCGTCCCCGAACAGCAGACCGACTTCATCTTCACCGTCGCCGGCGAGGAACTCGGCTTCCTCGGCGCCGGCACGATCATCGCCCTGCTCGGTCTCGTCATGTGGCGCGCCTGCCGCATCGCCCGGGAGACCACCGAGCTGTACGGCACGATCGTCGCCGCCGGCATCATCGCCTGGTTCGCCTTCCAGTCCTTCGAGAACATCGGCATGACCCTCGGCATCATGCCCGTCGCCGGCCTCCCCCTGCCGTTCGTCTCCTACGGCGGCTCGTCCATGTTCGCCGTGTGGATCGCCGTCGGCCTCCTCCAGTCCATCCGCTCCCAGCGGCCCATAGCGGCCTGAACGCACGACGGCCGGGCGGCACCCTGGACTACATTCGGTGTATGGCGGACACGAAACGTGAGATAGAGCGAAAGTACGAAGCCACCACCGACACCCGGGTGCCGGACCTCACCCGGGTCCGCGGGGTGTCCCGCGTCGTCGACACCGGCACCGCGGACCTCGACGCCGTCTACTACGACACCCCCGGCCTGCGCCTCGCCGCCCACTCCGTCACCCTGCGCCGCCGCACCGGGGGCGACGCGGGCTGGCACCTCAAACTGCCCGTCGCCCCCGGCGTCCGCGACGAGATCCACGCCCCCCTCGGCGGCGACGTGCCACCCGCCCTCGCCGCGCTCGTCCGCGCCCTCACCCGCGGCGACACCCTCGCCCCCGCCGTACGGCTGCGCTCCTCCCGCGACGTACGCCACCTCCTCGACGGCGACGGCGCCCTCCTCGCCGAACTGAGCACCGACACCGTCCGCGCCGAACGCCTCACCGGCGACGGCGGCACCGCCCACTGGACCGAGATCGAGGTGGAACTCGCCGACGGCACCGACCCCGCCCTGCTGGACGCCGTCGACAAACGCCTCCGCAAGGCCGGCATCCGCCCCGCCGCGTCCCCGTCGAAACTCGCCCGCGCCCTGGAGGAGACCGGCACCCCGCCCCCNCGGCCCGCCCCTCCCCGCACCACACGGCAGGCGACCACGCCCTCGCCTACCTGCGGAAGCACACCGAAGCCCTCCTCGTCCACGACATCGGCCTGCGCCGCGACCAGCCCGACGCCGTCCACCGGATGCGCGTCGCCACCCGCCGCCTGCGCAGCGCCTTCCGCAGCCTCCGCACGGTCCTCGACCGGGAGGCCACCGCCCCCGTCGCCGCCGAGCTGAAGTGGCTCGCCGCGGAACTGGGCGTCGACCGCGACCGGGAGGTACTCGACGAACGCCTCCACACCGCCCTCGAAACCGTCCCGCGCACCCTCCGGCTCGGCCCCGTGCACGCCCGCCTCCGCCGCTGGTCCGCCGCCCGCCGGGCCGGCTCGCGCGACCGCCTCCTGGAGGTCCTCGACGGCGACCGCTACCTCGCCCTCCTCGACGCCCTGGACGCCCTCCTCGCCGACCCGCCGCTGCGCCCCGCCGCCGCGAAGGCCCCGGAGAAGGTCCTGGCCAAAACGGTCGCGAAGGACCACGCGCGGGTGGCGGCCCGCCTCGAACACGCCCTGGCGCTCGACCCCGGCCACCACCGGGACACCGCCCTCCACGAGACGCGGAAGGCCGCCAAACGCGCCCGCTACACCGCCGAACTCGCCGCCCCCGTCCTCGGCAGGCCCGCCCGGCGCCTCGTCAAGGACATGAAGGCCGTCCAGCAGCTCCTCGGCGACCACCAGGACAGCGTCGTCGCCCGCGAGGCGCTCCGGCAGCTCGCCGTCCAGGCGAACGGCGCGGGCGAGTCGTCCTTCACCTGGGGGCTGCTCCACGGCCGCGAGGAGGCCAGGGCCGCCGCCCGCGAACGCGAGCTGCCGCACGTGTGGGCGGGCGTGCGGGACCCGCGCGGCTGAGCCGTTCGCCGTGCCGGGGGGCGACTCGGGGCGCGTTACGCTTGAGAGTCGCCCCCATCAGCTCACGAAGGTTCCCCGAAATGCCTGAGTCGGTCTTCCCACAGCTCGAAGCTCTGCTCCCGCATGTGCAGAAGCCGATCCAGTACGTCGGCGGCGAGCTCAACTCCACGGTCAAGCCCTGGGAGAGCTGCGACGTCCGCTGGGCCCTGATGTACCCCGACGCGTACGAGGTCGGCCTGCCCAACCAGGGCGTCATGATCCTCTACGAGGTGCTGAACGAACGCGAGGGCGTCCTCGCCGAGCGCACCTACAGCGTGTGGCCGGACCTCGAGAAGCTGATGCGCGAGAACGGCGTGCCCCAGTTCACCGTCGACAGCCACCGCCCCGTCGGCGCGTTCGACGTCTTCGGCCTCAGCTTCTCCACCGAGCTGGGCTACACCAACATGCTCACCGCGCTCGACCTCGCCGGCATCCCGCTGGAGGCGAAGGACCGCGACGTCGACCACCCGATCGTCCTCGCCGGCGGGCACGCCGCGTTCAACCCCGAGCCGATCGCGGACTTCGTCGACGCCGCGGTGATCGGCGACGGCGAGCAGGCCGTGCTGGAGATCACCGACATCATCCGCGCCTGGAAGGCCGAGGGCCGCCCCGGCGGCCGCGAGGAGGTCCTCTTCCGCCTGGCGAGGACCGGCGGCGTGTACGTCCCGCGCTTCTACGACGTGGAGTACCTGCCGGACGGCCGCATCGGCCGCGTCGTGCCCAACCGCTCCGGCGTGCCGTGGCGCGTGTCCAAGCACACCGTCATGGACCTCGACGAGTGGCCGTACCCCAAGCAGCCGCTCGTCCCGCTCGCCGAGACGGTCCACGAGCGGATGTCCGTCGAGATCTTCCGCGGCTGCACCCGCGGCTGCCGCTTCTGCCAGGCCGGCATGATCACGCGCCCCGTGCGGGAGCGAAGCATCACCGGCATCGGCGAGATGGTGGACAAGGGCCTGAAGGCGACCGGCTTCGAGGAGGTCGGCCTGCTCTCGCTCTCCTCGGCCGACCACTCCGAGATCGGCGACATCGCCAAGGGCCTCGCGGACCGCTACGAGGACGACAAGATCGGCCTGTCCCTCCCCTCGACCCGCGTCGACGCGTTCAACGTGGACCTGGCCAACGAACTGACCCGCAACGGCCGCCGCTCCGGCCTCACCTTCGCCCCCGAGGGCGGCTCCGAGCGCATGCGCAAGGTCATCAACAAGATGGTCTCGGAGGAGGACCTGATCCGCACGGTCGCCACCGCGTACGGCAACGGCTGGCGCCAGGTGAAGCTGTACTTCATGTGCGGCCTCCCCACCGAGACCGACGACGACGTCCTCCAGATCGCCGACATGGCGGCGAACGTCATCGCCAAGGGCCGCGAGGTCTCCAAGTCCAACGACATCCGCTGCACGGTCTCCATCGGCGGGTTCGTGCCCAAGCCGCACACGCCGTTCCAGTGGGCTCCGCAGCTCTCCGCCGAGGAGACCGACGCCCGCCTGGAGAAGCTCCGCGACAAGATCCGCGGCGACAGGAAGTACGGCCGCTCGATCGGCTTCCGCTACCACGACGGCAAGCCCGGCATCGTCGAGGGCCTCCTGTCGCGCGGCGACCGCCGCGTCGGCGCCGTCATCCGCGCCGTGTACGAGGACGGCGGCCGCTTCGACGGCTGGCGCGAGCACTTCAGCTACGACCGCTGGATGGAGTGCGCCGCGAAGACGCTGCCGCACTACGGCGTCGACGTCGACTGGTACACGACGCGCGAGCGCACCTACGAGGAGGTCCTGCCCTGGGACCACCTGGACTCCGGTCTGGACAAGGACTGGTTGTGGGAGGACTGGCAGGACGCCCTCGACGAGACCGAGGTCGAGGACTGCCGCTGGACGCCCTGCTTCGACTGCGGCGTCTGCCCCCAATTTGATACATGGCCACAACTGAGCAACAGCGGTAAGAAGCTGCTCCCACTTACGGTCAAGAAGGGGTCGTGACCAGCGGCGATGCCGTCCGGCGGATGGCTGAGACGCTCGCTGGAATGACCGAGGCGGAGCGTGCCGAGATCCTCCGTGGGCTTGGAGCGAAGGAGCGTGAGCAGGCTTCCCGCCCCTCGCGGCGTACGCCGCTCCCTGCTCCTCGGCGAGATCCGAGCATCGCCTCCGCTGTGGAGTGGGTGTAGGCACACGACGAGCGGCGTCCGGTATCGACGGGCCGGACGCCCCTCGCCGCGCCTCTGCGGGGCTCTACGCCCTTGCCGGACTCGGGGCTGGGGCTCGGCCCTCTCAGAGCCGCACAGGCCCGCGTACGGCCTCGTCCGGGGCGCACCTCAGATCCGGCGTGCGGTGGCCAACGGACGGGCGCGCTCGGACAGCTCGCGGACGTGAGGGTTTCGCGCGTGTGGGCGGAGGGCGGAGAGCATCGCGCGGAAGCGGTCGTCGGCCCGACCCGACTGAACGTGGGGGTAGTCGTCGAGTGCCAGGTGCCAGGTCTGGACAGCTTCCTCCAGCCGACCAGCCTCCAGCTTCCACTCGGCCAGCATCGATCGGTGCCGAACCCTGGCGCGCCGGTACACGGTGGGCCTGACCTTCTCGGACTGTTCGAGAGCACGGATGGCACCCTCACGGTCGCCGAGTTCGTAGCTGACCTGTGAGACGTGGTAGCTCAGGGACGCGGGGTCGTAAGAGCCGTGAGCCTTGGCCTTGGCCTCCGCCTTCTCCATGGCCACCTCCGCCTCACGGAGCATGGCCCACGCCCCGCGCCGGTCGCCTGTCTGCGCGGCTGCGTGTGCCTGCTGTCCGGCAAGGAACGCCCGCATCCTCGGACCGGCCTCGGGGGAGGCGGCCGACGCTGCGTTGGCGTATCGCAAGGCCGCTGCGCCATGCCCAAGCTCGACGGCTTGGACGCTCATACCGCGCAGCGTCGTGCAGTAGGTGAGGTGGTCTCCGGCTGCGCCGGCCAGCTCAAGGGCCTTCATGTAGTAGCTCTGGCCGAGCATGTCCAGGCGCTCGTCAACGGCCATGTACCCGGTCAGGTAGAGGTGATCAGCGGCGGCCGAGAGCATGGCCTTGCGTACGGAATCGCTGGCCGTGGCTTGGAGGTACGGGGCGATGTTGTTCACCATGAACGCGGCGGCCATGGGCCGGGCGGTACGCCCGCCGAACTGGTCATCCAGTTCGCTGATCCGTTCAGTCATGGCGATGACGGACTCGACCTCGGCCATGCCGATCCGGGTGTGCGGGTTGGTCTTGATCCGTTCGAAGCGTGACAGTACGTCGGGCCAACCGGGGATGGTCAGGGCGACCGAGTACAGGCCCCCTGCGAGCACTCCCCTCCGAGATGGGTCCATGTCCATGCTCCCGAGATCGATCAGTCCTGCAACGGTATCCGTCGCCTCGGGCTCGATGTCGGGCTGATCGGCAAAGCCTGCCTCGAACGCGGTGACCTGCCTGCCGAGCTTCCGGCTGAGGGCCTCCAGCACGACGGGGCGGTACTTGGCCATGGGGCGTGTGCCGGATAACCAGTGGGACACGGCGGACTCGTCGTACTTCAACCGCCGACCGGTCTCCGTTCCGACTCGGTTGACCGCACGCGCGAACTCGCCCAGGTTCCAGTGGGTCTCGGCGTAGAGGGCTGCCAGCTTGTGGTTCGGAGTACGTGCGCGTGATGCCATGAAGCCACCCCCCTGGGCTTGGTTTCAAGGGTTTCAAGGTACCGCCAGGCTCCTTCCATGTTCACGGCCAGCGCACACCTGTTGACTCAGGGTCGTGCCACGCGGGGCGACGAGCAGGACCCTTCCGCCCCGCGTGGCCAGCCAAGCCGACAGGCGTAGTCGAAGCTGCGCCCCGCCCGGAACGGAGACTCAGGTGACCACCGTCGACACCGCGACGATCACGGTCGAACTGCCCGACGCGTTCGACCCTCGCTGGAACCGCCTGCCCGGTATCACCATGGACGGCAACAAGATCACCCTCGACCCGGCCGAGTACTTCTTCCGGTTCGAGGCGAACACCTGGCTCGTCATCGACTGGCAGACCGTGACGGACGGCCTGCTGAACGTGGACGAGACCGAGACCGCGAGCGTCGAACAGATGGCGCTGGAGTTCGTGAAGGCGCACGGCCGCTCGACCAACGACGCGGGCGAGGTCCTGGCCATCGCCTACCAGGTGTACTCGTACCTGTTCCGGGACGAGCACCTCGCCACGCTCGGCCTGCCGGGTGTCACCGCCGAGCACCTGAAGATGCTCCGCGAGGCGGCCACCTTCATGGCCCTGAACAAGGTCGAGCTCGACGGCCACATCTCCAACGTGGGCCCGTGCTGGTTCTTCCCCTCCGCGACCGGTGTGGTCTTCGACCTCTCCGACGAGGACGGCCAGATGCTGGACGAGGTCTACCACGGCGGCTGGTTCAACGAGCACCGCCGGATCGAGGGCATCAAGGCTCACGCCGCGCTCGGCGGACGGCTGGTCCACGGCTGCCAGTCCAAGCCCGACCAGTCCGGCGGCGTCGTCGCCCCCTACGGCGCGTCGATGGCCACGTTCGGCAAGGAGCTCGCCGAGATGAAGGCCGAGTGGATCGAGCAGGTCAACTCCTACCGGGTGACGGCCGCCTGATCCCACCGTTGAACCACGGCCCGGGGTGGCAAGCGCGCTGTCGCCCCGGGCCCGGCCCCCTGACCCNCCCCNGAAGGAACGGAACCGCCCCCGTGGACAGCAAGCTCACCGCCGCCATCCTCGCCGACATCTGCGCCCGCACCGGCCAGCCGATCCCCACCCGTGAAGAGATGCGGGTGTGGGACATGTCGGGTGTCGAGCGCTTGCGCTTCCCCCCGCACATGCGCACCGCGATCTACAAGTACGCCGTCGAACCGTTCGCCAACGAGGACGAGATCCTTCGAGCTGCCCGCTTGTCCGGCATCCCCGTGCCGGAGGTCATCGGCTCCATCACCCGAGAGGGCACCCTTGGCATGGTCATCGAGGACTTGGGTGAACCGGTCCGCGAGGCACAGGACGCTGATGGCATCGTGGCCGCTGTCGCCCTGCACCAGGCGCCCGCCGCCCCGTCGCTCCGGGAGATGGACGAGGACGCGCTTGCCGCTCTGCCCGAGCTCGCGCTCGGTCATCTGCGCCGCCTGCGTGATGCCGGCCGCTGGTGCGACGAGGACACCGCCGAGCTCTCGCTTGCCCTGAGCACCCTTGCCGCGTCGGCGGAGAAGCGGGCGACCGGTGCTGAGCTGACCCCGTTCGGCTGGGTGCACTCCGAGTTCCATCCGACCAGCCTCCACATCGGCGAGGACGGCTGGCGCTTGCTGGACTTCGCCCGTGCGTTCACCGGTCCTGGCCTGCTCGACCTCGCGTCCTGGCACGGCACCACTGGTGACCCGGACCCGGCGAGGCTGCGCGCCTTCATCGAGGCGTACGTGAACGCTGGCGGTGACAAGGACGCGCTCGCCGAGCGCGGCGGTCTGCCTGCCGAGCGGTGGGCGCTGGGCTGGCATCGGGTGTGGGCGAGTGAGTGGTTCATGGAGCAGGCGCTCCGCTGGATCAACAACCCCGAAAATGACCCGCTCTACATCAAGGTCGTCCGCAAGCACCTCCTCGCGGCCGTCAGGCTGCTGGAGGCGTGACGTGGACGCTTGGGACGCTCACGCCGCCCAACGCCTGGCAGAGGGCCCGCTACGCCCCCTCGACCCGCCCACTCGGATGGAGTGGACACAGCGCCCCGGCATCGGTCCCGGCGCCGAGATCCTCGGCGATGACCTGGCAGGGCGACGCGTCGTGGAACTGGGCTGCGGACCCGGCCACAACGCTGCTCATCTGACCAGCCTCGGCGCGAAGGTCACCGGAGTGGACCGCTCAGAGGGGCAGATCCAACGGGCGTGCGCCCACTACGGACACCACGGGACCGAGTTCGTCCACTCACGCGCGCTGGGCTACCTCACCCGGGAGAGCGAACGCCTGGAGGCCATCGTCTCTGTCTTCGGAGCGATCGGCCTGGACGAACCGTCGAAGTTACTCGGCGCCTGCTCACGCAGCCTCGGACGCAAGGGCGTGCTCGCCTTCTCGGTACCTCACCCGCAGCGCACCGGCACCATCCCCGTCAGTCCCCGCACCCGCGACCGCATGACGTTGCCGGACGGAACCGCCGCCACGGGCGACCGATGGGACATCGACTCGGCCGCTTGGGTGAGGGTGGTCAACCGCGCCGGATTGCTGATCACCGGAGTGCACAACCTGTTCGCCCCGGCTGATGCTCGCTGGCCGACCACCTTGCTCATCACCGCACGGAAGCCCTGACACCCGACCGAACCCGGGAGGCACCGATGCACGAACCCCCGTTCCTGCTGTTAGACATCGACGGCGTCTTCATCCCGTTCCCCGGACCGGACGGCGCCACCCCCGCTACCCACCCCCGCCACACGGTCACCACTGACGACGTGGCCAAGCCGTTCGATGTCTGGCTCAACCCGGACCACGGCAAGCTCATCACCGACGCCATCGGCACCGGACTGGTCCGGCCCGTGTGGTGCACGAGTTGGCGGGCCGATGCCCGCCGCGTCATCGCCCCGCTGATGGGCCTGCCCGACTTCGAGCACATCGAGCTGCCCAACCTGCCGATCAAGACCAGCCACCCTGACGGCTACCTGTGGAAGCGCAACCACGTCGCGGACTGGCTCGCTACGGCTCCGGCCGTGTGGATCGATGACGACTTCACTCGCCTCGACCACCAGTGGGCGGCCGACCGTAGCGCGTTCGGAAACCCCACCCTGCTCATCGAGCCCGACCCGTACGAGGGCATCCAGCCCGAGCACATCGCGACCGCTCTGGAGTGGGCCACCGCCCTCGTGTCCACAAGGGAGGCGGCTTGATGTCGGCTCGACATGCCGCACCCCCGGACCGTGACCGACTGGGCGCAGTCCTCACCGCGAGTTGGGCTGTGCTCCACCTGCTCGGCTTCGCGACGCTCGGCCTGCTACTCCATGAGCGTCCGGCTGTCGCCGACCAGGCGACTCCCTCGGAGTCCGTTCCGGACTCGGAGCCTGCACCCGCCTGACCTGCTGCGCTCGGTGCCGTCAGCCTGCCCTGCGCCCCTGTGCTGGCCCCTCTCGCCCATGGTGGAGGCTGGCCGGCTCGGGGGCGTTCGAGCCTCTCAGGCGGGCACACAGGCCCGGACATGACGACGGCCCCCGGGGCTTCCCGAGGGCCTGTCTTCATAGCTGTGCGCCTGTCTCAGGCGCTCTCTCCGAGATGGCGGTAGAGGGTGGCTCGGGAGACCCCGAGCGCCTTGGCGATGGCGCTCACGCTCTCGCCCTTCGCCTTCCTGGCACGGGCCACGGTGAGCACGTCCTCATCGACCACGGACGGCCGTCCACCGGTACGCCCCTGCGCCTTGGCTGCATCGAGTCCGGCGCGGGTGCGCTCCTTGATGAGGCTGCGCTCGAACTCCGCCATGGCTCCGACCACCTGAAGCATGAGACGGCCGTCTGCCGTACCGGGGTCGATGTTGGCCAGTGCACCCGTGAGCACCTTGAACCCGATGCTACGCTCTCGAAGGGTGTCGACCATGGTCACAAGGTCGATGAGAGACCGAGCGAATCGGTCCAGCTTCCACACGCACAGGGTGTCGCCAGGGCGGGCGTAGTCGAGTGCAACCCGCAGCTCCGGCCGGTCAGTGTTCTTGCCCGATGCCTTGTCCTCGAAGATCCGGGCGCAGCCTGCGGCCGTCAGTGCGTCGCGCTGGAGCTGTGCTTCCTGGTCGTCGGTGGAGACGCGGGCGTAACCGATGAGCTGCCCCGTGGGCGTGATGATCTCTGCCATGGCCCGACTGTCTCAGAACTCGTCTCAAAAGGTCAAGCCCGAGACGGAGGTTTCGAGACGGGTTTTGAACAGTGCTGCGCCCCCTTGCGGGGCGCTTCCTGTCTCGTCTCACAAACCTTGGTTTTCGAGACGCCCGTTACTGATCACGCTGCGCAACGGTCGGGCGAGACGGAGACGAGCATCGGCCCTGCTGCCTTGCTCCATGTCCCGCCTTGCGACAGGGCCGACAGTCCCTCGGTGCGCAGACCGTTGACCACGGGGGCGAGGAAGGTTTCCTGCCAGTGCTGCGTGGCTGCGGCAGTCATGCCGCTTGCCTCGACAACGGCCCTGACTCGCGCTTCCAGTACCGCTGTGCCCTCTTGTATGTCGGCTCCGGTCCATGCGTCCGCGTGCTCGCCTGCCAGCGCCCAAGACATCTTGATCATGACTGCATCGTAGGAGCGGAGAGCAGAGCAGCCGAGAGTCAGAGGGGGTGGGGTATGCCCCCTTGAAGGGGTCTCGACTCACCGCCGGGTCTTGGCGGCCAAAATCCTGCCACGGTTTCAGACCTCGTCAGAGCGGCGGCGTAGCAGGGCAGCGGCGAAGAAAGTGCAGGTAGGACGCGGTTTGCTTGGCCAGTTCGACGGCCTGAGACTGCACAGGAGTGAACCCTTTCGAGGCTTACCGCATGGCGCTTCGCTCAGTGGGGGCGCGGCAGCGCCCCACCCTGGTCTTCTTGATGTCGGCCCCTTCGGGGCCGCTCTGCTGAAGCGTCCTCCCGTCGTGCGGCCGAAGGCCGCCCCTGCTCCCTACCTCTTCGCCGCTGGCAGGCTGGGGCTTTGCAGTTCTCCAGTGGTCTGCACGCTGGTCGGCCGTAGGCCGCCAGTGTCAGAAGACTGGCGTACTTACGTAAGTAGCAAGGGGGAGCGAGGCTTGCCGAGCGGAGCGAGGTAGCTGGTGGTGGTGACACTTCCTGTAAGGGGGGCAACATCACCACCACCACGAGTCAGGCTGTCGCGTCGGGCTTCCTGGCCCAGCGCCCATCGACAAGTTCCAGGGCCTCGCTGAGCTTGGGCCGGACGGTCTCCCACTTCCGCCCGACCGTGGGCGCGTAGCGCAGTGCCAGCGCCTTGTACGTCGTCTCCTCCGGCTGCTCCTCGATGATCCGCGCGAGGAGGTCTTCGTCCCACGGCTTCGCCTTCGGCAGGCCGACGACCTTCAAGCGGGGCTCGGCCCGCTCCCAGATGGGGACCTCGCTGGACTCGCCGGCACGGCGCACGGTGACACTCAGGTCCAGGTCTTCCCGGGCCCGGTTGCTGGCGGTCTGAATCCGCCTGCCGTGCTTGCCGGAGTTCCGCAATGCGATGAGCCCACGTGCGCCCGCAGCGATGGCCCGTCCCCCGATCGGGGAAGAGGAGACGCTCATCCCTTCCCCCGTCCCCTTGGGAGTGTGGGTGACCAACAGGGTGGGGATGCCCGCTTCGCTGATCGGGCGCAGGCTGTGCATGATCCGTTGCGCGGTGACGGGTGAGGAGATGTCTTCGCCCGGAGCGAGGGCGCCGATGATGTTGTCCAGAACGAACAGCCCTGGCTTGATGTCCGCCAGGTCTGCGCCGATGCCCGCCCAGTAGTGGGGGTCTCCGGGGTCCTCGACGGGGAAGATGGTCACCGAGTCGTCCGGCACGGCACCGTACAGCCGCTCCTTCAGTTCCTCCGGTGCGCCGTCGTCGGTCACGCCGAAGACGATGTGGTCGAGCTTCCGAAGCACGGGTTGCCCGAGGAACGTCGGCTCACCGTTGAGTAGGGCCATCCCCATGCCAGCGCTGAGCAAGGTTTTCCCAGCCTTCGGTTCCCCGGACAGGATGGTGGTCCGGGTAGTGAGGAGATCACCGATGAGGAACGCGTCCTCATACGGGACGCGCTCGATCTGATGGAGCTGTCGCCCCTTGTCCTTGATGGCTCCCAAAGGTTGCCGTCCTCCCTACTTCCTGTGGGGCGCGTGCGGGTGCGCCGATGGCCCCGCCGGATGGCGGGCGCATGTGCCTCCTTTCGCTTCTCGGGGTGGCCGTGAGCAGGGATGGTTCAGGCGGCGGGCTCGGTGGTGCCGCAGGCGTGGGTCTCTCCGTCGATGAGAGGGGACGCACAGACCTCGCAGGTCCAGACGATTTCGATCGTGATGTTCAAGGGGCGGCAACCTCCTGTCGGCAGCCAAGGGCAGCGCGTAGCTGTGCCTCGGCGAGTGAGTGGAAGTCGCGCGTACCGTTCGCGCTCGGGGTGCTCCTGCCTCCCCTGCCAGCCCTCTGGATGGCGGCCCCTTCACGGAGTGGCCAGCTCTACCGCCGTCACACGGCGGGAGCTACGGTCCGCTCCACGAGGGAGCGGGAGGATCTTCCTACACGGCAGGTTGCTCGGTCGTCAACCTGGCCGGCCGAGCCCCCGCCCTTCGCGTCGCGGTAGGCGAGCCAGGACGGGGGCCGTCTCTCGTCAGAGCTTGGCGGCGAAATCGTCGCTCTTGATGACGAGGCGCTCGCGCACATCGCGAGGGATCTTCAGCCGCAGATGCACGGACGGAGCGCGCACTCCCTTGACCTTTGTCCGAGTCACCTCGCACGTGATGCCGACTCGGCGCAGGTCTTCCGCCATGGCTTCCATGCCGCCCTCTTCCCAGACTTCGCGGAACGTCTTCCCGTTGTGGACGAGGGTCCACCGGTCCTGTGTGGTCTCGGGGTCGATGGCGTTCAGTTCGTCCGTGAGCCTGTCGAGCGCCCTCTCCGCCTGCTCCCGCGTGAACCGCGTCTTCGTGTAGCGGCCTCCCGGTTCGAGCTCGGTCATGTAGTAGGCGATGGCCTCTTCGAGGCGCTTCACCTCGGCGCGGGCTTCGGCTCCTCGTGCGTACTCCCGGACCTGTACGGGGAAGTCCCCGAGGACTCGGAGGACATCGCTCACCAGCACGTCGTAGACACCCTGCGGGTTGGGGGCGCCGAGCCCTCCGCTCTTGCAGTTGCCGCACCGCAAGTAGGCGTAGTCCCGTCCCTTGTGGCTCGTCTTCTGCACGGTCATGTTGGTGGAACAGTCGACGCAGATCAGTACGCCGAGGAACTGTGTGGCTCCGCCTGTCTGCCGGGCAGGCTGGTTCTTGCTTCGGCGGTCGAGTGCTGCTTGAAGGGTCTCGAACTCCTCCTCGGTGAAGATCGGGGGAGCGACTCGTATCGGCTTGCCGTCGTTGCCGAGGACGAGCCTGCTGCGCCGCTTTCCGCCCTGCTTGTTCTCCTCGACCCGATACCCCATGAGCGCCGGGTTACGGAGGCGGCGGAGGAGAGTCGACGGGGTGAGACCTGCCGACATGAGTTCGGACCGGACGAGGCATCGAACCATGCGCCGAGCGGAGACTCCTCGGAGTGCCATGCGGCGCGCCCAGTGGAGCGCTTTGTGGGCATCCCCCTTGATGGCGAGGACGGTCCTGCCGTCCCTCTCTGCGGTCTCGTATCCATACGCGGGCTTGCCGACAAGCCAGTCAGTCTGAGTCCTGGCGTAGTCCCACAGGCTCGACACTCGTGTGCTCGTGTTGGCGGCCTCGATCTCGGCGATGCCCCCGATGAGCGTGACCATGATCCTGCCGACAGTCGTACTGAGGTCGATCGCGTCGTTCTTCGATACGAGATTCTTCCCGTACCGCTCACACCACTCGATCACGGTCGAGAGATCCGACATGCGACGGATGAAGCGGTCGAGCTTCCAGAAGAGGAGAGCATCGAACTCGGGCGCCCGGTTGTTGAGCCACTCGCCAAGCTCCTTCCGCTTCCACGGCGGAACCTTCGTTGCCGACACGTTGAGGTCCGAGGCGACGCCGACGACGCGGTACCCCTTGTCCCTGGCAAGCATGCGGAGGTCGAGCTCCTGCCGCACAGGCGACGTAGTGTCCTCTGTAAGTACAGACAGGCGGATGGAGAGCAGGGCTCGGGGAGCGTCCTCGGGGAGCAGCGCCTCCGCCCTCTTCAGGTCCTCCAGTAGGGCCAGGTCTGCGGCGGACCACTCGGTCTCAATGTCGTACGTCTTCACGGGGGCGGACACTACCCGATGGATTTGGACCCGTTTCCTTCTGGTCCCAGATGGACACCTCGATCCAGATCGGTCCCACCGGCAAGAAGCTGCTCCCGCTCACGGTCGTGAAGTAGCCGCCGGCGGGGCACGGCGTTCCGGTCGCGGCCCGCTCGGGGAGACCCCCGGGCGGGCCGTCGCGTCACCGGGCCGCGCAGGCGGGGGAAGCGCCCCGAGCGGTGCGCTCCCGCCGCGCGGCCGGGGGTGGAGGGATGCTTCCCTGCGCGTACCCTGGGTAGTACAACGACTGCTTCCGGCGCGGCGCCCGCCCCCGAGGTCCTCCCGCACCAGCGGGGGTGACCCGGGCGGGACCCCCGGGACGTCCCACCGCATCCGGTGGGCGGCGCGCCACCGCGCCGCCCCGCACCGAGGAGAAGAACCACTGGGCAAGCGACAGCCCGAAGGCCCGCCGCCCGCACCGGCGGTGCAGCGCATCCGACTGCGCTACACCAAGCGCGGCCGCCTCCGGTTCACCAGCCACCGAGACTTCCAGCGCGCGTTCGAGCGTGCGCTGCGCCGCGCCGAGGTGCCCATGGCGTACTCGGCCGGCTTCACGCCCCACCCCAAGGTGTCGTACGCGAACGCCGCCCCGACCGGTACGGCCTCCGAGGCCGAGTACCTGGAGATCGCGCTCACCGAGCCGCGCGACCCCGCGAGACTGCGGGAGTTGCTGGACGGGTCCCTGCCGCGGGGCCTCGACGTCGTCGACGCGGTGGAGGCCCGCACCTCCGGCCTCGCCGACCGCCTCACCGCCTCCGTGTGGGAGCTGCGGCTCGACGGGGTCGATCCCGCCGACGCCGAACGGGCCGTCGCCGCGTTCCTCGCGGCGGGCACCGTGGAGGTGCAGCGCATGACCAAGAACGGTCTGCGCACCTTCGACGCCCGTTCCGCGGTGACGGGACTCGAAACCGTTCCCGCCCCGGCTGATGGGCCGCCGGACGGCCCCTGTGCGATACTGCGGCTGGTTGTTCGGCACGTGACACCTGCCGTCCGACCCGACGACGTCCTGTCCGGTCTCCGAGCTGTGGCCGACCTGGCGCCGCCGGTCCCCGCAGCGGTGACCAGGCTGGCGCAGGGGCTCTTCGACGAGGAGTCCGGCACGGTGACCGACCCGCTCGCGCCCGACCGCGAGGCAGTCCCGGCCGCCCCTCCCAGGGTCGCCGAGCCCGCCGCCGCGACGGCGCCGGAAGGTGCAGGTTCCGCGTAGGAGCGGTCGTCGAAGCGTGACCCTGGCACTCGGGAACCACCTGGACCGGGCCGCGCACAGACACAGAAGACTTTCGCCAGGCCGTGCGCAGAAGGCGTACGGAACCGGCGAGCCAGACATACAGCTCCCGTGCGGCGCCCGCGCCCCGGACGGCGGCCACCGCGCACCGCGCGGTGCCGCGGCCGGACCGGACACAGGCGCGGCGCCCGGGAGCGTGACGGGAGAACCGCCCGCATGCTCGAGTCGAACGAAACCGGCACCGCCGGTATGAGCGAAGAAGACAACACGCCTGGTGGCACGCTGCCGCCGCGTCGCAGGCGCCGCGCCGCGTCGCGTCCCGCGGGCCCGCCGGTCACGGCGGACACCGCCCCCGAGACCGTGATGACCACCGTCCCGGCCGCGGAAGCCGGCGAGGCCGCCGCGTCCGAGGCCGCCGCTCCCGGGGCTTCCGCCCCTGTGGAGGAGCCCTCCGAGGCCGCCGCTCCGGCCCGCCCGCGCTGGCGTGCCACGCGCAAGGCGACCGCGCCCGCCGAGGCTTCCGGGGCCGTGGAGCCGCAGGCCGCCGCGTCCGAGGCCGCCGCCCCTGTCGGGGAGGCGGTCGAGGAGCCGGCCGCTCCGGTGCGTGCGCGCCGGCGTGCCACGCGCAAGGCGACGGCGCCCGCCGAGGCTTCCGGGGCCGTTCCGGACGCCGCGTCCGAGGCCGCCGCCCCCGAGGCTTCCACCCCTGCCGAGGAGCCCGTCGAGGAGCCGGCCGCTCCGGCCCGCCCGCGCCGGCGTGCCACGCGCAAGGCGACGGCGCCCGCCGCGGAGGTGTCCGAGGCGGTGGTGACGGTGGAGCCGCAGGCTTCCGCGCCCGAGGCCGTCCCGGCCGCGGAAGCCGGCGAGGCCGCCGCGTCCCCCGTCTCCGAGGCTTCCGCCCCTGTGGAGGAGCCCTCCGAGGCCGCCGCTCCAGTGCGTACGCGTCGGCGTGCCACCCGCAAGGCGACCGCGCCCGCCGGGGCTTCCGGGGCCGTGGAGCCGCAGGCCGCCGCGCCCGAGACCACCGCCCCTGTCGCCGCGTCCGAAGCCGTCGCCCCCGAGGCTTCCACCCCTGTCGAGGAGCCCGTCGAGGAGCCGGCCGCTCCGGCCCGCCCGCGTCGGCGTGCCACGCGCAAGGCGACCGCGCCCGCCGCGCGTCCCGAGGCCGAGGCGGGCGAGAGCCTGCCCGCCGCCACCGTCGCGCAGATCGCCGCCGACGAGTCCGGCCAGGTCACCGCCGCCGAGCAGGCGGCCTCCCGGGGGCGTACGCGCCGCCGTGCGACCGCCCCGCAGTTCACCGCCGAGCCCCCTCGGGGCCCCGAGCGCGGACGCCGCCCGGCGCGTCCCGCCGTACCGGTGTTCCAGGCCCCGGTCTTCACCGAGCCGATGTTCCAGACCCCGGAGACCGCCGCCGCGGCCGCCGCCGCGGAGGCCGCGGAGGCCGCCGCCGGAGAGGAGACGGACGCGCCCGTCGAGCCGGCCGCTGCCGAGGCCGGCGGGCGCCGTCGCCGCCGCCGTCGCGGCGAGGCCGCCGAGGCCGCCGAGCCCGTGCGTCCCGTCGAGCCCGCCCCCGCCGAGGAGGCCGAGGCCGAGGACGAGACCGCCGAGGAGGCCGAGCAGGCCGCAGCCGAGGGCGACGAGCAGGACGACTTCGAGGAGCGCCCGTCGCGCCGCCGCCGCCGGGGCGGCCGTCGCCGCCGCCGCGGCGAGTCCGCCGACGACCACGACGAGACGGCCGGCGACCAGGGCGACGAGGACGGCGCCGAGGACGAGGACACCGACCACGAGCCGGAGGGCCCCGAAGGCCCCGAGGACTCCGAGGACTCCGAGGACTCCGGGAGCGACGCCACCCCGTCCGCCGCCGGTACCAGCAGCTCGCGCCGTCGCCGCCGCCGTCGCCGCCGCAGCGGCGAGCCCGCCGAGGTCGAGGCCGCCGAGGAGGACGGCGTCCGCACGGTCGTCAAGGTCCGCGAGCCGCGGCCCCCGCGGGACAAGGGCGCCGAGCCGTCCGACGAGGTGCAGTCCATCAAGGGCTCCACGCGCCTGGAGGCGAAGAAGCAGCGCCGCCGCGAGGGCCGCGAGCAGGGGCGCCGCCGCGTCCCGATCATCACCGAGGCCGAGTTCCTCGCCCGCCGCGAGGCCGTCGAGCGCGTCATGGTCGTCCGCCAGCACGGCGACCGCACGCAGATCGGCGTCCTGGAGGACGGCGTGCTCGTCGAGCACTACGTCAACAAGGAGCAGGCGACCTCGTACGTCGGCAACGTCTACCTGGGCAAGGTGCAGAACGTCCTGCCGTCCATGGAGGCCGCGTTCGTCGACATCGGCAAGGGCCGCAACGCCGTCCTGTACGCCGGCGAGGTCAACTTCGAGGCGCTCGGCATGGCCCACGGTCCGCGCCGCATCGAGACCGCGCTCAAGTCCGGCCAGCCCGTCCTCGTGCAGGTGACGAAGGACCCCATCGGCCACAAGGGCGCCCGCCTCACCAGCCAGGTCTCCCTGCCCGGCCGGTACCTGGTCTACGTGCCCGAGGGCTCGATGACCGGCATCAGCCGCAAGCTCCCCGACACCGAGCGGGCCCGGTTGAAGACCATCCTCAAGAAGATCGTCCCCGAGGACGCGGGCGTCATCGTGCGGACCGCCGCCGAGGGCGCCAGCGAGGACGAGCTGCGCCGCGACGTCGAGCGGCTCCAGGCGCAGTGGGAGGAGATCCAGCAGAAGGCGAGGACGGGCAACGCCCCGACGCTCCTCTACGGCGAGCCGGACATGACCGTCCGGGTCGTCCGCGACATCTTCAACGAGGACTTCTCCAAGGTCGTCATCAGCGGCGACGAGGCGTGGCAGACCATCCACGGCTACGTGTCGCACGTCGCCCCCGACCTGGCGAACCGGCTCCAGCGCTGGACGTCCGAGGTGGACGTCTTCGCGACGTACCGGATCGACGAGCAGCTGATGAAGGCGCTCGACCGCAAGGTGTGGCTGCCGTCCGGCGGCTCGCTGGTGATCGACAAGACCGAGGCGATGGTCGTGGTCGACGTCAACACCGGCAAGTTCACCGGCCAGGGCGGCAACCTGGAGGAGACCGTCACCAGGAACAACCTGGAGGCGGCCGAGGAGATCGTCCGGCAGCTCCGCCTGCGCGACCTGGGCGGCATCGTCGTCATCGACTTCATCGACATGGTGCTGGAGTCCAACCGGGACCTGGTGCTGCGGCGCCTGCTGGAGTGCCTGGGCCGCGACCGTACGAAGCACCAGGTCGCCGAGGTCACGTCGCTGGGCCTGGTCCAGATGACCCGCAAGCGGGTCGGCCAGGGCCTGCTGGAGTCGTTCTCCGAGACGTGCGTGCACTGCAACGGCCGCGGTGTCATCGTCCACATGGAGCAGCCCACCGCCGCGGGCGGCGGCGGCAAGAAGTCCCGCAAGCGCGGTCGCGCCGCCGAGCAGCCGCACGAGCACGCCGAGCAGCCGCACGAGCACGCCGAGCCGGTCGAGGCGCCCGCCGTCGAGGCCGCGGAGCCGGAGGCGCCCGCCCCGGCCGCCGAGGCGGAGCCGGTGTTCGCCCCGGACGAGGAGCTGTACTCCAGCGCCGCCGAGGCCGAGGCCGCCGCGTCCCGGGGCCGTACCCGTCGCCGGGCGAGCCGCAGGGCCTTGGCCCCGGCCGGCGCGCCGCGCGACGCCGAGGCCGCGCCGGTCGTCCGGACGCCGGTGACCCCCGAGACCCCGGTGGCCGAGGTGGCCGAGGCCGCGGTGGCGCCGGAGCCGGAGGCGCCCGCCCCGGCCGCCGTTCCCGAGCCGGCCGCCGTCCCGTCGGAGACCGCCCCCGAGGCGCCCGCCGCGGAACCCGCCGCGCCCCAGGGCCGTACGCGCCGCCGCGCCACCCGCAGGGCGACCGCGCCGGCCGGTTCGCCGGAGGCCGCGGCGGCCGCCGTCGTCGNNNTGATACACCCCCGGAGGCGCCGGCCGCCGAGCAGCCGGCGGCCGAGGCGCCGGCCGTCGAGGAGCCCGCGCCCCCGGCGGCTCCGCCGCGGCCGCGCCGCCGGGTGGTCCGCAAGGTCACCGCTCCCGCCGGTTCGCCGTCGGGTGCCGAGGAGGCCGCGATCGTCGTGGTGGGCGGCGCCCCGGCCGCCGGACCGGAGACCGGGCCGGAGACCGCCGGGACGGAGGCCGGGGCCGGGCAGGAGACCGGACCGGACGCCCCGGCCGGCACCAAGCCCGCCCGGAAGACCGCCAAGAAGGCGACGGCCAAGAAGACCGCCGCCAAGAAGACGGCGGTCAAGAAGACCGCGGCGAAGAAGACGACCGCCAGGAAGACGACCGCCAAGAAGGCCGCGGCCGCCGAGGCGGCGCCGGAGACGGCCGGGGAGGCCGCCGGGGAGCCGGCCGCTTCTCCCGTGACGACGGTCACGGAAAACTGACCGTCCGGTGAAGTGTCGTTGAAATGATCTGTGTCCCGCCCCGCATTCCGGTGGGGCGGGGCACGGATTCTGTTTCAGAACCGATGCTTCCCGCTGTTAACGGCCCGGAAATCGACGAAGACATTCCTGATAATCTGACGCCGGTCGATGCCGCCCGCCGTTCTCCACCGGAGCGCCCGGGCGGTGTGCGACCCGGTTCCGGGCCGGACCCGTACCGGCCGTCATCGGTGGGGCGTCGGCATCGCGCCGGAGGGGTGGACGCGCGCTCTCGACGAGACGTACGCGCACCCCGGACCTCTGCCACGAAGAGCTCTTGCGGTGTTCAAGGAGGACGTCCATGCCGAGCGTGAACGAGCAGCCCATTCCCGCTGCCCGCCCTGTCATCGGTGAAGAGGAGATCGAAGCCGCCGTACGCGTACTGCGCAGCGGCCGGGTCGTACAGGGCCCCGAGGTCGCGGCGTTCGAGGAGGGCTTCGCCGACCTGGTCGAGGGCCGCCACTGCGTCGCCGTCAACTCCGGCACCTCGGCGCTGCACCTCCTTCTGATGGCCCTGAACATCGGCCCGGGCGACGAGGTCATCGTGCCGTCGTTCTCCTTCGCCGCGTCCGCCAACGCGGTCCGGCTGGTCGGCGCCGACGCCGTCTTCGTCGACATCGACCCGGACACCTTCTGCGTGGACCCCGCCGCCGTCGAGGCCGCCATCACCCCGCGTACGGTCGCGATCATGCCGGTGCACCTGTACGGCCACCCGGCCGCCATGGACCGGATCATGGCCATCGCCGGCAAGCACAAGCTGGCCGTCGTGGAGGACGCCTGCCAGGCGCACGCCGCGGCCCTGAACGGCACCCCGGTCGGCGCGTTCGGCGTCGGCGGCACGTTCAGCTTCTACCCGACCAAGAACATGCACTCCCTCGAAGGCGGCATGATCACCGTCGCGGACGCGGAGATCGCCCGCACGCTGCGCCTGCTGCGCAACCAGGGCATGGAGCAGCGGTACGCCAACGAGATCGTCGGCGCCAACATGCGCATGACCGACGTCGCCGCCGCCGTGGGCCGCGTCCAGCTGACGAAGCTGCACGGCTGGACCGAGCAGCGCATCGCCAACGCCGCGTACCTCTCCGAGCACATCACCGCGCCGAACGTGGTGACCCCGGTCGTCGCCGAGGGCGCCCGGCACATCTACCACCAGTACACGATCCGCGTCCGCGGCGACCGCGACGCCGCCATGGCGAAGCTCACCGAGGCCGGCATCGGCAACGCCGTGTACTACCCGACGCCGATCCACCGCCTCAAGCCGTACTGGGAGCCGGACCAGAAGGCCGGGCGCACCTGGGACCTGCCGGAGACGGAGAAGGCGGCCGCCGAGGTCGTGTCCCTGCCCGTCCACCCGTCGCTGTCCCAGGGCGACCTGGAGCGGATCGTCACCGCCGTCAACGCGCTGGGGGAGGGCCTGTGACCGCCGCCGACACCACGCTCCGCGCCGGCCTCGTCGGCCTCGGCTCCATGGGCCGCCACCACGCCCGCGTCCTCGCCGGGCTGGAGGGCGTCCGGCTCGTCGGCGTCGTCGACCCGATGGGCGACCAGAACGGCTGGGCGCAGGGCGCCCCCGTCCTCGACACCGTCGAGGAACTGCTCGCCCTCGGCGTGGACTACGCCGTCGTCGCCTGCCCGACCGCCCTCCACGAGGAGGTCGGCCTGAAGCTGGCCGAGGCCGGCGTGTGCGCGCTCATCGAGAAGCCCGTCGCGGACACCGTCGAGGGCGCCCGCCGCCTCGTCGAGGCGTTCGAGTCGCGCGGCCTCGTCGCCGGCGTCGGCCACATCGAGCGGTGCAACCCGGCGCTGCGCTCCCTGCGGGCCCGCCTGGAGGCCGGCGAACTGGGCGACGTGTACCAGGTCGTCACCCGCCGCCAGGGCCCCTTCCCGCACCGCATCGCGGACGTCGGCGTCGTCAAGGACCTGGCGACCCACGACATCGACCTCACCGGCTGGGTCACCGGCCAGACATACACCTCGATCGCCGCGCACACGGTGTCCAAGTCGGGCCGCCCCCACGAGGACATGGTGTCCGCCGTCGGCCAGCTCTCCGACGGGACCATGGTCAGCCATCTCGTCAACTGGCTGAGCCCGCTCAAGGAGCGCTTCACGTCCGTCACCGGTGAGCGCGGCTGCTTCGTCGCCGACACCCTCACCGCCGACCTGACGTTCCACTCCAACGCCGCCGTCGCCACCGAGTGGGAGGCGCTGCGCGCCTTCCGCGGCGTCGCCGAGGGCGACATGGTGCGGTACGCGATCCCGAAGCGCGAGCCGCTGCTCGTGGAGCACGAGCTGTTCCGCGACGCGGTCCTCGGCACGTCCGACGACATCTGCACGCTGCGGCAGGGCCTGCGGACCGTGGAGGTCGCCGCGGCCGTCCTGGAGTCCGCGGCGACCGGTGAGACCGTCCGCCTCGACGGCTCCGCAAAGGGGCAGGGGTAGTCTCCCTTGACCAGACCTGATGTCACCGTCGTGGTGGCGGTCTACAACACGATGCCGTACCTGACGGACTGCCTGAACTCGCTCGTCAAGCAGAGCATCGGGCCCGACCGCCTGGAGATCGTGGCCGTCGACGACGGTTCGACCGACGACAGCGGCCGGGAGCTCGACCGCTTCGCCGAGCGGTACCCCGGCCTCGTGAAGGTCATCCACCAGGCGAACTCCGGAGGCCCGGCCGCGCCCAGCAACCGGGCCCTGGAGGTGGCCACCGGCCGCTACGTGTACTTCGTCGGCTCCGACGACTACCTCGGCCGGCAGGCCCTGGAACGCATGGTGAAGTACGCCGACGAGCACGGTTCCGACATCGTCATGGGCAAGATGGTCGGCACCAACGGCCGCTACGTCCACCAGGCGCTCTTCAAGGAGAACGCCCCGGACGTCAGCCTGTACGACTCGGCGCTGCCGTTCTCGCTGGCCAACACCAAGCTGTTCCGGCGCGACTTCGTGGAGGAGCACAAGCTGCGCTTCCCGGAGGACATGCCGGTCGGCTCCGACCAGCCGTTCACCATAGAGGCGTGTGTCCGCGCCCGGCGGATCTCCGTCCTCGCGGACTACACGTGCTACTACGCCGTGAAGCGCGGCGACAGCTCCAACATCACCTACCGCTCCGGCCACCTGTCCCGGCTGCGCTGCACCGCCCGGATGATGGAGCACGCGGCGAAGCTGATCGAGGCCGGCCCGAAGCGGGACTGGGTCCTCAGGCGGCACTTCACCTGGGAGCTGGCCAAGCTCGTCCAGGACGACTTCCCGTCCCTGGACCACGACACCCGGGTCGAGGTGTGCGCCGGCATCGCGGAACTGGCCGACGCCTACTTCACCGACGCCCTGCGCGACTCCATGGACGTCCGGCGCCGGGTGCGGATCGCCCTCGCCCAGCGCGGCGCCGTCGACCTGCTGGTCCGCGCGATCCAGGACGAGGCGGAGCGCGGCGCCCCGCCGCTGCTGCTGGAGGACGGGCGCGCGTACGTGCGCTACCCCGGCTTCCGCGACCCCGCCCTCGGCCTGCCCGACCGGCTGTTCGAGGTGATCGGCGAGGCCGTCCCCGGGCAGCTCGCCGGCGGCACGGGCCTGGTCTCCGCCGCGTGGGAGCAGGACGGCGACGACATGGCCGTCTCCCTCGCCGTCCGCCTCCCCGTCACCGGCGAGACCGGGTCCGCGACCCTCCGCCTCGCCGGCCGGCCCATGCCGAGGAGCGCCGACAGGCCCGGCGGCCGGCGCGTCCCCGCCGGTACCGAACTGCCCCCGCTGGTGGGGGAGTCCGACCAGGAGGAGGCGGCGGACGGCACCGGGACGGTGCTGCGGGCCCGCATCCCGCTCCGGCCGGTCCGGGCCCGCCTCGACGTCCGCGCCTACCTGGATGTGGCAGGCTCGACGTACGAGATCCCCGTCAAGACCCGCGGGGTGCCGCTGCCGCTGGCCCGGCGCTGGCGGGAGAAGGTCCCGTACCGGGTCTCCGCCACCGCCGACGCCGCGGGGAGGCTGGTCGTCACCACGGCCCCGCTGTGGGGGCCCCCGCCCGGCGCCGGCCTGCGACTGCGCCGCGTCCTGTCCCGTGTGAAGAGGAAACTGACCCGATGAACATCTGTGTAGTCGCGCTCGGCAAGATCGGTCTGCCGCTCGCCGTGCAGTTCGCCGACAAGGGCCACAAGGTCATCGGCGCCGACGTCAACGAGAAGGTCGTCGAGCTGGTCAACGCCGGCACCGAGCCCTTCCCCGGCGAGCACGACCTGGACGTCAAGCTGAAGAAGGCCGTCGACGCCGGGCTGCTCACCGCCACCACGGACACCGCCGCCGCCGTCGCGCGGTCCGAGGCCGTCGTCGTGGTCGTCCCGCTGTTCGTGGACGCCGAGGGCACCCCCGACTTCGGGTGGATGGACTCCGCCACCCGGGCCATCGCCAAGGGCCTCAAGCCGGGCACCCTCGTCTCGTACGAGACGACCCTCCCCGTCGGCACCACCCGCACCCGCTGGGCGCCGATGCTCCAGGAGGGCTCCGGCCTCACCCCCGGCGAGGACTTCCACCTGGTCTTCTCCCCGGAGCGGGTCCTCACCGGCCGCGTCTTCGCCGACCTGCGCCGCTACCCGAAGCTCGTGGGCGGCATCGACGAGGCGTCCACGCGGCGCGGCGTCGAGTTCTACGAGCAGGTCCTCGACTTCGACGAGCGCGCCGACCTCCCCCGGCCCAACGGCGTGTGGGACCTCGGCACCGCCGAGGCGTCCGAGCTGGCCAAGCTCGCCGAGACCACCTACCGCGACGTCAACATCGGCCTGGCGAACCAGTTCGCCCGCTTCGCCGACAAGAACGACATCGACGTCAAGAAGGTCATCGAGGCCTGCAACTCGCAGCCCTACAGCCACATCCACCAGCCGGGCATCGCCGTCGGCGGCCACTGCATCCCGATCTACCCGCGGATGTACCTGTGGAACGACCCGGAGGCGACCGTCGTCCGCTCCGCGCGCGAGGCGAACGCCGCGATGCCGGAGTACGCCGTCGACCTGCTGGCCGCCGCCTACGGCGACCTGAAGGACGCGGCCGTGCTGGTGCTGGGCGCCGCCTACCGCGGCGGCGTCAAGGAGACCGCGTTCTCCGGCGTCTTCGGGGTCGTCGAGGCGCTGAAGGCGCGCGGCGCCGTCCCGTACGTCTCCGACCCGATGTACACGGACGAGGAGCTCGCCGCCCACGGCCTCACCCCGCACCGGGGCGAGAAGGTCACCGCGGCGGTCCTCCAGGCCGACCACGCCGAGTACCGTGAGCTGGCGGCCTCGGACCTGCCGGACGTGAGGGTCCTCGTCGACGGGCGCCGCACCACCGACCCGGCCCGCTGGGAGGGCGTCCGCCGCGTCGTCATCGGCGGCTGAGCGCCCGCGCTCCACAGCCGTCGACACCCCAGGCCCTGTCCCGCCGCCCGGCGGGGCGGGGCCGACCTGCTGGAGGTTCCACGATGACCTGGATGATCACCGGAGGCGCCGGATTCATCGGCGCGCACGTGGTGCGGGCGATGGCCGCGGCGGGGGAGCCCGTCGTCGTCGTCGACGACCTGACGTCGGGGCGCGCCGACCGGCTGCCCGCCGGTGTCCCGCTGGCGGGCGGCACGGTCCTCGACCGGGACTTCCTCGACCGCGTCCTGCGGGAGCACGCCGTCACCGGCATCGTGCACATCGCGGCGAAGAAGCAGGTCGCCGAGTCGATGGCGAAGCCGCTCCTCTACTACCGGCAGAACGTCGAGGGCCTGCGCGTCCTCCTCGACGCCGCGGTCGACGCCGGCGTGGGCCGGTTCCTGTTCTCCTCGTCGGCCGCCGTGTACGGGATGCCCGACGTGGACCTGGTCACCGAGAAGACCCCGTGCGCGCCGATCAACCCGTACGGCGAGACGAAGCTGGCGGGGGAGTGGATGACCGGCGCGGCCGGCCGCGCCCACGGCATGGCCACCGCCGCGCTGCGCTACTTCAACGTGGCGGGCGCGGCCGTGCCGGAACTGGCCGACGACGGCGTGTGCAACCTGGTGCCGATGGTCTTCGAGCGGCTCACGGCCGGCCGGGCGCCGCTGGTGTTCGGCGACGACTACCCCACGCCGGACGGCACGTGCGTCCGCGACTACATCCACGTCGAGGACATCGCCGCCGCGCACCTGGCGGCGGCGCGGCGGCTCGTCGAGGACCCGCGGGCGGAGCTGGTGCTCAACGTGGGCCGCGGCGAGGGCGTCTCCGTACGGGAGATGGTCCGCGTGATCCAGGAGGTCACCGGCCTCACCGGCCCGGTGCCCGAGATCGGCCCGCGGCGGCCCGGCGACCCGGCCCGGGTGGTCGCCTCGGCGGACCTGATCCGCGAGGAACTGGGCTGGACGGCCCGCCGCGGCGTCCGCGAGATGGTCGAGTCGGCCTGGCGCGGCTGGCGCCTGAGCCACCCGGCCTGAACCGCGTCACCCGATCTGGAGCGCGCCGCCCGGCTGGAGCGCGCCGCCCGGACGGCCCGGGCCGTGTCCGGCCGCGGGCGTCCTCCGGCGGGCGTCCCCCGGGACCGCCCGCGGCCGGCTCAGGGGGAGACCCGCTCCCAGGCGCCCAGGGCCGGACCGGGCCCGGGCTCCTGGCGGGCGATCCACAGCGCGCCGTCCGTCCCGACGACGGCCATCACGACCCGCCCGGCCCCGTCCAGCGCCAGCGACGGCGCCCCCAGGCAGGGGCCGCCGGTGGGGGTCCAGACCGCCCCGGCGGCCTCGTCCCCGGCCGGGTACACCGCCAGCGCCGCCCGCCCCGTCGCCCCGTCCCGGTGCGCAAGCACCGTGCGGTCGTGACCGTCCGCGGTGGCCCGCAGCGCCGCCACCGGCCCCGTCCCGGTCCCCTCCCCGAGCCGCGCCCCGTCCGGCAGCGACGGCCGCCACGCCCGTACCGAGCCGTCCTCCGGATCGTGCCAGAAATGCGTCAGCCCGCTCTCCGCGTCCGCCCCCAGGGCGCCCAGCGAGTCGGGCGCGGCCCGCAGCGGCACGTCCTCACCGCGTTCGAAGCGGACCCCCGGCTTCTCCCGCTCCCACCGCAGCAGCCCCTTCCCCGTCGGCGCCAGCACCTCCACGCGGCCGTCGGCGGCGAGCGCCGCGGACACCATGCCCTGCACGCCGCTGCCCTTCAGGTCCACCCAGGGGCCCCAGGCGCCCGTCCTGGCCTGGCTGCGGACGCACACCCCGCCGCCCGCGTTGCGGACGAAGACGTTGAGGGAGCCGTCCGTGTCGACGACGGCCGTCGGGAGGCCCGTCCGCTCGGCGAGCGACGGGTCGTCCGGGTACGGGGTGCCCAGTGGCCGCCAGTCCCGCACCGGGCGGCCCGTCTGGTACTGCAGGGCGTACACGACGTCCGTGCGGGTCCGTCCGTCCGCGAGCCGCTCGCGGCGCAGCCCCACCAGGTGGACGTACCCGTCCTCGCCCTGGGCCACGGCCAGGTACGGCAGCACCCCGGGCGCCGGGATCAGGTCGGGCCCCGCCCACGCCGGGCCGCCGGGGCGGGTCTCCGTCCAGCGCAGCACACCGCCGTCGCCGGGCGCGTACGCGGTGAGCCGGCCGTCCTTGCCGCGGACCAGCCAGCCGGTGGTCGGCGGTGCCGCCGGGGCCGGGGCCGGGAGGGGCGCCGCCCCGGCCGGACCGGGCCGCTCCGCCCGGCGCTTGGCTTTCCGCGTGAACAAGACCGCCATGACTGACGTCGACCTTTCCCTGTACCTGTACCGCGGGCGAGCGATCCTCGTTCCGCGGGCGCGCGACCCTAGCATCCCGCATCCGGCCGCCCCGGTCCGCCGCCGAGGCCCGGTGACGGACCACCGGCCCGCGGGCATACGATGGCGGTGCCCCTCATCGACCTGACCCAGAAGAAGAGTGCGCAGTGAAAGTCATCAGCATCGTCGGCGCCCGTCCCCAACTGGTGAAGCTCGCGCCCATCGCGGCCGCGTTCGCAGGGACGGAGCACGAGCACTTCATTGTGCACACCGGGCAGCACTACGACGCCGACCTCTCCGACGTCTTCTTCCAGGGCCTCGGCATCCCCGACCCGGACGTCCACCTCGGCGTCGGCTCCGGCAGCCACGGCGTGCAGACCGGCTCCGTGCTCTCCGCGCTCGACCCGGTCCTGGACCGGGAGAAGCCCGACTGGGTCCTCGTCTACGGCGACACCAACTCCACCATCGCCGGCGCCCTGTCCGCGGTGAAGATGCACCTGCCCGTCGCGCACCTGGAGGCGGGCCTGCGCTCCTTCAACCGGCGCATGCCGGAGGAGCACAACCGCGTCCTCACCGACCACTGCGCCGACGTGCTCCTCGCCCCGACCGAGGAGGCCATGCGCCACCTCGCCGACGAGGGCCTGAAGGACCGCGCCGTCCTCGCCGGCGACGTCATGGTCGACATCTGCCTGCGCATCCGCGACGCCGTCCTCGCCGGCGAGCACCCCGCCCCGGCGCTGCCCGAGGGCATCGACCCGTCGCAGCCGTTCCTGCTGGCCACGATCCACCGGCCGGACAACACCGACGACCCCGAGCGGCTCGCCGCGGTCGTCGACTCGCTGGCCGCGCTGCCGCTGCCGGTCGCGCTGCTCGCCCACCCGCGCCTGGTCGCCCGCGCCCGGCAGCACGGCCTGGACCTGGCGAAGGGCTCCGTCCACGTCGGCCGCCCCCTGCCGTACGCCGGCCTCGTCGCCGCCGTGCTGGCCTCCGCGGGCGTCGTCACCGACTCCGGCGGCCTGCAGAAGGAGGCGTTCCTGCTGGAGCGCGTCACCACCACCATCCGCCCGGAGACGGAGTGGGTGGAGACCGTCGACACGGGCTGGAACGTCCTCGTCCCCGACCCGCACACGCTGCCCGCCGGCGAGTGGGCCGCCACGGTCACCCGTGCCGCGCCCACCGCCGACAAGGGCACCCCGTACGGCGACGGGCGCGCCGCGCACAACGTCGTCCGCATCCTCGAGGAATGGCAGAGCGCCGTCCGCAACGACGGCTGACGCGTCCGCCCGCAGCACCCCGGAGACGGAAGCGAGCGGGCGCCGGGAGGCCGGCCGCGCACGGCCCGTCGCGCTCCTCGGGACCTCCCCGCACCCCGTCCCCGCGGCCGGGGTGCGGGCCGTCCCGGCCACCCGGCCGGGACGGCGGCCGGTGATAAAGTGGCGCGTCGCCGCGCAATCTCGTAAGGAAGTCGACATGAAGCAGGCAGCATCGAGGGATGCAGCCGTGGTCACGCCGTGGTATCCGACACGGGAGCTGCCTTTCCGGGGATCCTTCGTCCAGGCCATGGTGGCGGCCACCGCGCCCGGCTGCGACAGCTTCACCGTCTACCACTGCGACCCGTGGGTGGCCCCCATGGACGCGGCGGCGACGAGGGCGGTCGAGAAGGCCAACGCCAAGGTGATGGCCCGGGCCGCGCACCGCGTCCCCACCGCCGGCGGCGCCGAGCTGATCTCCTTCCCCGTCACCACCCCGCGCGGACAGGACTACGGCGCCCAGTCCCGCAACCACGAGCGCCAGCTCCGCAACCTCCTGGGCGGCAAGCCCATCGACGCGGACGTCGTCCACGCCCACGTCGGCCTGCCCAGCGGCTGGGCCGCCCTGAAGAACGCCCGTCCCGGCGCGAAGGTCTTCGTCACCGAGCACGCCTCCTTCCTGGAGCGGGTCTTCCAGGACCCGGAGGCGGTCGAGCTGTACGACGAGCTGCTGCACGGCGTCACCGGTTTCCTCGTCGTCGGCGACAAGGTCACCGAGGTGCTGGAGCGCCGGTTCCCGCACCACGCCGACAGGATCCTGCGCATCCCCAACCCGATCTCCTTCGACGACCCGCGCCCCGAGCCGGTGAAGGACCTGCGCAGCTGGCTGTACCTGGGCAGCGTGACCGAACTCAAGGGCGTCACCTGGCTGGTCGAGGCGTTCGCCCAGTGCCACGCGGAGGACCCGTCGCTCACCCTCACCCTCGTCGGCGAGGGCCCGCTGCGCGCCCCGCTCACCGAACGCGTCGCCGAGCTCGGCCTGAGCGGTGCCGTGAAGCTGCCCGGCTCCATCCCGCACGAGCAGGCGCTGGAGCTGATGCGCGGCCACGACCTGCTGGTCCACCCCAGCCGGTACGAGACGTTCGGCATGACCATCGTCGAGGGCATCGCCGCCGGCATGCCGGTCCTGGTCACCCGCTGCGGCGGACCCGAGAAGACCCTCGCCGGCATCGAGGACGCCGCGGGCGAACTCATCGACGTGGAGGAGAACGCGGAGTCGATCAGCGAGGGCTACCGGCGCCTGCGCGCCCGCTTCCTCGCCGGCGGACTGGACCTCGAACGCGCCCAGGCGAAGCTTGCCGCCGACTACGGCTACGAGGCCGTGGCCCAGGCGCACTACCGACTCTGGTTCCCCGACTCCCCGTGATGGAGTGACATGCAGGTACTGTTCCTGGCCCTCGGCGCCTCGCGCAGGCGGGCCGTGGTCGAAGAGTCCGCCGCGGTCGTCGCGGCCGGTGGCCGGGCGGTCGTCCTGACCGGCCAGAAGCAGCCCTGGGCGGCCGAGAAGCTCGCCCGCGGCGTGCGGTTGACGACGCTCGACGAGCTGGAGGCCAGGCACCTGCCGCAGCGGCTCGAACGGGCGGTGCTCTACCAGGCCCCCCGCCGCGTCGTCGGGGCGGTCGGCCGCGGCCCCCTGAACGCGAAGGCCAAGAAGGCCCTCAAGGCGTACGAGAAGCGGGTCGCCGGCCGCGTCCACCGCCGTGTGTTCGCGCCGCTGCACCGCAGGGTGTGGCCGACGGCCACGGCCCGGATGGTCCTGCGCCGCTGCTTCGGTCCGCAGGGCGGCCCCGACCTCGTCGTCGTCGCCGACGCCCTGTCCACGCGCACCGCCGCCGAGCTGATGGACGCCTGGGAGAGCGAGGGCCTGGGCACCCCGCGCCTGGCCTACAGCGTCGACTCCGTCGTGCCGCCGATCGTCGCCCGGACGACCCCGCCTCCAGCCGCTCGCTGAACCAACCGAGGAAGACTGATGAAGAACCGTAGCGAACGGCGCCCCCGTGTGCTCTACCTGGCGTTCTACTTCCCCCCGTCGCGGGCGAGCGGCGTCTACCGCGCCCGGGCGACCGCCAACCACCTGGTGGAGAAGGGCTGGGACGTCACGGTCTGCGCCGCCCCGCTCGACTTCCTCTACGACGTGATCGGCTCCGTCGACGAGGAGCTGTCGAAGACCGTCGACCCGCGCATCCGCGTGGAGCGGCCGTCGCTCAACCAGTACACCTGGCAGCACGACCTGCGCGACTACAGCTGGCTGCGCCGCAGCTTCCCGCTGATGGCCAAGCGCGTCTACCAGCTCAGCCAGACGAAGCTGTTCCCCGAGCGGTACTCGTCCTGGGCGTGGGCGTCCGTGACGCGGGCGCTGAAGCTGCACGCCAAGCAGCGTTTCGACGTGGTCGTCGCCACCGGCAACCCGTTCGCCTCCTTCGGCGCCGCCTGGCTGTTCAACAAGCTGACCGGCGTCCCGTACGTCATGGACTACCGCGACTCGTGGACGCTGGACCTCTTCCACGACGAGCCGGCCTTCCCCGAGGGGCACATCGCCTGGGCGTGGGAGAAGCGCATGCTCGACAAGGCGTCGGCGGCCGTCTTCGTCAACGAGGCGCTGCGCGGCTGGCACGCCGAGCGCTACCCGGAGGTCGCCGACCGCATGATGGTCGTCCCCAACGGCTGGGACGCCGACGTGCTGCCGGAGACCACCGGGGAACCGGCGGACGAGCGGCCCGCCGAGGAGGCCGCCGGGCAGCGGCGCGCACCGCTGAAGTTCACCTACCTCGGCACGCTCACCGCGAAGCAGCCGGTGGAGGAGATGGCCGAGGCGTTCAAGATCGCCCGTCGCCATCCGGACCTGGCCGGCGCCGAACTGCAGATACACGGCCACCTCGGCTTCTTCAAGAACAGCCCCGGCACGCTGAAGGCCCGCCTCGGCCTCCAGGACGGCCCCCGCCCCGAGGGCGTGGAGGACACCGGCCTGCGCTACTGCGGGCCGGTCTCCAAGACCGAGGTCGGCAGGGTCTACGAGGAGGCCGACGTCCTGGTCTTCCTCGCGGGCGGCGGCAGGTACGTCACCTCCGGCAAGATCTTCGAGTACATGGCCTTCGGGCACCCGATCGTCTCCGTGCACCAGCCCGGCATCGCCGCGCAGGACGTCCTCGACGGCTACCCGCTGTGGTTCAACGCCAACAGCCTCGACGTCGAGGAGCTGGCGGCGTCGATGGTCGCCGCGGGCAAGGCGGCCCGCGACCTGACCCCGGAGCAGCGCGCGGAGGCGCGCCGGCACGCCGACACGTACACGCGTGAGGCGACGCTCATCCCGTTCGAGCAGCGGCTGCGGAAGATCGTCGAAGGCCGCTGACGCCCCGTACCGCACGGAAGAGGCCCCGCACCGGTTCCCTTGGGTTCAAGGGGTCGTCGCAACACCGCTTGGTTTCAGGTGGTGAGTAGATCACGTAGACGCTCGGCTGGGGTATCCCAGTCGAGCGTCTTGCGTGGGCGGCCGTTGAGTTCCTGGGCGACGTGTTCGAGGTCTTCGGGGGTGTGCGGGCTCAGGTCGGTGCCCTTGGGGAAGTACTGCCGCAGCAGCCCGTTGGTGTTCTCGTTGGAGCCGCGTTGCCAGGGTGAGGCCGGGTCGCAGAAGTAGACGGGCATGCCGGTGGCCATGGTGAACTGCTTGTGGCGTGCCATCTCGCTGCCCTGGTCCCAGGTGAGGGAGCCGCGCAGGTGGTCGGGCAGGGTCTGGATCGTGGCGACGAGGCCGTCGCGGACGGTCTGGGCATCGTGAGCGCCGCCCGGCAGGTGGACCAGCATGGTGTACCGGGTGCTGCGCTCGACCAGGGTGGCGATCGCGGAGCGCCCGCCCGCACCGATGATCAGGTCGCCTTCCNAATGTCCGGGCACGGCCCGGTC
>NZ_CP095474.1:1906989-1916343 GCF_023614315.1 Streptomyces sudanensis | reverse complement strand
GGTTTGCGGCGGGTGCGGCCGGAACGGATCGCGGCCTGCACTTCCCGCTTCAGGCCGCCGCGGGCCTGGAAATACAGCGCCTGGTAGACCGTCTCCACGCTCACCCGCATGCTCTCGTCGTCGGGATGCTCCATCCTCAGAGCGTGGCAGATCTGCTCCGGCGACCACCTCTTGCGCAGTGCGTCCTGGACGAAGCGGCGCAGCCGTCCCTCGCGCAGCAGTTTGCGGTCCTTGGGCCGGGGCCTGCGCGCTGCGGCGGCCCGGTGGGCGGCGTAGGGCTGGTAGCCCTCGCGGCCGGCGTTCGCGTCGATCTCCCGCTTGATGGTGCTGGCCGGCCGGCCCAGGGCGCGTCCGATCGCCCGCAGCGAGTGGCCTGCCGCACGTAGATCACGGATCTGCTCGCGCTCGGCCAGAGTCAAGAACCGGGGATGCAACTGCTTGTCCAGGGCCGTCAGACCCACTGATGCTGTGGTCACACCGCACATCGTGGCGGTCCCCGTCGCGTAGTCGACACGGCGGCCGTCGACATACGTCCTGGTCGTTGCGGTCTTCTTGACGCCCCAGTCCCAGTCCCTGGCCGTGCGCTCGTTCACCCCGACGCGCCGGGCGGCCTCGGACTGCGAGGTGCCCGTGGCGCGCAGTCGCTCGTACTCGTCCCGCCGAGGATGCCGACGCGGCAGGCGCTGCGAACGGTGTCCCGCCCTCCGGGCCCAGCCGAAAGCGGTGTTCCGGTTCACCCCCAGCTCACGCGCCACCACCGTCACGTTCCCCACAGCATCCAGCCGCACGAGGAAACGCTCCCGCAACCCCACAAGATCACGTTCAACACCCACGGTCCTCGCAACTCCCACAGATCACGGGTGTTGCGAGGACCGATAGAACCCAAGTCCCCCGGGCGGGGCCTCTCCTCGTGTCCCGCTCAGCGGGCCGTCACTCCGGGTCGTACGCGGTGCGGTCCAGGCTCGCCGTCACCTTCAGGTGCGGGTGGGACTTGGCCCACTTCCAGCCCGTCACCGTGGAGTTGATGTCGCTGACGAACACGGTGTCCACCATGTCCAGACGCAGCTCCGGAAGCACCCGCTGCTTGGCGATGCGGGCGAACAGCTGCGGCCTGACCTCCCGGTAGCCCCGGTTGAAGACCTTCTTGTGGAAGGCGTTGGCGACCTTCGTGTGGGCCCGCTGCACGGTCGCGACGGCCAGCTCCGGGCCGATCGCCTCGCGGTTCTTCGCGGCGAGCCGCCGTGCCCGCCGCAGCACGGCGCGGGGCGCGCGGTAGACGAGGAACCGCTCGGCGCGCGGGATGTGCAGCTTCTTCTCGGCGTCCTGGATGCTGACGACGGGCACGTCCGGGTCGAGGCGCAGCCCCTCCCACAGGGCCGGCGACTGGGCGGTGACGAGGGTGACCTCGACGCCCTTCCCGACGAGGTGGTTGGCGAAGTCGACGATCCGCCGCGGCTTGGCCGGGGGCAGCGCCAGGACGACGGCCCGCCCGACCGGCTCGTCCGGACGGACAGCGGGCGCGGACCCGGCGGGCTCGGCGGATCCGGCGGGCTCGACCTCGGCGGGCGCCTGCGTCCCGGCGGGCTCGGCGTCCCCGGCCGCCTCGGCGCCCGCCCCGTCCACGGCCTCCGGCTCGGTCTCCGGCTCGGGGTCCGGCACGGGGGGCATCGCGCCCCCGTACACCTCGACGAGCCGCTTGCCGACCGCCTCGCAGCCGATCCGGCTCTCCAGCACCTCGCGGGCCGCCGGCAGGTCCAGGGCGCCGGCGCGGTCGCGCAGCTCCCGGTACGCGTCGACGATGACCCGCGGGTCGTCGCTGACGTCCATGAGCGCACCGGCCAGCGTCTCGATGCCCCTCAGCGTCTCCTGGGGGCCGCCGCTGCGGGTCGTGAGCACGGGGAGGCCGGACGCGATCGCCTCGACGATCGTCATCCCGAAGGTCTCCCGCCTGCTGGCGTGCACGAGCAGGTCGTACCCGTGCATCAGCGGGCCCACGGCCTCCGGGGCGACCGGCGGGAGTATGCGGAAGCGCTCCCCGAGGCCCAGTTCGGCGCCGCGTGCGCGCAGCTCCTCCTCGGCGGTGCCGTGCCCGACCATCGTGAGGGTGGCGCGCGGCTCCTCCGCGGCGACCAGCGCGAACGCCTCCAGCAGCTCCTTGACGCCCTTCGGCTCGACGAGCCGGCCGAGGTACAGCCAGCGCAGCAGCTCCGGGGAGCGCTCCGGGCCCGGCGTGAAGCGGTCCAGGGAGACCGGGTTGGGCACGACGCCCACCTTGTCCGCGTACTGCGGGAAGCGCCTCAGGACCTGCTCGCGCAGTGCGGCGCTGACGCACAGGAAGGCGTCGGCGCGCTCCAGCACCTGCTCGTAGAGGTCCGCCGCGGGGGCCTGCGCGAAGACCCGCTCCAGGAACGAGGCGTGCTCGGTGACCACGACGCGGGCGTCGGGGCGGGCCAGCCGGGTGGCCAGGACACCGCCGTAGATGCCGGTGTGGGCGTGGACGACCGGCGCCTCGATCCGCCCGCCGGGCAGGGCGCTGCGCAGCGCCTTGACCTGCGCCTCGACCCAGGGGGCGTAGTTCTTGCGGGAGGTGATCGGCACGGGGACGCGCACGACGGTCGCCTCGTCGGTGTCCACGACGTGACCGAGGGCGTTGCGTTCCCGCAGGCGGTCGGTGGTCACCCGGATGGCGTCGCTGAGCGCGGCGGACCCGCGGCCGGACCAGTCCTCGGTGTGGAAGACGGTGACGCGGTCGTAGTTCCCCGCGACGGCGGCCGTCGCCGCCTGCACGAACGATCCGGCGTACGGGTTGTTCGGCGACGGGTACCACGGGGTGAGGACGGCCAGGTCGGCCGGCTCCACGACGCGGCCCGCGCCGTACGGCTCCAGCATCAGCGCGACGCCCGGCCGGCGGCGCTTGGCGATCCACGCCACGGGCAGCGCCTGCGCGTCGCCCGCGATCACCGTGTCGGCCGTGGCGAACGGCCCCGACCTGGCGGCGGCCAGCCTCTTGGCGGAGCCCCAGGCCGTGCCGTTCTTGTCCGGGGTGACGCGCAGTACGCTCACACCGTCCAGTCGGCCCAGCTCCTCCAGCGCCTCACGCCACTCGGGGGCGTCCAGCACGACCAGGGAGACCCGGGACCCCGAGGAGGCGAGCTCCTTCACCTGCTCGCGTGTCGCCCGTACTCGGTATGTGCCAAGCGCGAGATAGAGCACGTGGCTGTTCATCTGGATCCCTTCGCCCTTTCACCTGCACGCCGCGCACCCGTGCGGCGGAAGAGTCCCCACGGGGTTCGGTACGGAGATACAGCGCGGCGGCACCACCCTACCGAAGGCGGTGCCCCCTCCCGGCACGCGGCCGGGGCGCCGTCAGCGCCCGTCCTCGGTGAGGACGCCGTCCTTCTCCCGGTACAGGGCGCCGGTCTGCGGGCACTCCCACACGCCCTCCTCGCCGGCCCGCTCGACGAGCCGGACACCGGACCTGCCGACCCAGCCGATCCGCCGCGCCGGGACACCCACGACGAGCGCGAAGTCCGGCACGTCCCGCGTGACGACGGCACCCGCGGCGACCATCGCCCAGCGCCCGACGCGCACCGGCGCCACGCACACGGACCGCGCGCCCAGCGAGGCGCCCTCGCCGACCTTGACGCCGACGGCCTCCCAGTCGCCGCCCCGCTTCAGCTTGCCCTCGGGATCGACGGAACGCGGGTTGTGGTCGTTGGTGAGCACCACGGCGGGACCGACGAACACGCCGTCGCCCAGCTCGGCGGGCTCGTAGACGAGCGCGTAGTTCTGCAGCTTGACGTTGTCGCCGATCCTGACCCCGCTGCCGACGTACGCGCCGCGCCCGACGACGCAGCCCTCCCCGAGGCGGGCGTTCTCCCGGATCTGCGCGAGCTCCCAGACGCTGCTCCCGGCCCCGATCTCGGCGGTCTCGTCGACCTGGGCGGTGGGCTGGACCCTGTAGTTCACTCTGCTGTCTCTTTCGGGGGACGGCGGAAGTCTTCGCGCCAGAGCATACGCGGGCGCCCGCCGCGCCCGGCGCGCGGCGGGTCAGGGGGAGTGCGGCCAGACGAGCATCAGGTACACCCCGTACGCGGTGGACACCCCGACGGCGGCGCCGAGGAGCGTGTACGTGGTGGACGGCCGGGCCGCCGCGAGGGCGCGCGCGGCCGGAATCAGCAGGGGGAAGGCGGGCAGCAGGAAGCGCGCCTTGGAGTGGAAGTACCCGGCCCCGCCCACGGCGATGAGCAGCAGCATCCCGGCGTAGACCAGCAGGATGACGGGCTGGCGCTGCTGCACGCAGACGGCGAACATCACCACGGCGGCCACGACGGTGGCGGCGACGGTGGCGGCGACGCCCAGGTGCTCGCGTGGAACGACCAGGGCAAGCTCGCCAAGGTCACGGAGGCCGGCGGCGGCGAGACCACGTACCTGTACGACGCGGGCGGCAACCGGATCCAGCGCAAGGACCCGACCGGCACCACCGTCTACCTGCCCGGCATGGAGCTGAAGCTCTCCGCGGACGGCACGAAGACCGGGGCCACCCGGTACTACACCTTCGCCGGCCAGACCGTCGCGGTGCGCACCGACGACAACAAGGTCTCCTTCGTCGCCTCCGACCACCACGGCACCGGCGAGGTGGCGGTCGACTCCGCGACCGGAGCGGTCTCCCAGCGCCGCTTCGACCCGTACGGCGTCGAACGCGGTCAGGCCACCGGCACATGGCCGGGCGAGAGGGGCTACGTCGGCGGCACGCTCGACAAGTCCACGGGCCTGACGCACCTCGGCGCCCGCGAGTACGACCCCGTGATCGGCAAGTTCATCTCGGTCGACCCGCTCATCGACTACCTGCAGCCGCAGCAGATGAACGGGTACGCCTACGCGAACAACAGCCCGGTCACCCACTCCGACCCGAGCGGTCTGATCCTGCCCGAGTGCTGGTTCGGCCAGATCCGGTGCAGCGGCGGGCGTCCGATCACCGGCGCGGCCGCCCCCGTGGCGGAGGCCGAGCAGGAGGTGCAGGAAGCGGACAACGCCGTACAGGCCGCGCAGACGCACCAGAGCAGCACCAAGCGGCAGATCAAGAAGACCGTCAAGGCGCTCGTCAAGATCATCAAGGACGAGCTCGGCATCAACGCCGCTTTCGACTGCGTCTCCAGCGGCGACATGGCGGCGTGCGGGGAGACACTCCTCAACATCGCCGGCAGCTTCGCCGGAGGCATGGCCGGGAAGCTCCTGGCGAAGTACGGGCTGCCCTGGAACCTGGAGAAGGGCTACGCGCTCGGCAAGAAGGTAGCCGGCCTGGTCGACGACCTCATCGGCGGCGTCAAGGACTACTTCAAGGCCGGCGAGGCCCTGAAGTCGGCCCAGGGGGCGCTCTCCAAGGCGCAGGACAAACTCGCGGCGGCCAGGAAGAAGGCCACCGCGGCCCTCCGGAAGGGCGGAGATGCCTGCGAGGCCAACCACAGCTTCCTGCCCGGCACACTGGTGCTCCTCGCCGACGGCACCAGCAAGCCGATCGAGGAGGTGCGGCTCGGCGACAAGCTGGCCGTGACGGACCCGGAGACGGGCGAGACCACGGTCCGCGAGGTCGCTGGAACGATCGTCACCGAGGACGACAAGCACTTCGTCGACCTCACCGTCGAAGGCGAGAACGGCGAGCCCGAGGCGCTGGTCTCCACCACGACGCACCCCTTCTGGGTGGAGTCCGAGAACCGGTGGATCGAGGCCGGCGACCTCAGGCCCGGCATGGAACTGCGCACGCCTGACGGTGATGCGGTTCCGGTGAAGGCCGTCCACCGCTTCGACGAGCGCCAGCGCACCCACGACCTGACCCTCACCGAAATCCACACGTATTATGTGGTGGCGGGGGCTACGCCGGTATTGGTGCACAATGATGGCGGCGAGCCTGTCACTGATGACTTCAATCAGGCGCGAAATCAGGCTCTGGATTGGCCGAGTTCTCGCGGGTTCAAAGCTGAAAAAGTGACACTGGGTAAGTTCGGGACGATCAAAGGTAAGCCCGTCGGCATGCAGACGGCCAACGGCAAGACGGGATTCCGGATCGAATTCGATGACCGAAGTGGGGCTCACATTAACGTATGGGCGGGCAAGGAAAAGGGTCCGCACTTCCAATTCAATGCCACTGAGGCGATCGTGACGAAGCTTCAGGGTCTGCATGGATGCGGTTGATGGAGGAGCGATTTGACTGGTGATTATTGGAAAGAGGAGGTATTCTCCGTGCCGCCTCTAGCCGCCCTAAGGAAAACAAGCGCGTCAGACGTGTTCGATTGGCTGGAACTCCATTTTCCTTTTGCGGGAGGGAAGATCGATTGGCGTCACGTTGGTGGGAGGCACAGGCATTGGAAAATCGATGATGAGCAGTTGCTCGCAGCGAGCGCATCCAAAGAAATTTGTGCACGAATCAGGCCAGGCTCTGTAGTCGAGCACGTAGGAGACGGGCTTTCGCCCTACGGTGTGCGTTTTACCGGGGATGAGGCCGCTTCGGTTACGGCCGCACTTCTTGAGGTGCCGGAGCATCACTACTTCCTCGCAGAGGATCGAGCGTGGATTGTAGCGGTCTCCTTCGAAGGTGACTTGGATGTTTTGGATCGAGTCAGCACCTAGCTAAGCTCCGGGAGGGGCAAGAGGTGAGATGCGCCAAAGTTACGTGGGGACGCAAATTCATCGATTATCCCATGCTGTACCTGAGTGGACTTGGCGGTGATGGCTACGAGGCTCGGAAGGTGCAGTTCTATCGGGATGGTCGGTCCGAGGGGGCCGGTGGAAGTCACGAAGACTGTGAAGGTCGGGCTCTCGGAAATTTCACTTCCGTCACTCGAAGGAATCTCTATCTAGTGTTCTGAGTCGTTAGTTCGTTGGCGGTTGTAGGGTTGGGGGATGCCGGGTCCGAAGCCGTTGTCATTGGAGTTGTCCGAGCGCGAGCGCAGGGTTCTGCGGGGCTGGTTGCGCAAGCGGACCGCGGGGCAGGCCCTGGTGCTGCGCGCGAGGATCGTGCTGGCGTGTGCCGAGGGCCGCCCGAACGCGCAGGTCGCGCAAGAGCTCGGTATCTCGCGGGAGACGGTGCGCAAGTGGCGGTCCAGGTTCGCTGCCGACCGTCTTGAGGGGCTGGTCGACGCTCCGCGCTCCGGTGCCCCGCGCCGGATCACCGACGAGCAGGTGGAGTCCCTGGTCGCCCGGACCCTGGACCAGGCGCCCCCTTCGGGGGATTCGCACTGGTCGACGCGGTCGATGGCCCAAGCCGCGGGCATGTCGCAGTCGGCCGTCTCGCGGATCTGGCGGGCGTTCGGCCTCAAGCCGCACATCGTGCAGACATGGAAGCTGTCCACCGACCCGCAGTTCGTGACCAAGGTCCGCGACGTGGTCGGCATCTACCTGTCCCCGCCGGAGAACGCCCTGGTGCTGGCGGTGGACGAGAAGTCGCAGATCCAGGCCCTGGACCGCACCCAGCCGGTGCTGCCCATGTCGCCGACCACGCCGGCGCGGATGACGCACGACTACGTCCGGCACGGCACCACCAGCCTGTTCGCCGCCCTGGACATCGCCTCCGGCTCGGTCATAGCCCAGCACTACCGACGCCACCGCCACCAGGAGTTCCTCCGTTTCCTGAAGACCATCGACGCCGCCGTACCCAAGAACCTGGACCTGCACCTGGTCCTGGACAACTACGCCACCCACAAGACCGAAGCGGTCAAGAAGTGGCTGCTGCGACACCCCCGCTTCCACCTGCACTTCACCCCCACCTCCGCCTCCTGGCTCAACCTCGTCGAGCGCTGGTTCGCCGAGCTGACCTGCCGCAAACTCCGCCGCTCGGCCCACCGCAGCGTCACCGAACTCGAACGCGACATCCGCCGATGGATCAACGAGTGGAACAAGAACCCCAAACCGTTCGTGTGGACCAAGACCGCCGACGACATCCTCGGCACCCTCGCCGCGTACTGCACACGAACTAACGACTCAGGACACTAGGGGGCCTGGCGCTGAGCTGGTCGGCTCAGAAGGCTTCGTGCATGGGCTGAGGTGCAGGTCAACTCTTGATGGGTTGGCGATTCGCCGTACGAGGTGCTTGGAGTTGTAAGGTCTGCGGATCTCATTCTGAGCCAAATGCCTCTGGGGCCCGCCGCTATGCGGCGGGCCCCAGAGGCATTTGGCGGCAACGTCGGCGGACGGCTGCTGTAGTGGGTGGGTCGTTGGGTCGTTGCCGGTGGGGTTGAGCGCGTTACTGAGGGTATTGATAGCTCGCCGTTAAAGGTGGGTTCGGACATGGGCATGGATGCCAGTGGTGATACCAATGTGGGCGTGGTCGAGAAATTCATTACTGGCAGTGAGTTCGACGTCTTGCTTCGGGAGCAGGTTCGCGGTCGGGTGGCGGAGGTCGTGGGAGCGGATGTGCCCGAGCCGGGTCCGAGTCGAGGCTCGTGCTGTTGCTCTGTCTCCACGCCCCTCCCGGCAACCCGCTCCGATACCCCCCNNGCCCGCAGGGCGCCCCCGCCCAGTTTGACCGCCCCGACACGGGGACCTAGTCTTGACCGTCGGCGTGTTTCCATGCGCGCCAGCTCCTGAGCACCTTCCCTCCCGGCCAGGGCCGGGGGAGGCCGTTCCGACCATCCGGTCCAGTCGCGGGCCACGCCCGTGCGGGCGGCTGGCGTCAGGGGTTTCCGTTTCGAGCGAGGAGAGATCCGCGTGTACGCCATCGTGCGCAGCGGTGGTCGCCAGCACAAGGTTGCTGTCGGCGACATCGTTGAGGTTGACAAGATTTCCACTGCCAAGGTTGGCGACACGGTCGAGCTCTCGACCCTGCTCGTTGTCGACGGCGACGCCGTGACCAGCGACCCGTGGGTCCTGGCCGGGATCAAGGTCCAGGCCGAGGTCGTGGACCACCACAAGGGCGCCAAGATCGACATCCTGCGCTACAAGAACAAGACCGGCTACCGCCGTCGTCAGGGCCACCGCCAGCAGTACACGGCGATCAAGGTCACGTCGATCCCGACGGCCGCGAAGTAAGGGACTGAGGAGACATGGCACACAAGAAGGGCGCATCGTCCACCCGGAACGGTCGCGACTCCAACGCTCAGCGGCTCGGCGTGAAGCGCTTCGGCGGTCAGGTCGTCAACGCCGGTGAGATCCTGGTCCGCCAGCGCGGCACCCACTTCCACCCGGGCGCGGGCGTCGGCCGCGGCGGCGACGACACGCTGTTCGCGCTGCAGGCCGGCTCGGTGCAGTTCGGCACCTTCCGCGGTCGCAAGGTCGTGAACATCGTCCCGGTCGCCTGATCCGACCGGACGCTTCGCGAGGGCGGACCTCTCCTCCCGTACGGCACGCGCCGTGCGGGAA
>NZ_CP095474.1:1900430-1906955 GCF_023614315.1 Streptomyces sudanensis | reverse complement strand
CCTGTACACCCCGTACACGTACGAACCCCACTTTCCGCACCGCTGGAGGCACCCCACCATGACCACCTTCGTGGACCGCGTCGAGCTGCACGTCGCCGCGGGTAACGGAGGCCACGGCTGTGCCTCCGTCCACCGGGAGAAGTTCAAGCCGCTCGGCGGCCCCGACGGCGGCAACGGCGGACGCGGCGGCGACGTGATCCTCGTCGTCGACCAGTCCGTGACCACGCTGCTCGACTACCACCACTCCCCGCACCGCAAGGCCACCAACGGCAAGCCCGGTGAGGGCGGCCACCGCTCCGGCAAGGACGGCCAGGACCTGGTCCTGCCGGTGCCGGACGGCACGGTCGTCCTCGACCGGAAGGGCGATGTCCTCGCGGACCTGGTCGGCCACGGCACCCGGTACGTGGCGGCGCAGGGCGGGCGCGGCGGCCTCGGCAACGCCGCGCTGGCCTCGGCCCGCCGCAAGGCGCCCGGCTTCGCGCTGCTCGGCGAGCCTGGGGACGTGCAGGACATCGTCCTGGAGCTGAAGACCGTCGCCGACGTGGCGCTGGTGGGCTACCCGAGCGCGGGCAAGTCCTCGCTGATTTCGGTGCTGTCCGCCGCGAAGCCGAAGATCGCCGACTACCCGTTCACCACCCTCGTGCCGAACCTCGGCGTCGTCACCGCCGGCTCCACCGTCTACACGATCGCCGACGTGCCCGGCCTCATCCCCGGCGCCAGCCAGGGCAGGGGCCTGGGTCTGGAGTTCCTGCGCCACGTTGAGCGGTGCAGCGTCCTGGTCCACGTCCTCGACACGGCGACCCTGGAGTCGGAGCGCGACCCGCTGTCCGACCTGGACGTCATCGAGGAGGAGCTGCGCCAGTACGGCGGGCTCGGCGACCGGCCCCGCGTCGTCGTCCTCAACAAGGTCGACATCCCGGATGGCAAGGACCTCGCCGACATGGTCCGTCCCGACCTGGAGGCGCGCGGCTACCGCGTCTTCGAGGTGTCGGCCGTCGCCCACCTGGGCTTGAGGGAGCTGTCCTTCGCCCTCGCGGAGATCGTCGCCAAGGCGCGCGCCGCGAAGCCGAAGGAGGAGGCGACCCGGATCGTCATCCGCCCGAAGGCGGTCGACGACACCGGCTTCACCGTCACGAGGGAGGAGGATGGCCTGTACCGGGTGCGCGGCGAGAAGCCGGAGCGCTGGGTGCGGCAGACGGACTTCAACAACGACGAGGCCGTCGGCTACCTCGCCGACCGCCTCAACCGCCTCGGTGTCGAGGACGAGCTGATGAAGGCCGGGGCCCGCGCGGGCGACGGCGTCGCCATCGGCCCCGAGGACGACGCGGTCGTCTTCGACTGGGAGCCCACCATGATGGCGGGCGCCGAGATGCTCGGCCGCCGCGGCGAGGACCACCGCCTGGAGGCCCCGCGTCCGGCCGCGCAGCGCCGCAAGGACCGCCAGGCCGAGCGGGACGAGGCGGAGCGCGAGTACGACGAGTTCGACCCGTTCTGACCATCGGAGGACCTGAGGATCCGTCAGGTCCCGGTAGGACGCCCGCGGTTCGGCGGGGTCGCCCCACGGCGGCCCCGCCGTTCCCGTACTCCTCCCGATCCCGTGGCGGGAGGGGCCGACGGTTGCCACCTCGACGATTGCTTCGCCGGGAGCCGGGAGCCGGGAGCCGGGAGCCGGGGTTTCCGCCGTGTCCGGGGAGGACCGCCGGAGCCGGACAGGCGGAACTCCGCACGGACCGCCTCCGCCCGCGGGTAGCGTCGTGCCCACGAGGGAGGGGGAATCGTGATCATGCCGGAGCGGGCGGTTCCACCCCGTGTGGCGGCCGCTGAGCGCGTCGCCTCCGAGGCGGGGTTCGAGAAGAGCTGCATCCCCGAGGTGGGCAGGCTGCTCAGGCTGGCCGTCGCCGCGAAGCCCGGCGGAACCATCGGGGAGAGCGGCACCGGTGCGGGTGTGGGAACGGCCTGGCTGCACAGCGGCCTCGGTGCCGGCGCACGCCTGGTCACCGTGGAGCGCGACGAGGACCTGGCCCGCCGGGCGGCCGGCGTCTTCGCGGACGACGACCGCGTCGGCGTCCTCACGGGCGACTGGCGGCTGCTCGAGCGGCACGCCCCGTTCGACGTCCTCTTCTGCGACGGCGGCGGCAAGCGCGACGATCCCGAAGGAGTGGTCGGGCTGCTCGCCCCGGGCGGCCTGCTGATCCTCGACGACTTCACCCCGTCGCCCCACTGGCCGCCCCGGTTCGGCGGCGAAGTGGACGAACTCCGCCTTCTCTACCTCACTCATCCACTGCTGGACGCCACCGAAGTCCTCACCACACCGGCCAGTTCGGCGGTCGTCGCGGCACGCCGCCCCTGACAGGGGCGCTCGGGGGCTTCCGGCCGTGCAACGGGGCCGGGCCCGCCACCCTGGGGCCGGGGGATGCCGGTGCCACCGCGACCGGACTGTGTTCCTGATGCCCCGCTGTGTTCCCGGTGCCCCGCTGCGGCGGATCCGCGGCGCCCTCGGACCCGCGGTGACTCCGTGGCCGTACGGGGNGNNGGGTGGTCGCACGGGGAGGGGCCGGCGGGACCGCCGGTCACGCAGGGTGCACGCCGAGGGCGCGCCTGGGACGCGTCCGGGGCGCGGAGACCGTCCGGCCGCCGGATCGTGCGCGGTCCGCCCCGGCGCCGTCCCCTTCCGATCCCGTCGGGAAGGCCGCCGGGCGGTGAACCACCGGTTTCCGGCGGGGGTACCGCGCTCCCGGTCCCGCCTTGCGGGACGGTCACGGAGGGTGCGACCATCAGCCCGTTCCCCGAGCCGAGCAAGGTAGGTCGTCCCTGTGTCTGCGCCCCCGTCCGCGCCTCGTGAAGCCGAGACCCGCACCACCGCCGTCGTCCTGGCGGGGGGCACCGGTCAGCGGGTGGGGCTGGCGATCCCGAAGCAGCTGCTGAAGATCGCGGGCAAGCCGGTCATCGAGCACACGCTCGCCATCTTCGAGCAGGCCGACTGCGTCGACGACGTGATCGTGCTGATGGCGCCGGGGTTCGTGGCCGACGTCGAGAGGATCGTCGCGAAGGCGGGACTGACCAAGGTCACCCGGATCATCGAGGGCGGCGCCACGCGCAACGAGACCACCGAGCGCGCCATCCGCGCCCTCGGCGAGGACCTCGCGGACGGCGAGGACCTCAACGTCCTCTTCCACGACGCCGTACGCCCCCTGCTGTCACAGCGCGTCATCGAGGACTGCGTGGCCGCCCTCGACCGCTACCAGGCCGTGGACGTCGCCATCCCCTCCGCCGACACGATCATCGTGACGCGCACCCACGGTGAGGACGGCGAGTTCATCACGGACGTGCCGGACCGGTCCCGGCTGCGCCGCGGCCAGACCCCGCAGGCGTTCAAGCTGTCCACGATCCGCAGGGCGTACGAGATCGCGGCGGGCGACCCGAACTTCCAGGCCACCGACGACTGCTCGGTCGTGCTCAGGTACCTGCCGGACGTGCCGATCCACGTCGTGCCCGGCGACGAGTACAACATGAAGGTGACGCAGCCCGTCGACGTCTTCATCGCCGACAAGCTGTTCCAGCTCGCCTCCACCGCGGCCCCCGCCCAGGCGGCCGGCGAGGACGCCTACCGCGAGCGCCTCTCCGGCCGGACACTCGTCGTCTTCGGCGGCTCGTACGGCATCGGCGCCGACATAGCGGCCCTCGCCGAGCGGTACGGCGCCCGCGTCTACGCGCTCGGCCGCTCCACCACCGGCACCCACGTCGAGAACCCGCAGCACGTGGAGGACGCGCTGGCCAGGGCGTACGCCGAGACGGGCCGCGTCGACCACGTCATCAACACGGCGGGCGTCCTGCGCATCGGAAAACTCGCGGAAACCGACAGCGCCACCATTCAGGAAGCGCTGAACGTCAATTACCTCGCGCCGGTCCAGATCGCCCGTGCGTCCTACAAGTACCTGGTGGAGACCAAGGGGCAGCTCCTCCTCTACACCTCCTCCAGCTATACCCGCGGCCGTGCCGAGTACAGCCTGTATTCGTCCACCAAGGCGGCCATGGTGAATCTCACGCAGGCCCTCGCCGACGAATGGGCGGCCGACGGAATCCGGGTGAATTGCGTGAACCCCGAGCGCACCGCGACCCCCATGCGGACCAGGGCGTTCGGCCGGGAGCCCGCCGGGACGCTGCTCTCCTCCGAGGCCGTCGCCCGCACCTCCCTCGACGTGCTGCTCTCCGAGTTGACCGGTCACGTCGTCGACGTGCGGCAGCAGGACCCGACCCGCGCGGCGGGCGAGGCGTCCGGCTTCGAGCAGGCCCTGGCGGCCGTCCTGGACCGCCAGGAAGATGTGTAATACTCGCGCAATGTGAATTCTTGGGCCCCCGCATCGGCGAGAGATCGCAAATGCGGGGGCCCGCTCCGTGGAGCTCCGCCCGCACGGAGACGAAGCACCTCGTGAGACCACCGGCACCCCCGTCTGGAGCAGTTTCCACGTGATTTCGACCGTCATTCGACTGGCCCGAGTGGGCAGCGGATCGGAGCTGGCCGCGGCAGTCCTCCTGGTACTCGGATTCCCCTGTGCCGTGCTCGCCGCGCTGATTCCGGACATCGGGCTGTTCGCGGGGGCCGGGGCCGTCACCTACGCCGCCGACTGGTACCTGCACCAGAAGAAGAGCCGCCTGGTCGACCGGCTCAACGACGTCCGCGCGGGACTGCCCGTCCGCTTCCTGCTGCGCCAGCTGCTGCTGATCCTGCTCCTCGCCCGCGCGGGCCTCGCGGAACAGCCGGTGTTCTACGCCACGGTCGCCTGCTTCCTCCTCTTCTACGGCCTCCAGGCCCCGCACGGCGCGCTCACCACCCTCATCAGGCTGCGCCGCACCATGCCGGTCGTCACCCGCAACATCGACCTGCACGGCGTGCGCATCCCCGACGCCCCGCCGCGCGCCCTGCTGCACCGGGCCGGCGAGAAGATGCTCCACCTCGACCTTCCCGCCGTCGCCGGCATCGTCGCCGCCGCCGTCACCGGCAGCGCCGTCCTCGCGTACGCGGGCGTCGCCGCCACGCTGGGCCTCGGCGTCCTCTACGTCCTGCTGCTCCTGCCGTACGTGCGCCGCAAGCGCCGCGTCCCGGCCGCCGGCGCCGTCCTCAAGGCCGTCGACACCTGGCTGCGGGAGTACCAGCCGGACGTCGCGCTGTACTTCTCCGGCTCCGAGGAGGCGGCCTACCAGGTCAACATGTGGCTGGACACCATGGGGCGGGTCGGCGGCCGGCCGATCGTCGTCATGCGCGAGCCGGAGCTCGTCCCGAAGCTGGAGGACACGGCCGTCCCCGTCCTGTGCATCCCGGGCGGCCAGCACACGATGGCCCGCGACTGGTCGACGCTCCGCGTCACGCTGTACCCGGCCAACACCGCCAAGAACATCCACATGCTGCGCGTGCCGACCTCGAAGCACGTCTTCATCGGCCACGGCGACAGCGACAAGCTCGCCAGCGTCAACCCGTTCTCCAAGGTGTACGACGAGGTGTGGACCGCCGGCCGGGCCGGCCGCGACCGGTACGCCCTCGCCGACGTCGGCGTCCGCGACGAGGACATCGTCGAGGTCGGCCGTCCCCAGCTCGCCCCCATCCGGCCCGGCACGGGCACGCCGAGGAACCCCGTCCCGACCATCCTGTACGCCCCCACCTGGGAGGGCTGGGACGGCGAACCCGGCAACACCTCGCTGCTCCTCGCGGGCGAGAACATCGTCCGGCGGCTGCTGGAGGCGCCGGACCCGGTCCGCGTCGTCTACAAGCCGCACCCCTTCACCGGTCTCGTCGACAAGCGGGCCAAGGCGGTCGACGAGCGGATCCGCGCGATGATCTCCGAGGCCGCCGCCCGCCGCGCCGCCGACCCGCGCTGGGCGCGCGAGGCCGCCGCGGCGCAGGCCGGGCAGGCCGCGGCCCGCGCCGAACTGGCCCGGATCGAGAACCGCCTCGCGGACCTCGCCGACCCCGGCCGGAAGGGCGCCGACGAGGCGGAGACCTCCCGCGTCTCCCTCGCCGACCCGCACCGCCTCGCCGAGGCCAAGCGGCTGCGCGCCGAGTGGAACGACGCCTACTGGCGCTCGTTCGGCTGGTGGGAGCACCGCGTCGTCACCGGCGTCCGGCCCCACCTGTACGACTGCTTCAACGAGGCGGACGGCATGGTCTCCGACATCTCCAGCGTCGTCTCCGACTTCATCGCCAGCGGCAAGCCGTACGCGGTGACGGACTCCGCCGGGCTCGGCGCGGAGGAGTTCCGGCGGCAGAACACCGCGGTGCGGGCCGCGGTCGTCCTGTCCAACGACGCCGCCGAGCTCGGCGAACTGCTCGCCGCCGTCGCCGACCCGGCCGCCGACCGGATGGCGGGGGAGCGGCGCGCCCTGAAGCAGTACCTGCTCGGCCCGGACGAGCCCACCTCCATGGAGCGGTTCGACATCGCCGTGCGCACGCTGGCCGCCAAGGCCGAGGCGCGCAACGCGGCGGTCGCCCGGCGCCTCGCCGGGCAGGCGGCCGGCGAGGCGGGCCGCGNG
>NZ_CP095474.1:1835526-1900425 GCF_023614315.1 Streptomyces sudanensis | reverse complement strand
CACAGGCCGACGGGCNCCCGNCGCGGCCCGCGGGCCACGACGGCGGAGGGCGCCGCTGCGCCGACGGCGGTCGGCTGACCCCGGAGGGCGTACGCGGCCGGGTCCTGCCCGGCGGCGGTACCGGACGGCCCGCGCACCCCGCCGGGGAGCGCGGGCCGTCCACCGCGCCCGGGGCCGCCGCGGATGTCCGGAAAGCCGCCCGCGGAATGGAACACACGCGCGCGCGATCGCCCGGCTGGCATAGATTCGCCCTGTGACAACGGCAAGGCAGCACGTGACGGAAGCACGCAGGATCGTCGTGAAGGTCGGCTCCTCCTCCCTGACCACCGCCTCGGGGGGCCTGGACGCGGACCGGGTGGACGCGCTCGTCGACGTGTTCGCCAAGGTCCGCGGCGAGGGCGGGCGGGAGGTGGTCCTGGTGTCGTCCGGCGCCATCGCCGCCGGTCTCGCACCGCTCGGCCTCGACCGGCGCCCCAGGGACCTCGCCCGGCAGCAGGCCGCCGCCAGCGTCGGCCAGGGCCTCCTCGTGGCCCGCTACACGGCCTCCTTCGCCCGGTACGGCGTGCGCGTCGGCCAGATCCTGCTCACCGGCGACGACATGAGCCGCCGCGCCCACTACCGCAACGCCTACCGGACGCTGGAGCAGCTCCTCGCGATGGGCGCCCTGCCGGTCGTCAACGAGAACGACACGGTCGCCACGGACGAGATCCGGTTCGGCGACAACGACCGGCTCGCCGCGCTTGTCGCCCACCTCGTCCGCGCCGACCTGCTGGTGCTGCTGTCGGACGTCGACGGCCTGTACGACGGGAACCCCAGCCGGCCCGGCACGTCCCGGATCGAGGAGGTCCGCGGCCCGGAGGACCTGGAGGGCGTCGAGATCGGCTCCGCGGGGAAGGCCGGGGTCGGCACGGGCGGCATGGTCACCAAGGTCGAGGCGGCCCGGATCGCGGCGGCCGCCGGCATCCCCGTGGTCCTCACGTCGGCCAGCCGCGCAGCCGACGCCCTCGCCGGACGGGACACCGGCACGTACTTCCACCGCACCGGGCGCCGCTCCGCCGGACGGCTGTTGTGGCTCGCGCACGCCTCCGCCCCGCGGGGCGCCCTCGTCCTCGACGGGGGCGCCGTACGGGCCGTCGTGCACGGCAGGAAGTCGCTGCTGCCCGCGGGGATCGCCGCCGTCGAGGGCGAGTTCGTCGCCGGCGATCCGGTCGAGCTGCGCGACGCGGGGGGCCGGCCGGTGGCGCGCGGCCTCGTCAACTTCGACGCCAAGGAGATCCCCCAGCTCCTGGGCCGTTCCACCAGGGAACTGGCGCAGGAACTCGGGCCGGAGTACGAGCGGGAGGTCGTACACAGGGACGACCTGGTCGTCCTGCACCCCTGGAACGGCTGAAAGTCAGGTCAACCCCCGCGAACCTTCGCCAAAACAGCCCCGCGTCCTGCCCGGGGCTGGTCAACTTTGTCCGGGGGGCAAGTGGGGTGACAGCACGACGGACGCATCGATCAGGAGGCCGCCGGTGAGACGAGCGCGCCCAGGGGCAGCGCCCCGCGGGACGACCGAACGGGCCTTGACCAGTGTCGGGGCCGGGGCCGACTTCGACGACGCCCCGCCCCGCTCCGGGGGCGGCGGGGACCACGCCCCGGGTCCGGGGGAGGCTGACCGCACCCCGGACCGGCAGGTGTCCAGACTGTGGCACATCACACTCAGCGTGTCGGGCCGCAAAGCTCCCCTGCAGGAGGTCCGGCGGGCGCTCGAACAGCTCGCCCACGACCATCCGTTCCTGCTGACCAGCAGATACGCCGGCGACCACGCGGAGATCCGCTACTGGGAGGAGGCCCGCGACCTGCACGACGCGGCCGCCGTCGCCCTGCGCCTGTGGGGCGAGCACCGCAAGAGCGCCCGGTTGCCGCCGTGGGAGATCGTCGGCCTGGAGGTCATCGACCGAGAGACGTACCACCAGCGCATCGCCGAGGGGTACGGACCGCCGCCCGCTTCCCCGGTCGGCGTACACCCGTACTGATTCCGGTCATATTTCCGGGCCGGAATACCGCCGGCCGGGGCGGCGGCGGGGCGGGGTCCGCGGCGTCCCGGCGGGATGCCGCGGCGGCCTGCTTCGGCCGGGTGCCCGGTGGGGGCGNCGGNNAGCTCCGTGGGGTGCNCCTGCCGGGGGCTCCGGCAGGGGCCGCGGCGAAGTGCCCCGGGGACGCGCTCCGAGGACGCGCTCCGGCGGGGCCCGGCGGGGGTTCCGGGGGCGCCTCGGGAAGGCGTCTCGCAGGCCGGGACGGAGCGGGGCGTGCGAGAGGCGCCCGCGGCGAGCGCACTACCCTTCGGGCATGACCTCGCAACCCGCTTCCCCGTCCACGAATCCGCACGACGGCGCGTCGCCGGTGACGCAGGCCGCCCACCGGGCCTGCGCGGCCGCCGCCGACATCGCACCGCTGCCGCGCGCGGCGAAGGACGACGCGCTGCTGGCCATGGCGGACGCCCTCGAAGCACGTACGGCCGAGATCGTCCAGGCGAACGCCGAGGACGTGGCCCGGGCACGGAAGGCCGGCACCGACGAGTCCGTCGTCGACCGGCTGACCCTCACCCCCGAGCGGGTGCGGGCCATCGCCGCCGACGTCCGGCACGTCGCCGCGCTGCCCGACCCGGTCGGCGAGATCGTGCGCGGCTCGACCCTGCCCAACGGCCTGGACCTGCGGCAGGTCCGCGTTCCGCTCGGCGTGGTCGGCATCATCTACGAGGCCCGGCCCAACGTCACCGTCGACGCCGCCGCCCTCTGCCTGAAGGCGGGCAACGCCGTCCTGCTGCGCGGCTCGTCCTCGGCGTACGCGTCCAACAACGCCCTGGTCGAAGTCCTGCGCGACGCCATCGGCGGCGCCGGCCTCCCGGTGGACGCCGTACAGCTCGTGCCGGGCGAGTCCAGGGACTCGGTGCACGAGCTGATGCGGGCCCGCGGCCTCGTCGACGTCCTCATCCCGCGCGGCGGCGCGTCGCTGATCCGCACCGTCGTCGAGCAGTCCACCGTCCCCGTCATCGAGACCGGCACCGGAAACTGCCACGTGTACGTCGACGACCGGGCGGACCTCGACATGGCCGTCGACATCCTGGTCAACTCCAAGGCGCAGCGCGTCAGCGTGTGCAACGCCGCCGAAACCCTCCTCGTCCACCGGGACATCGCCCCGCGGTTCCTGCCGCGGGCCCTGGACGCCCTCGCCGAGGCGGGCGTCACCGTCCACGGCGACGAGCGGGTCCTGCCGTACGCGGAGGGCTCCAAGGCCACCGTCGTCCCGGCGACCCCGGAGGACTGGGAGACCGAGTACCTGTCCTACGACATCGCCGTGGCCGTCGTGGACTCGCTGGACGCCGCCGTCGCCCACATCCGCCGGTGGACCTCCGGGCACACCGAGGCGATCGTCACCACGTCGCAGGCGGCCGCCCGCCGCTTCACCCAGCTGGTGGACTCCACGACGGTCGCCGTGAACGCCTCGACGCGGTTCACCGACGGCGGCCAGTTCGGTTTCGGCGCCGAGATCGGCATCTCCACGCAGAAGCTCCACGCCCGCGGCCCGATGGGGCTGCCGGAGCTCACGTCGACGAAGTACATCGTCACCGGCGACGGACACGTCCGGTGACCGGCTCCCGCCGCGGTACGGGTCCCGGGCCCGTGCCGCGGCGGGAAAGGTCGCGCACTCTCCCTGCCGGACGGCGGCCTCCCGGTCTACTCTGGGACACGTGCCGGACGACGTGGGGGGCAGGCCGTTCCCGGACGGTCGGGAGCCCGACGACGACCGCGGAGGCGCCGACGACGAGTTCGCCTCCGTGGTGTTCGACGAGGCCTTCGTACGAGCCGCGAAGGTGCACGAGCCGACCGCCGTCGAGCGGCTGGTCGCCGCCGCCCAGGCCCGCGCGGACGCGGCCGGGTCCCGCGGCGGCCCCCCTGGCGACGATGCGCACACCCCCGACGCGCGGGCCGGCCACGACGACCGCGACGACGACCCCGACGGCCTCCACGATCCGTACGGCCCCTACGGCCCCTACGGAGGCGCCCTCCGCCCGTACCGCCCCGGCACGCGCTGGTACCGCCCCGTCGCCTGGCTGGTCGCCCTGCTGATGGGCCTCGGCATGGTCGCCCTCGCACTCACCTCCGTGCACCGGGGCTCCTCGGGCGGCCGTGAGGAGAAGGCCCCCACTCCGGCCAGCAGCGGCGTCGGCCCGGACGGTACGCCCCCCGCCGGCCGGTCCGCTCCACCGGTCCCGGCCGCCCCCGGCACTCCCTGACCCCGGCCCTGTNCNCNNNTCNCCCCCGGGCGGGCCCCTCGACTCCACGTCCGGCGGGGCGTTTACCCGGCCCCGCGCCGACCCACCCTGAAGGTATGGCAGGGAGCGGCGACCCGCCCGACGGAACACCCGACGGCACACCGGAGGGATTCCCCGGCAGGAACGAGGAGCACCGGCCCGTCGTCTTCGACGAGTCCTTCGTCCGTGCTGCCCGCCTCCAGGAGCTGTCCGCCCGGGAGCGCGCGGGCGGCGGCACCCCCGCGGTCCGCAGCCGCCCCGGCGCCGACCACGAGGACCTCGGCCCGGCCCTCGAACGCGACGCGGAGTACGAGTACGCATACGGCCTCGGCCGCCGTCCCCGGCGCGCCGCCCGCCGCCGCGCCCGCGGGCGGGACGACGGCCCCGGGCGCGCGGCGGGCGCACGCATGGGAGCCCTCGCCCTCGTACTGCTCGTCGCGGTGGTCTTCGCCGCCGTCCACCTCGGTTCACGCCATCCGTACCGGCTCCTCCCCGACCCGCGTGCCGAACCCCTGCGCACCACCCTCGTCGCGCTGGCCCCCACCGGCCCCGTGCCGGGAGGGCGACCCGGCGACCTGTACGCCCGCAGCCCCGCCGCGCAGTACCGCGACGGCGCCGCCGGCATCGCCCTGCCCCCCGCACGCCGCACCGCGCACTTCTCGGAGGACCAGGTCACGACCGCCCTCACCACCGCCAGGGACTTCCTCGTCCGGTCCTCCCTCGACCCCGGCGTCCTCGCCGGCGGCACCACCCGCTCCGTACGGCTGCTCCTCGACCCGGACCAGTTCGCCCAGTTCGACCGGAGCGTCGACTCCCCGGCCGCCGACGGGCGCCACGCCACCGGCGGCTGGCTCGTCCGGTTCGACCCGGTCCGCGCGGTCCTCGCCGACCCCCGGATCCGGGTCCGCGGCACCCTCCGGGCGACCGAGGTGTCCGGCGACGTCCTGGAAGTCGTGTCCGACCACACCTTCGCCTACGCGCTGCGCCCCCCGGAACCCGGCCCCGCCTCCGCCGCCTCCCTGTTCACCGTCCGCCGCGAGCTGCGTTTCCGCTTCGACCGCGGCGACCTGCGCATGCACCGCACGGAACTGGTGACCAGCCACCTCCAGGCCGGCCCCATGGACTGCTCCGCCGACCTGTCCGGCGCCCTGCAGCCGCTCCTCGCCGGCCGGAGCCCCGCGACGACCACCCCGCCGGCCACCGACCCCTACGCCCCCGCCCCGGCCGCCGCCACCCGGCTCTGCGCCGCCCTGTCGCCCGACAGCCAGCCCTCCCGGCCGCGGGCGCGCTGACCCGTGGGACCGGTGACGCGACCGGCGGGCGGCCGGAGCGGCACCTCACCGGGTCCGGGACGAAAGGCGGTGCCGGGCCGCCGCCACGGATTCCGGGAACCCGGGACGGCGGCTCCGCGGGGCCCGCGTCCCGCACCCGCGGCGCGCTTTCGCGGTGCACGCCCGGGGCGGCCGACGGACCGCGCCGGGCGACTCCGCGCCGTACCGGCACCCCGAGCACGGAGCACGGAGCACGGCCCGGAGCCGCGCCGGGCGGACGGGATCAGGAAGCGCCCGGACCGCCGTCCTTGCCGCCGGAGCCGGAGCCGGAGCCGGAGTCAGAACTGGAATCAGAGCTGGAGCCGGAATCAGAGCCGGAGCCGGAGCGGCCCCCCGAGGCGCCGGTGAACTTCTCGAAGAGCCTGCCGCCCAGGTCCCCGGCGCCGCCGGCTATGTCGCCGACCAGCTTCATCAGCGGGTCCTTGCTCCCGCGCACCGTGTCCGCGTAGTGGCTCGCGGACTCGCGGAAGGAGTCCGCGACCGACGCGTCCCCGTCCTCCGACCGCCGCGGGTAGTGACCGTCCATGATTCGCTGGTAGTCGCGGCTCTCCGACCACTTCTTCAGCTCGGCGGCCCGGACGGTCGTGAACGGGTGGGAACGCGGCAGGACGTTCAGGATCTTCAGCACGGAGTCCCGCAGATCGCCGCCCGACTCGTACTCCTCCGCCTGCGCGAGGAACGCGTCCACGTTCATCTCGTGCAGGTGATGGCCGCCCGCCAGCTTCATCAGGCCGCGCATCGACGCCTGGAGGTCCTGGCCGACCAGCAGGCCGGCCCGGTCCGCCGACAGCTCCGACTTGCGGAACCACTCCCGCAGCGCCGTGACGACCGCCATGACCGCCACGTTGCCCAGCGGGATCCACGCCACCTTCAGCGCCAGGTTGGTGAGGAACAGCAGCACCGTCCGGTACACGGAGTGGCCCGAGAGGGCATGGCCCACCTCGTGGCCGACGACGGCGCGCATCTCCTCCTCGTCCAGCAGTTCCACCAGGCCCGTGGTGACCACGATGATCGGCTCGTCCAGACCGATGCACATCGCGTTGGGTTTGGGGTCCTGCGTGACGTACATCGGCGGGACCTTCTCCAGGTCGAGGACGTAGCAGGCGTCCCGCAGCATGTCGTGGAGGCGGGCGAACTGGGCGTCGCCGACCCGCACGGAGTCCGAGAGGTACAGCAGCCTCAGACTGCGCTCGGGCAGCAGCCCGCTCAGCGCCTTGAACGCGGTGTCGAAACCGCTGAGCCTGCGCAGGGCGACGAGCGCGGAGCGATCCGCGGGGTGCTCGTAGGCGCGGGAGGAGATGCCGGGAAAGCGCCGGCGCGTGCGGCTCGGCACGTTCCCGTGGCCGTTCTCTGTCATGATTGCCCCCAATTTCATACGAGATCTGACTCGTCCCCCCTGGCGGACCTCAGCGTAGGCGGTGCTCCGGGAAACCGCCGAGGCTGTGGACAACGACCTGTGGACAACGGTCCGTGCCGGGACAACGCCTGAGTCGGCGTGAGGGTGCCCGCACCGCCCGCATACGATGTGCGCGAAGTCCCCGCTCCGACTCCGATGGATTGGTCCCGCAGAAGATGAGCAGCCTCCACACCGCCGCCGCCCACCTGGTCACGCTCGCCGAGGGTGGTTCCGGGCACGGCGGCAACCACGAAAGCCTCAACCCCTACCTCACCGGCGGCGGCGCCCTCCTCGCGCTGCTGCTCCTGCTCTGGGTCACCACCCGCTTCAACCGCGACCGCTGAGCGGGCGCCGCCGGGACCGCACCGCCGTGCCGTTAGGCTCTGCACGCATGGGAGAGCAGGAAGTGCCGAGAAGTCCCGGCAAGCGCCGCCTGGGGGTGATGGGCGGGACGTTCGACCCGATCCACCACGGACACCTGGTGGCCGCCAGCGAGGTGGCCGCCCTGTTCCACCTCGACGAGGTGGTGTTCGTGCCGACCGGGCAGCCCTGGCAGAAGAGCCACAAGACGGTGTCCCCGGCCGAGGACCGCTACCTCATGACGGTCATCGCCACGGCGTCGAACCCGCAGTTCTCGGTCAGCCGCATCGACATCGACCGGGCGGGCCCCACGTACACCATCGACACCCTGCGGGACCTGCGCTCCCTCAACCCGGACACGGATCTGTTCTTCATCACCGGCGCGGACGCGCTGTCGCAGATCATGCCGGGGTGGCGCAACGCCGAGGAGCTCTTCTCCCTCGCGCACTTCATCGGAGTGACCCGTCCCGGCCACGACCTGTCGGACGACGGCCTGCCCGAGGGCGGCGTCTCCCTCGTCGAGGTGCCGGCCCTGTCCATCTCGTCGTCGGACTGCCGTCAGAGGGTCGCGCAGGGCGATCCCGTCTGGTACCTGGTACCGGACGGCGTGGTGCGCTACATCGACAAGCGCCAGCTGTACCGGGGCCAGTGAGCCGCGGAGAGGGGCACCGGTGAACGACCAGAACAGCCAGTACGACCCGTACCACCCACCGCAGCCGCAGATCGTCGGCTACGACGAGTACGGGCAGCCGGTGTACCAGCAGGCCCAGCAGCCGTTTCCGCCCCAGCCGCCCCAGTACGCGGGGCAGCAGGACCACGGGTACGGCCACGACCCGTACGCGCAGGCGACCCAGCCGTACCCCGAGCCGCAGCAGTATCCCGGCGACCAGGCGTACCAGGGGTACGAGGGGTACGAGGGGCAGCCGGCCCACGGCGGCCACGACCCGTACGGCCCCTGGCAGTGGCAGGCCCCGCAGCCCCCGCCGTCTCCGCATCCCTCCGCCGCCCGGCCGCCGGAACCGTCCGCGCCGCCGGCGCCCGGCGGGGTCGCCGCGCCCCCGGGCGTGCCCGGACAGCGCCGTCCCGCCCCCGGAGCGCGGGACCTCGCGGAGTCCGAGCCGCCCGCGAAGGCCCCGGCAGGCGATGGTCCGCGCATCGACCGCGAGGCCGGCGAGTCCCACGACCGGCCCGGCTCCGGTGACTCCGGGGAACGGCGGAACGCCGGCGACGGCGGGGGCTACCGGACCGAGCAGTTCGCCTTCGTCGACGAGCCCGACGAGGAGTCCGAGGACGCCATCGACTGGCTCAAGTTCACCGAGAGCCGTTCGGAACGCCGGGAGGAGGCCAAGCGGCGCGGCCGCAACCGGATCGTCGCGCTCTGCGTCGTCCTCGCCCTCGCCCTGGTCGGCGGCGTCGGCTACCTCTGGTACGCGGGAATGCTCCCGGGTCTGTCCCGGGGGGAGGACCGGCAGGGCGGCGCCACCGCCACCGGCCCGCAGAAGCGCGACGTGATCGTCCTCCACCTGCACAACACGAGGGACGAGGCCACCTCGACGGCCCTCCTGGTCGACAACGCCACCACCGGGCGGGGCACCACGGTCCTCCTGCCGAACGCGCTCGCCGTCGCCGACGACGACGGGACGACCACCACCCTCGGCAAGTCCGTCGAGGACGACGGCTCCTCCGGCACCCGCGAGGCCATCGGCTCCCTCCTCGGCACGAGGATCACCGGCACCTGGCGGCTGGACACCCCGTACCTGGAGAACCTCGTCGAGATCGTCGGCGGTGTCGACCTCACCACCGACACGGAGGTGCCCGCCGAGAAGGAGGGTGAGCCGCCGGTCGTGCGGAAGGGCGAGAACCAGACGCTCGACGGGCGCATGGCCGTCGCCTACGCCACGTACCGGGGCCCGGGCGAGCCCGAGACGGCGCAGCTCCAGCGGTTCGGCCAGGTCGTGCACGGAGTGCTGCGCAAGGTCTCCACCGACCCCGAGGGCGCCACCGCGACGGTCCGGTCGCTGGCGCAGATCCTGGACCCCTCCCTTCCCGAGAAGGACCTCGGCGCGTCGCTGGCGAAGCTCGCCGAGCGCGCCAGGAAGGGCGCGTACAAGACCGCGCTGCTGCCCGTACGGGGCGACGGGCGGCTCACCGAGGAAGCCGGCCGCGGTGTGGTCCGGGACATCCTCGGAGGGTCCGTCAGCGCACCCGCGCCGGGCTCCGTGGTGCGGGTGGGCCTCCGCAACGCCAGCGGCGACGGCGATGCCACCGAGGCCGCGCGGATCGCCCTGGCCAACGGCGGCTACGCGGTCGTCGACGGCGGCGCCGCGGACGGCACGGAGAGCGCCTCGGAGGTCGTCTACGGCGACGCGACGCAGAAGGCCAGGGCGGAGGAGGTCGCCAAGACGCTCGGCCTCCCCGCCCGCGCGGTCCGCAAGGGCGAGGCGTCCCCGAACGCCGATGTCACCGTCGTCCTCGGCGGGGACTACCGGGGCGAGTGACGGCTCGCCGGGCTGTCGGTGCCACGTGAGACCCTTGAGATGTCCCCGATCGCCGACGAAAGCCTGCTTGTGACCGCCACCGACCGATCCATCGCGCTCGTCCACGCCGCCGCCCAGGCGGCCGCCGACCGGCTCGCCCACGACATCATCGCGTACGACGTCAGCGACGTGCTGTCGATCACCGATGCCTTCCTGCTCGCCTCCGCGCCCAACGACCGCCAGGTCAAGTCGATCGTCGACGAGATCGAGGAGCGGCTGAACAAGGAGCTGGGTGCCAAGCCGGTGCGCCGCGAGGGCGACCGCGAGGCCCGCTGGGTCCTGCTCGACTACGTGGACATCGTCGTCCACGTCCAGCACAGCGAGGAGCGGGTGTTCTACGCCCTGGAGCGGCTCTGGAAGGACTGCCCCGAGCTGCCCCTGCCCGAGGACGCCGTGAAGACCCGCGGCAAGGCCGCGGAGCACGCCAGGCTCAGCGGAACCGACGGCTCCGGCCCCGACGCGCTGCCCGGCGACGGAACGGACGGTGAGCTGCGCTGAGCGCCGGCAAGGGCCGCCGCGTCGTCCTCTGGCGCCACGGCCAGACCTCCTGGAACCTGCAGCGCCGCTTCCAGGGCGACACCGACATCGAGCTGACCGAAACGGGCTTCGCCCAGGCCCGCCGGGCCGCCCGCCTGCTCGCCGCCCTGGCACCGGACGCGATCATCGCCTCCGACCTCAAGCGGGCCGCTGCCACGGCCGCCGAACTCGCCGTGCTCACGGGGCATCCGGTCAGCCACCACGCCGCGCTCCGCGAGACGTACGCCGGCGTCTGGCAGGGGTTGACCCACGAGGAGATCCTCGCCCTCCACGGCGAGGAGTACCGCGCCTGGAAGCGCGGCGAACCGGTGCGGCGCGGCGGCGGCGAACTGGAGACCGAGGTCGCCGACCGGGCCGCCCCCGTCGTACTGGAGCACGTCGGGAGGCTGCCCGAGAACGGCACCCTTGTCGTGGTCAGCCACGGCGGGACGATCCGCACCACGATCGGCCGGCTCCTGGGCCTCCCCGCGCACCACTGGGAGAGCCTCGGCGGCCTGTCCAACTGCTGCTGGTCCGTCCTCGGGGAGGGTGCGCGGGGCTGGCGGCTGCTCGAGCACAACGCGGGCACGCTCCCCGAGCCGGTCCTCGGCGACGACGACTGACCCGGATTTCACTTTCGGGCAGGTAGCAGGCTAGAGTTCTTCTTGTTCGCAGCGCGAAGCGCGAAGAACACGAGGGGCTATAGCTCAGTTGGTAGAGCGCTTGCATGGCATGCAAGAGGTCAGGAGTTCAATTCTCCTTAGCTCCACAATCAAGGATCCCGCCCCTGCGAGGGGGCGGGATTTCTGCGTTCGAGGACGTGCGGGTCCCTCCGCGTTCCGGGACCTCCCCCACCCGCTCTCCCCGGGCCTTCCGCGAAGCCGCCCCGAAAGACACCCGGACCGTTCACCGGACGTCACCGCCGCCGCGCCGGGGCCGTGGCAGAATCGGACGGCCGGAGGGGCTACGGACCGGACGGGAGGGAGTGCGCGATGGCCGCCAGCAGATTCGAGGAACCCACCGCCCGGCCCGCCACCACACGGGTGCGCGCGGGCCTGACCTGTCCCGCCTGCGGCTCCTCGGACGTCGCCCAAGTGCTCGGCGACAACGGCGGCGTGTCCTATGTCTGCACGTCCTGCGGCCACAGCTGGAGCTGATCGATGGGTGCACACAGGCGGAAGTGCGACTGGTGCGGCAGCGGCACGCCGATCGTCCGCGACATGGACCCGGTCAACCCGGCCTACCAGTACTGGTGCGAGGAGTGCGCACGGGCGCTGATCATAAAGGGCGACCCCATCGAGACGTACCGCGAGCTGGAGGGCGAGCCGATCTACGGGCGCCTGCTCGACGAGCACTGCACCCTCAAGCGCTTCTACTCGTTCGCGACGGCCTGAGTCCGTCCGGCGCCCGGCGCCCCGCCACCGAGAGGCGCGCGCCCCGCCCGTGCCGTCCACACGGCGAACACGCCCAACAAGGCGATCCCCAGCAGCGTGTAGAGCCCCGACAGCAGCATCTGCCAGCCGTTCTGGTGGAGTTCCAGCCGTACCGGCGCGGGAGCGTGCGGCACCCACCACAGTGCGAACGACCCGAACACCAGGGCCGTCCCGGCCGTCCACACCGGACGTACGCGCGTGGCGAGCAGGACCAGCAGCGGCACGCACCACACCCAGTGGTGCGACCAGGAGATCGGGCTCACCAGCAGGGCCGTCACGGCACACGCCACCACCGCCACCGCCCGGTCCCCGCGCAGTGCCGCGAGCACCGCCACGGCGAGCCCGGCGGCCCCCACCAGAACCGCCGCGACCATCCACCACGCGCCCGGGTCGGTCGTGTGGAGCAACCGCGCCAGCACTCCGCTCAGCGACTGGTTGGCGGTCTCCTCCGTGCGGCCCACCCGGCTCGTCTCGAAGATCGCCCCGGTCCAGAAGCGGCGCGAGTCGTCCGGCAGGACCAGTGCCGACACGACCGTCACCACCAGGAACGCCCCCGTCGCCCGCATCCCGCGGCGCAGCCACTCGTTCCGCCGCGGCGTCCAGCCGCACTCCCGGGCGCGCGCCGCCCCCACGGCGAGCAGCAGCACCACGAAGAGACCCGGTGTGAGTTTCACCGCAGTGGCGAGCCCGATGCCGGCCCCGACCCAGCGACTGTCCGCCCGGCGTGTCAGATCCCACATCACCGCGACCGCCACCAGCAGGTTGATCTGGCCGTACCGGAACGTCTGCCACACCGGCTCGCACCACACCAGGACCGCCGCCGGCCACAGGGCCGCCCCCGGCCGCGTCCACAGCGTCCCGCCCCGGTGGAGCGCGGGCGTCCCGCCCGGCGCCACCAGCCGCAGCGACAGGCGGACCAGCGCCACCAGCAGCAGCAGGTTCCCGACGGTGGCCAGCGTCCGCATCTCCGGCACGCCGACCAGGGTGAGCGGTGTGAACAGCAGCGCGGCGAACGGCGGATACGTCATCGGCAGGTTCGCCGACGTGGCCCGCATCGCGTACAGGTCCCCGCCGGCCAGGGCGGTCGCCCCCTCCGCCCGGTAGACCGACAGGTCCAGCATCGACACGTGGGCGGCGCGCTGCGCGACCCAGAAGGCCGCGAAGGACAGCAGGCAAGCGGCCAGAGCGGCGAGCGGCAGACTCCGGAGGCGGGTTCGAGCGGTCACGGTCGCGGTCACGTGCGCCGACGCTACCCGGCCCGCCGCCCACCGCCCGGGGAGGGGTGAACAAAGGATTTGGCGGTTCACCGGGGGGACCGTGTAATGTTCTCCGTGTCGCCGCGAGGAAAACCTGCGAGGGAAGCCCGCAGAGCGATACACGCAAGGGGCTATAGCTCAGTTGGTAGAGCGCTTGCATGGCATGCAAGAGGTCAGGAGTTCAATTCTCCTTAGCTCCACAGTTCGAGGAAGGCGGGACACCGGTCGGGTGTCCCGCCTTCCTCGTGTCCGCATGTCCGCCCCCGCGTCGGCCCGTCCCCCCGGCCGCACGCCCCGGTGGGCCGGGAGGCAGCGGTTTCGCGGAAGGACCGGCAGCGGCCCCGGGGCCCCCGGAGCCGTACCGGCGCGTCGGATGGCCTGATGCACGCGCCGCGCGTGACCGCCCCGCGACGCGGCGTGCGCGGACGGCGTGCGCTCGATGCGGTGCGCGGGGCCCCTGCGGTACCCTGACCCCATGCGTGCCGTACGCCTCCTGCTTGGTGAGCCGCGCTGATCAGTGCCGGCGGATGAGACATCCGCTCGGAATCGGCGCGGCGCCCCCTCCTGTGCGAGGGGTTTTTTCGTTTCGCCACGCCGACGGAACCGGGGCGCGGCGGCGGCAGCGAGGCAGAGACGATCGATGGAGCTTCAGGGGATCATGACCGAGACGAATCCGGCTGCCGAGACGGCGGCCCCGCATCGTTACACGGCGGCCATGGCGGCCGACATCGAGGCACGCTGGCAGGACTTCTGGGACGCGCGGGGAACGTACGCGGCGCCGAACCCGAGCGGTGACCTGGCGGGCGACCCGGAGACGGTCGCCCGGCCCAAGAAGTTCATCATGGACATGTTCCCGTACCCGTCCGGCGCGGGCCTGCACGTCGGGCACCCGCTGGGGTACATCGCCACCGACGTCTACGCCCGGTACCAGCGCATGACCGGCCACAACGTCCTGCACACGCTCGGCTTCGACGCCTTCGGCCTGCCCGCCGAGCAGTACGCCGTGCAGACCGGCACGCACCCGCGCGTGTCGACCGAGGCGAACATGGAGAACATGAAGGCCCAGCTCCGCCGGCTGGGCCTGGGCCACGACAAGCGCCGCTCGTTCGCCACGATCGACCCGGACTACTACAAGTGGACCCAGTGGATCTTCCTGCAGATCTTCGACTCCTGGTACGACGAGGAGGCGAAGAGGGCCCGTCCGATCGCCGACCTGGTCGCGCGGTTCGAGAGCGGTGAGAAGGCCGTGCCGGGCACCACGCGCCCGTGGGCCGAGCTGACCGCCGCCGAGCGGGCCGACGTGCTGAGCGGGTACCGCCTGGCGTACGCCTCCGACGCGCCGGTCAACTGGTGCCCCGGCCTGGGCACCGTCCTGGCCAACGAGGAGGTCACCGCCGACGGCCGTTCCGAGCGCGGCAACTTCCCCGTCTTCAAGGCGAAGCTGCGCCAGTGGAACATGCGCATCACCGCCTACGCGGACCGCCTGCTGGAGGACCTGGACGCGCTGGACTGGCCCGAGGCCATCAAGCTGCAGCAGCGCAACTGGATCGGCCGTTCCGAGGGCGCCCGCGTCGACTTCCCCGTCGGCGACGACGCGATCACCGTCTTCACCACGCGCCCCGACACGCTGTTCGGCGCCACGTACATGGTGCTGGCCCCGGAACACGACCTGATCGACCGGATCGTCCCGGACGCCTGGCCGGCCGGCACCCCCGCGCTGTGGACGGGCGGGCACGCCACCCCGGCGCTGGCCGTCGACGCGTACCGCAAGCAGGCCGCCGTCAAGTCCGACGTGGAGCGGCAGGCCGAGGCGAAGGAGAAGACCGGCGTCTTCACCGGCGCCCACGCCGTCAACCCGGTCAGCGGCGAGCGGGTCCCGGTCTTCATCGCCGACTACGTGCTGATGGGCTACGGCACCGGCGCCATCATGGCCGTCCCGGCGCACGACGCCCGCGACTTCGCCTTCGCCCGCGCCTTCGACCTGCCCATGCGCTGCGTGGTCGAGCCGGGCGACGGCCGCGGCACGGACCCGGCCGCCTGGGACGACGCCTTCGACTCGCACGACGCGAAGATCATGGCGTCGGCCAACGACGACGTGTCCCTGGACGGGCTGGGCGTCGCCGAGGCCAAGGCGGAGATCACCCGCTGGCTGGAGTCGCGCGGCATCGGCGAGGGGACCGTCAACTACCGCCTGCGTGACTGGCTGTTCAGCCGCCAGCGCTACTGGGGCGAGCCCTTCCCGATCGTCTACGACGAGGACGGCGTCGCGCACGCGCTGCCCGAGTCGATGCTGCCCCTGGAACTGCCCGAGGTCGACGACTACGCGCCGCGCACCTTCGACCCGGACGACGCCGACACGCAGCCCGAGACCCCGCTGTCCCGCAACCAGGACTGGGTCGACGTCACCCTGGACCTGGGAGACGGGCCCAAGCGGTACCGCCGCGAGACCAACACCATGCCCAACTGGGCCGGTTCCTGCTGGTACGAGCTGCGCTACCTGGACCCGCACAACGACGGGAAGCTGGTCGACCCGGACGTCGAGCGGTACTGGATGGGTCCGCGCGACGGCATGCCGCACGGCGGCGTGGACCTGTACGTGGGCGGCGCCGAACACGCCGTACTGCACCTGCTGTACGCCCGGTTCTGGTCAAAGGTCCTGTACGACCTGGGCCACGTGTCGTCCGCCGAGCCGTTCCACCGGCTGTTCAACCAGGGCATGATCCAGGCGTACGTCTACCGTGACGCGCGCGGCATCGCCGTCCCGGCCGCCGAGGTCGAGGAGCGCGACGGTGCGTTCTGGTACCGGGGCGAGAAGGTCGGCCGCGTCCTGGGCAAGATGGGCAAGTCCCTGAAGAACGCGGTCACCCCGGACGAGATCTGCGCCGAGTACGGCGCCGACACCCTGCGGCTGTACGAGATGGCCATGGGCCCCCTGGACGTCTCCCGCCCCTGGGACACACGCGCGGTGGTGGGCCAGTACCGGCTCCTGCAGCGGCTGTGGCGCAACATCGTCGACGAGTCGACGGGCGAGGTCACCGTCGTCGACGCCGAACCGGACGAGGACACGCTGCGGGCCCTGCACAAGGCCGTCGACGGGGTCTCCCAGGACATGGCCGCGATGCGCTTCAACACGGCCATCGCCAAGATCACCGAGCTGAACAACCACCTGACCAAGGCGGCCGGCCCGGTGCCCCGGTCCGTCGCCGAGCGACTGGTGCTGCTGGTCGCGCCGCTGGCACCGCACATCGCCGAGGAGCTGTGGCACCGGCTGGGCCACACCGACTCCGTCGTCCACCAGGACTTCCCGGTCGCCGACCCGGCGTACGTCGTCGACGAGACCGTGACGTGCGTGGTGCAGGTCAAGGGCAAGGTCAAGGCGCGCCTGGAGGTCTCCCCGTCGATCACGGACGCGGAGCTGGAGGCACTGGCCCTGGCCGAGCCAGCGGTCGTCGCGGCCCTGGGCGGCGCGGACATCCGCAAGGTCGTCACCCGCGCGCCGAAGCTGGTGAACATCGTCCCGGCGTGACCCGCCGCCGGGCCCCGCCGCGCGGCGGCGTCCCGGATTCGACCCCTAGGGGCGGGTTGGGGGTTCCCCGGAACCCCCGACCCGCCCCTCGGCGTTTACCGTGGAGGGAACACACGACGACGAGGGGACCCCATGACGACAGCCGCGATCGTGATCCTGGCGCTGCTTCTCACCGCCTTCGTCGCGCTCGGCGTGTACGCGAGCGTGAAGGTCGTCAAGGCCGCCAAGCGCGGTGTCGACCGTACCGTCACGCAGGCCCGGCGCACCGTCGAGGACACCGCCCTCCGCGCCAAGAGCTACGGGCAGGGCGGCGTCGCGGGGGAACTGGCGCAACTGCGGCTGTCCCTGCGCACCTCCATGCGGGCCACGCAGGACGCCCTGGAGGCCGGTACTCCGCAGGACGCCTCGCTCCAGGAGTCGCTGCAGCTGTTCCGCCAGCTCAGCGCCCACGGACACGAACTCGACGAGGAGCTCAAGCGGCTGGAGCGCGACCCCGACAAGGCCAGGATCGCCGAACGGCTGCCCGACCTGCAGGAGCGCACACGGCGGATCACGGACTCGGCCGACTCCCTGCGCTGGGCCGCCAGGGACCGGGCGCAGCAGTTCGCGCGGGACGACCTGGACCTGCTCAGCGCGCAGATCGACGTGGAGGCCGGCGCGCTGCGCCACTGGTCCGAGCCGGAGGCCCCCGAACCGGCCGGCCGCTCCGGGGCGAAGGCCGCCGCGCCCGGACACGACCACGCCCGGGCTCCGTGGCCGGAGCCGGCGGGGACCGCCCCCGCCCAGACCTGGCCCGCCGGAGCACACACGGAGGAGGACGCGGAGGCGGACGCCCGCCGGACCGCCGGGAAGGGCCCGGCCGACACGGCCCGGCCCGCCATCACCGCGCGGGACCCGCGCATCGACGCCGGTTACCCCTGGCAGAAGTCGGCGCGCCCCGAGACCGCCGACTGATCCCGGCCGCCGGGACGGGCGGAGCCGGGATGCCTTCCGGCGCCACCTGCGGGTAACCTCCCGGTCATGTCCCGCCATGTCGCGATCGTCACCGATTCCACGGCCTACCTGCCGCCGCAGACGATGGAGCGGCACGGTGTCACCGCGGTGCCCCTGACCGTCGTCCTGGGCGGCAGGGCGATGGAGGAGGGCGGCGGGATCTCGGCCCGTTCCCTCGCCCACGCCCTGCAGAGGCGACGCTCCGTCACCACGTCGCGGCCCAGCCCGGAGACGTTCGCCGCCCACTACCGCCGGGTCGCCGAGAAGGGCGCCACCGGGATCGTCTCGCTCCACCTGTCTGCCGAGTTGTCCGGTACGTACGAGGCGGCGCTGCTCGCGGCCCGGGAGGCGCCGGTTCCGGTGCGGGTGGTCGACACCGGGATGATCGCCATGGCGCTGGGCTTCTGCGCCGTCGCGGCGGCCGAGGCGGCGCAGGCGGACTGCGGCATGGACGAGGTCGTGGCGGCCGCGGAGAAGCGCGCCTCCGGTACCTCCGCGTACTTCTACGTCGACACCCTCGACCACCTCCGGCGCGGTGGGCGCATCGGGGCCGCCCGGGCCCTGCTGGGCTCGGCGCTGGCCGTGAAACCCCTGCTGGAGCTGAACGGCGGGCGCATCGAACCGAGGGAGAAGGTGCGCACCGCGTCGAAGGCCATCGCCCGGCTGGAGGAGATCGCGGTCGAACGGGCGGGCCGCGCCCCCGTCGACATCGCCGTCCACCATCTCGCCGCCGCCGGACGGGCCGACACGCTCGCCGGGCACCTGCGCGACCGTGTACCGGGCCTGGTCGACCTGCATGTCAGCGAAGTCGGCGCGGTGATCGGCGCGCACACCGGGCCGGGGCTGCTGGGAGTGGTCGTCTCGCAGCGGTGACGCCAGCCGTTTCACCCTCACGGGTGACCGTGTTTTCCACAACTGCCGGGTTGTCCACGGAAACGGGCGCGGACCACCGGAATCGCACGGGTGTGTCTACCGTGCTGTGACATGGCGACACGAACACGTTCGGTAATCAGGGCCGCTGCGGCGGCCTCCCCCCGCGGCTCCCTCCCCGCCCGCACGCCCGCGGCGACGAGCGGGCCGGGGCGGGCCCGCGGATCCGACGGCCGGACACGCGACCGCGCGAACGGAAGAAGCCGGGGGCGGCATCGCGCCGGAGACCCCGCGGCCCACCGCACCGCGTCACCCGAACCGGCCCTCAGAAGCAGGGCGGACGCGTTGATGAGGGGCGTCGAGCCGCCGCACCGGCCCGCCGGGCCCACGACTCCCCCCGAGACCCCGGACCAGCCGTACGCGCCGCCCGCGGCGCCCCCGGTCGGGGTGAGGGGCGGTGGAGGCTCGCGCCNTGCNCACGACCTCCCGCCNTACGCNTCACACTCCATCTCCGAGCNGGCCGTCGTCCTGGTCGTGGGGGTGGTGCTCGCCGCGCGGTACTTCTGGGCCGGCGGCCCGGAGACCGCGGCCGCGGTGGCCGCCCCGGCGGACCCGCCCCCGCCGGCCGCCGCCCCGAGGGCGGGCCCGCCGTCGGCGGCCCCGCCCTCCGGTGTGGTCGTCGTCGACGTGAACGGCAGTGTGCNGNNNNCGGCTCCCGGCGGGCGCCCGTGTCGTCGACGCGCTCCGCGCCGCTGGCGGCGTCCCACCGGGCACGGACACGACCGGACTGAACAAGGCCCGCGTCCTGGTGGACGGCGAGCACGTCCTGGTCGGTGTCCCCGCAGCCGCCGGCCCGCCCGNCGCCCNCCCGCNCCGCCGGANNNNGNNCNGCGACAGGTCCGGTCAGCCTCAACACCGCCACGGTCGAACAGCTCGACACGTTGCCCGGCGTGGGTCCGGTCCTCGCCCGCCACATCGTCGAGCACCGCGCGCGGCACGGCGGGTTCCGGTCGGTCGACGAACTGCGCGAGGTCCGCGGCATCGGCGCCCGCCGCTTCGCCGACCTCCGCCCCCTGGTACGCCCGTGACGCCCGGTCGGGCGGCGCCGTCCGAACCCGGCCGGGCCGCCCCCCTGACCCCGGAGGAACCGGGCGCGCGCCCCGAGCCGCGTGCCGCGACCCACAGCGCGTCGGGCCACCGGCTGGGCGCCGCCAACCCGCGGTGGGAAGGCCCGGCCGACCTGCGGCTGGTGGCGCCCGCCCTGGCCGCGTGGGCGGCGGCCGCGGTCACCCTGCCCCTTCCCGGCTGGTGGACGGCGACCGGCGCCGCCCTGTGCGGAGCGGGAGGAGCCGCGCTCCTGCTGGGCGGGCGGCGGAGGCGTACGGCCCGGGTGCCCGGCCGGCGGGGGAACGCCACCGCGTGCGCCGCCGTACTGCTGTGCGCCGCGGCCGGCGCGGCCTCGGCGGGGCTGCACGGGGCCGACCTGCGGCGCGGACCGGTCCCCTCCTTGGCGGAGGAGCACGCGACGGTCACCGCCGAGGTGACGGTCCGCTCCGACCCGAGGCCCATCGCCCCCCGGGTGCGCGGGGACCGGCCGATGCCCGCCTCCATCGTCCTGAACGCGGAGGTGACACGGGTGAGGGCGCCGGACGGAACGGCCACGCGGGTCCGCACACCGGTCCTCGTGATGGCCCGCCCCGGGGAGGACGGGCGGCACGGCGCCGCCTGGCTGCGGCTGCTGCCCTCCACCACCCTGCAGGTGACCGGGAGGCTCGCTCTTCCGCGCCGCTCCGGCGACCCGTTCGCCGCAGTGCTGTACGCGGGCACGGGACCGCCCCGCGTCACCGGCCCGCCGAGTGCCCTGCACCGTACGGCGGGACGACTGCGCGCCGGGCTGCGCGAAGCCACCGACGAACTCCCACCGGACGCCCGGGCGCTGCTGCCCGGTCTCGTCGTCGGCGACACCTCGCGCATCCCCGAGGACCTGCGCGGGGCGTTCGAAGCGACGGACCTCACCCACCTCCTGGCCGTCTCCGGCAGCAATCTGACCATCGTCCTCCTGCTGCTCATCGGGCCCGCCGGTACGGCGGCGAGCGCCGAACGGGGCGGGCTGGCGCCCCGGCTGGGCCTCCCGCTCCGGGGGACGGCGCTGCTGGGCGGGGCACTGACCCTGGCGTTCGTGGTGGTGTGCCGGCCCGAGCCGAGCGTGCTGCGTGCCGCCGCGTGCGGACTGATCACCCTGCTGGCCATCGGCACCGGGCGGCGCAGGTCGCTGGTTCCCGCTCTCGCCGGGGCGGTTCTGCTGCTGGTGCTGTACGAGCCGTGGCTGGCCCGCAGTTACGGATTCCTCCTGTCGGTCCTGGCGACCGGCGCGCTCCTCACGATCGCCCCGCGCTGGAGCCTCGCCCTCCGGGCACGCGGACTCCCACCACGTGCCGCGGAGGCCCTGGCCGCGGCGGCCGCCGCGCAGGCGGTGTGCGCGCCGGTGGTGGCCGTCTTCGCGGCACGGGTGAGCCTGGTGGCGATCCCCTGCAACCTGCTCGCCGAGCTCGCGGTGGCGCCGGCCACGGTCCTCGGTTTCGCCGCACTGGCGACCGCCCCGCTCGCCATGCCGGCGGCCCGGCTGCTCGCCGAGTGCGCCGCCTGGCCCGCCGGGTGGGTGGCGTCCGTCGCGCGGACCGGGGCGTCCCTGCCCGGGGCGCAGGCGGACTGGCCGGGCGGCTGGCGGGGCGGGCTGCTGCTGGCCGCCGCGACCGCGGCGCTGCTGCTCGCGGTACGCCGGTTGCCGTACCGGCCGTGGGTGGCCGCCGGTTGCGTCGGGCTGCTGTTGCTCGCCGTGGTACGGCCCGTGCCGCTCGTCCGCGTCGTCACCGGGTGGCCGCCGCCCGGCTGGGTCTTCGCGATGTGCGACGTGGGCCAGGGCGATGCCACGGTCCTGGAGGCGGGGGACGGCACGGCCGTCGTGGTCGACGCGGGACCGGACCCCGAACCGGTCGACCGGTGCCTGCGGGACCTGGGCGTCAGCCGGGTGCCGCTCGTACTGCTCACCCACTTCCACGCCGACCACGTGACGGGGCTGCCGGGCGTGCTGCGCGGCCGGTCCGTGGGGGTGATCCAGACGACCGGGCTCCTCGACCCGCCGGGACAGGCCGCGTTCGTCCGCCGCACGGCCGCCGCCGCGCGCGTGCCCGTGGTCCACGCGGCACCCGGGGAGCGGCGCCGGGCCGGGCCGCTCGACTGGCAGGTGCTGTGGCCCGCACCCGTCGTCGGGTTCGCCCCGGAGGGCCCCAACGACGCCAGCGTCACCCTGCTCGTCCGCGCCCGCGGCGGGGTGACCCTGCTCCTCCTCGGCGACTTGGAGCCGCCGTCCCAGCGCGGCCTCTCCCGGGCCCACCCCGCGTTGCCGAGGGTGGACGTCCTCAAGGTCGCGCACCACGGCTCGGCGCACCAGGACCCCGAACTGCTCGGCAGGGCCAGGCCGCGGCTCGCTCTGGTGTCGGCCGGACGGGACAACCCGTACGGGCACCCGTCGCCGCACACGCTCGACGCCCTGCGGGAAGCGGGTGCGGCCGTGCTGCGCACCGATCGGGACGGCGCCATCGCGGTGACCGGCTCCGGCCGGGACCTGCGGGCGGTCGCCCGCCGCCCGCCGTAGGCGCCCGCCGGACCCGCCGGGACGGTCCGGGCGCCGCCATGCAGCGGGAGCCGGCCGGGCGGTTCGGCTTCGCGCCGGGCCTTCACGGACGGGGCGGCACCACGGCGGGCGTGCCCGCGCCTCGGCCGTCGGCATCGACGGCAACGCGCAGACGGCGTCACCACGCGGGCGTGCCCGCGCCTCACGATCGCGGAGGCGTCGAGGGGCCCGGCCCGGCTTGTCCGCGGGCGCGCCGGCCGAGCGCCCGGCAGGTCGCGTCCCGGCTCGCCTCCGCCGAGGCGCCTCCGCCAGGTCGCCTCCGCCAGGGCGCCTCCGCCGGGTCGACCGCCGGTGCCATGTCACGGTGCCCTACGGGCCGTCCGGTGCGGCGCCTCGGCCCCCGGCCCGCGGACGGAGGACCGGCGGAACGGACCGGCCCCGGGGGTCCGCCTCGCGGGAGGGGACCGACAATGGTGCCGTGAACGCAGTGAACGAGAACCGCACCGGCGACGTCGGACACGTGCTGGTCCTGCCCGACCGGGACGCGGCCGAGGAGGCCGCCGAGGCGTTCGCCGACCGCTACGGGGCGGACGAGGAGCCCCGGTTGGTACGGGACGCCCTCGCCGGGGAGGACGACGCCGAGGACGCCCAGTGGCTCCTGCTGATCGAGGATCCGGAGGGAAGCCTGTCCGCGGCGCAGATGGACGACTTCGCCGCCGAGTGGGACGGCTGGCGCGAGGAGCCGTAGGCGTCCGGCGTCCGGGCCGGGAGCGGAGCCGCCACCACGGGCGGCGGCCGGTGCGGGATGTCGGTGGGCCGTGGGATGCTGGCCGCGATGGCTGCCAAGAAGACGACCGACGACCCGCTCGCTCCCGTCACCCTCGCCGTGGGCCAGGAGGACCTGCTGCTGGACCGCGCCGTCCGGCAGGTGGTGACGGCCGCGCGGGCCGCCGACACCGACACGGACGTGCGCGACCTGACCGCCGACCAGCTCCAGCCCGGCGGCCTGGCCGAGCTGACGAGCCCGTCGCTCTTCGCCGAACGCAAGGTCCTGATCGTGCGCAACGCGCAGGACCTGTCCGCCGACACGGTCAAGGACGTCAAGGCGTACCTCGCGGCGCCCGCGGAGGAGATCAGCCTCGTCCTCCTCCACCCGGGCGGCGCCAAGGGCAAGGGCCTGCTGGACGCGGCCCGCAAGGCGGGAGCGCGCGAGGTGGCGTGCCCCAAGACCACGAAACCGGCGGAGCGCCTGACGTTCGTGCGGCAGGAGTTCCGGGCGCTGGGGCGGTCGGCCACTCCGGAGGCGTGCCAGGCGCTCGTCGACGCGATCGGCAGTGACCTGCGGGAACTCGCCAGCGCGGTCTCGCAGCTCACGGCGGACGTCGAGGGCACGATCGACGAGTCCGTCGTCGGCCGCTACTACACGGGCCGGGCGGAGGCGTCCAGCTTCAACGTCGCCGACCGCGCCGTGGAGGGACGGGCGGCCGAGGCCCTGGAGGCGTTGCGCTGGTCCCTGTCGACCGGTGTGGCGCCCGTACTGATCACCAGCGCTCTGGCGCAGGGCGTGCGGGCCGTCGGCAAGCTCTCCTCCGCCCGGGGCGGGCGGCCCGCCGACCTCGCCCGCGAGCTGGGCATGCCGCCGTGGAAGATCGACCGCGTACGGCAGCAGATGCGCGGCTGGACCCCCGACGGCGTGGCCGCGGCCCTGAGGGCCGTCGCCGAGGCCGACGCGGGGGTCAAGGGCGGCGGCGACGACCCCGAGTACGCCTTGGAGAAGGCGGTGGTCGCCGTCGCCCGTGCCGCCCGCTCCCGCCGTTGACCCCGGCGCCCGCACGCACCCGCGATCGCCGTCCCGCCGCCCGCCCCGCCCGCGGGTACGCCGAAGGCCCCGGTCGCCCGTCTGGGGAAAGAGCGGGGGCCGAGGCCTTCGGTGTGTTCCTGGTGAGTCCGTACCCGCGTGGCGAACGCAGGCCGCGTACGGGCTCGGGGTGCCGGGCGGGAGCGTGGTTGAGAGGGCCCGCTGGATCCCTTCCGGCGATCAAGTCGTCCGGTCCGTCACCCCGGGGCGCAGGCCCGCGGGAGTACCGGCCGGTTCCGGGGACGGTGCCCCGGGACTACAGGAGCTCAGCCCTGCAGGGCGGTCAGCTTGGACGCCAGCGCCGACTTCTTGTTGGCGGCGGCGTTCTTGTGGATGACGCCCTTGGAGACGGCCTTGTCCAGCTTGCGGGACGCCTCGCGAGTGGCCGCGGTGGCCTTCTCGACGTCGCCGGAGGCGGCGGCCTCACGGGCCTTGCGAATCGCGGTCTTGAGCGACGACTTGACGGCCTTGTTGCGCAGGCGCGCCTTCTCGTTCGTCTTGTTCCGCTTGATCTGGGACTTGATGTTCGCCACGAAAGAGCCTTTTCAGGTTCGTAAGGATTCCTCGATGTGTGCCACGCCGCTGAGAGGGCCACGAGACACAGCTGCCCAGGCTACCAGCAGCGCTTCGAGCAGCCCAAACCGAGCGTCCGTCCCCGCCCGTGGGACCCCCGCCCCCGTCCGTGGGACCATGGAACCTACGTATCGATACCGACGTCGACCCGAGCAGAGACACCGGCGTACGCCCGGGCGTCTCGAGAATCAGGACCCTGCGTGCCCGCGACCCCTACCCACGTGCCCGAGCCGAGCCGTACCGACCCGGCGCTGATCCGCAACTTCTGCATCATCGCGCACATCGACCACGGCAAGTCGACCCTTGCCGACCGGATGCTCCAGCTGACCGGCGTGGTCGAGCAGCGGCAGATGCGCGCCCAGTACCTCGACCGCATGGACATCGAGCGCGAGCGCGGCATCACCATCAAGTCCCAGGCGGTCCGTCTGCCCTGGGCGCCCACCGAGGGCGAGCTGCGGGGCACCACCCACATCCTCAACATGATCGACACCCCGGGGCACGTGGACTTCACGTACGAGGTGTCGCGCTCCCTCGCCGCCTGCGAGGGCACGATCCTCCTCGTCGACGCGGCCCAGGGCATCGAGGCGCAGACCCTGGCCAACCTGTACCTGGCGATGGAGAACGACCTCGCCATCGTCCCGGTCCTCAACAAGATCGACCTCCCGGCCGCCCAGCCGGAGAAGTTCGCCGAGGAGCTGGCGAACCTGGTGGGCTGCGAGCCCGACGACGTGATGCGGGTGTCGGCCAAGACGGGCCTGGGCGTCGAGGCCCTCCTCGACCGCGTCGTCAGGGACGTGCCGGCCCCGGTGGGCGTCGCCGACGCCCCCGCCCGCGCGATGATCTTCGACTCGGTCTACGACTCGTACCGGGGCGTCGTCACCTACGTCCGCGTCGTCGACGGACAGCTCAACAAGCGCGAGCGCATCCGCATGATGTCGACCGGCGCCACCCACGAGCTGCTGGAGATCGGCACCAACTCGCCGGAGATGCTCGCGGCCGACGGCCTCGGCGTGGGCGAGGTGGGCTACCTGATCACCGGTGTGAAGGACGTCCGCCAGTCGAAGGTCGGCGACACGATCACCAGCCAGTCGAAGGGGGCCCAGGAGGCGCTCGGCGGCTACAAGGACCCCAAGCCGATGGTGTTCTCCGGCCTGTACCCGCTGGACGGCTCGGACTACCCGGAGCTGCGCGACGCCCTGGACAAGCTCCAGCTCAACGACGCCGCCCTGGTGTACGAGCCGGAGACCTCCGCGGCGCTCGGCTTCGGCTTCCGCGTGGGCTTCCTCGGCCTGCTCCACCTGGACGTGATCCGCGAGCGCCTGGAGCGGGAGTTCGGCCTCGACCTGATCGCCACCGCGCCGAACGTGGTCTACCGGGTCGTGATGGAGGACGGCAGCGAGCACACCGTCACCAACCCGAGCGAGTTCCCCGAGGGCAAGATCGCCGAGGTGTACGAGCCGGTCGTCCGCGCCACGATCCTCGCGCCGTCCGAGTTCATCGGCTCGATCATGGAGCTGTGCCAGAACCGCCGCGGCACCCTCCTGGGCATGGACTACCTCTCCGAGGACCGCGTCGAGATCCGCTACACCCTGCCCCTCGCCGAGATCGTCTTCGACTTCTTCGACCAGCTGAAGTCCAAGACCCGCGGCTACGCGTCCCTGGACTACGAGCCCACCGGCGAGCAGAGCAGCTCCCTGGTGAAGGTCGACATCCTGCTGCACGGCGACAAGGTCGACGCCTTCTCCGCCATCACCCACAAGGACGCGGCGTACGCGTACGGCGTGCGGCTGGTGGCGAAGCTGCGCGAGCTCATCCCGCGGCAGGCGTTCGAGGTGCCGATCCAGGCGGCCATCGGTTCCCGGGTCATCGCCCGCGAGACGATCCGCGCCATCCGCAAGGACGTCCTCGCCAAGTGCTACGGCGGTGACATCTCCCGGAAGCGGAAGCTGCTGGAGAAGCAGAAGGAGGGCAAGAAGCGGATGAAGATGGTCGGCTCCGTGGAGGTTCCGCAGGAGGCCTTCATCGCGGTGCTGTCCAGCGACGAGTCCGGGGGCAAGGCCAAGAAGTAGCCCCGGCGTCCGGCCGCCGACCCGGCCGCCGTTCCGCGCCCCCCGTCGTACGGAGGCGCCCGTCCGGATGACGGACGGGCGCCTCCGTGTTTTCACCGGGAGGCCACAGTCGTTATGAACCGGGTATGAACACCCAGGCCACGGCCTCTTACGCAGGGGACGACGGCGTTCTAACCTGATCCCGCTCGGTGGTTACCCGCGAGTTAAACATCCAGCCGTCGACCCGCTTTTCCCGCAGCAGCGAAGTGCCCGCACGCCGCGTGCGCGGTACCTGCCAGGCCCGCCGGAGGACGCCCGTGAGCGACACGCAGAAGCAGATCGAGAACCGCCCGCCCTCCGTGGCGAGCCTCTTCCTCGAGCGGGTGGCGAAGACCCCGGACGCGGAGGCGTACCGCTATCCGGTGCCGTCCCCCGCCGGCCGGGGGCCCGACGAGTGGAAGTCGCTCACCTGGGCCCGGACCGCGGACCGCGTGTACGCGATCGCCGCGGGCCTCATCGCCCTCGGCCTCCGGCCGGAGGAGCGCGTCGCCCTCGCCTCCGCCACGCGCGTGGAGTGGATCCTGTGCGACCTGGGCGTCATGTGCGCCGGGGCCGCCACCACCACCGTCTACCCGCAGACGGACGCCGGGGAGGCCGCGTACATCCTCGCCGACTCCGGGAGCCGCGTCCTGATCGCCGAGGACGCCGCCCAGCTCGCGAAGGCCCGGGAACGCCGCTCCGACCTGCCCGAACTGCGGCACGTCGTGGTGATCGATGCGGCGGCGGCGGTGCCCGCCGAGGGCGACCCGGAGGGCTGGGTGCTGTCCCTGGCGGAACTGGAGGAGCGCGGCAGGGCCCATCTGGAGGAGCACCCCGAGGCGGTCCGGGAGCGGGTCGCGGCGATCACCGCCGACCAACTCGCCACCCTCATCTACACCTCCGGCACCACGGGCCGCCCCAAGGGCGTGCGCCTGCCGCACGACAACTGGTCGTACATGGCGAAGGCCATCGCCGCGACCGGCCTGGTGCGCGGCGACGACGTGCAGTACCTGTGGCTGCCGCTCGCCCACGTCTTCGGCAAGGTGCTCACCTCCGGGCAGATCGAGGTGGGCCACGTCACCGCCGTCGACGGCCGCATCGACAGGATCGTCGAGAACCTGCCGGTCGTCCGGCCGACGTACATGGCGGCCGTCCCGCGGATCTTCGAGAAGGTCTACAACGGCGTCGCCGCCAAGGCCCGGGCCGGCGGCCCCGTCAAGTACCGGATCTTCCAGTGGGCGGCCGGCGTGGCCCGCGACCACGCCAGGACCGTCCAGGACGCCTTCCGGCGGACCGGCCGGGCGAAGGCCCCCCTGGGCCTGGCCGTGAAGCACCGGATCGCGGACGCGCTCGTGTACTCCAAGCTCCGCGCCGCGTTCGGCGGACGGCTGCGCGCCGCCGTCTCCGGTTCCTCCGCGCTCGCCCCGGAGATCGGCTACTTCTTCTCCGGCGCCGGCATCCACATCCTGGAGGGGTACGGCCTGACGGAGTCGTCCGCGGCCTCCTTCGTGAACCCGGGGGAGGGGTACCGCACCGGCACGGTCGGCAAGCCGCTGCCCGGCTGCGAGGTGCGCATCGCCGACGACGGCGAGATCCTGCTGCGCGGCCCCGGCATCATGGAGGGCTACCACAAGCTGCCCGAGAGGACCGCCGAGGTGCTGGAGCCGGACGGCTGGCTCCACACCGGGGACATCGGGGAACTGTCCGCCGACGGCTACCTGAAGATCACCGACCGGAAGAAGGACCTGTTCAAGACGTCCGGCGGCAAGTACATCGCGCCGACGGAGATCGAGGGCCGCCTCAAGGCGCTGTGCCCGTTCGTGTCCAACGCCCTCGTCCTCGGCGCCGACCGCAACTACTGCAGCGCGCTCGTCGCGCTCGACGAGACGGCACTGCGGGACTGGGCGCGGGAGCAGGGCCTCGCCGACCGGCCGTACGCCGAGCTGGTCGCGACGCCGCAGGTCCGGGACCTGGTGCAGGGGTACGTGGACCGGCTCAACGAGGGCCTGCAGCGCTGGCAGACGATCAAGAAGTTCCGGCTGCTGCCCCGCGACCTCGACGTGGAGCACGGCGAGCTGACTCCCAGCCTGAAACTGAAGAGGCCCGTGGTGGAGCGCGCGTACGGGAACCTCATCGAGGAGATGTACCAGGGGACCCGCGAGGCGTGACCCGCGCGGCCCCGCCCGCCACCGCCGCGCCGCGCCGCGCGGCGGTGACGGACAATGGACCCCATGCCTTCCGTACTGCCCGATGGTGAGCCCGTGCCCGAGGACGGGTCCCTGCCCCCGTCCGCCCTCGACGGGCGCGCGGAGCGGCCGCTCGGGTTCTACCTGCACGTGCCGTACTGCGCGACCCGCTGCGGCTACTGCGACTTCAACACCTACACCGCCACCGAGCTGCGCGGTTCCGGCGGCGTCCTCGCCTCCCGCGACAACTACGCGGCGACCCTCGCCGACGAGGTCCGGCTCGCCCGCAAGGTCCTCGGCGACGACCCCCGCCCCGTGCGGACGGTCTTCGTCGGCGGCGGCACGCCCACGCTGCTCGCCGCGGAGGACCTCGTCCGCATGCTCGGCGCCGTCCGCGACGAGTTCGGCCTCGCGGACGACGCGGAGGTCACCACGGAGGCCAACCCGGAGTCCGTCGACCCGGCGTACCTGGCCGCGCTCCGCGAGGGCGGCTTCAACCGGATCTCCTTCGGCATGCAGAGCGCCCGGCGGCACGTCCTGGAGGTCCTCGACCGCACCCACACCCCCGGCCGCCCCGAGGCGTGCGTCGCCGAGGCCCGCGCCGCCGGCTTCGACCACGTCAACCTCGACCTGATCTACGGCACCCCCGGCGAGAGCGACGACGACTGGCGGGCCTCCCTCGACGCCGCCGTCGGCGCCGGCCCCGACCACGTCTCCGCGTACGCGCTGATCGTCGAGGAGGGCACCGGGCTGGCCCGCCGCATCCGGCGCGGCGAGGTGCCGACGACCGACGACGACGTGCACGCCGACCGGTACCTGATCGCGGACTCCGTCCTCGCCGGGGCCGGTTTCCACTGGTACGAGGTGTCGAACTGGGCGACCTCCGAGGCGGCCCGCTGCCTCCACAACGAGCTGTACTGGCGCGGCGCCGACTGGTGGGGCGCCGGGCCCGGCGCGCACAGCCACGTCGGCGGCGTCCGCTGGTGGAACGTCAAGCACCCCGGCGCCTACGCCGCGGCCCTCGCCCGGGGGTGCTCGCCGGGCGCCGGCCGGGAGGTCCTCACGGAGGAGGACCGCCGCGTGGAGCGGATCCTGCTGGAGTTGCGGCTCCGGGACGGCGCCCCCCTGTCGCTGCTGCGCCCGGCGGGCCGGGCCGCCGCCGAGCGCGCCGTGGGCGACGGGCTGCTCGACCCGGCCCCGTACGGCCGGGGGCGCGCCGTGCTCACCCTGCGCGGCCGGCTCCTCGCCGACGCGGTGGTGCGGGACCTGGTGGACTGAGGGCGCCCGGCGCGGGACGCTACGGCGCCGTCACGAAGTCGATCAGCTCCTCCACCCGGCCCAGCAGGGCCGGCTCCAGGTCCCGGTACGACCGGACCCGGCCCAGGATGCGGCTCCAGGCCGCGCCGGTGTTCGCGGGCCAGCCCAGGGCCCGGCACACGCCCGTCTTCCAGTCCTGGCCGTGCGGCACGGCCGGCCAGGCCGGAATGCCCAGCGACGACGGCTTCACGGCCTGCCACACGTCGACGTACGGGTGCCCCACCACCAGGACGTGCGGGTCCGTGACCGAGGCGGCGATCCGCGACTCCTTCGACCCCGGCACCAGGTGGTCCACCAGCACCCCGAGCCGGGCGTCCGGGCCGGGCCGGAAGTCGCGGACCACCGCGGGCAGGTCGTCGACGCCCTCCAGGTACTCCACGACGACGCCCTCGATCCTCAGGTCGTCGCCCCACACCTTCTCCACCAGCTCCGCGTCGTGACGGCCCTCCACGTAGATCCGCCCCGCCCGCGCCACCCGCGCCCGCGCCCCCGGCACGGCGACCGACCCGGACGCCGTGCGGGACGGCCGGGACGGAGCGGGCGCGGGCGGGCGCACCAGCGTCACCGGGCGGCCCTCCAGCAGGAAGCCGCGCGGTACGAGGGGGAAGACCCGGCACCTGCCGAACCGGTCCTCCAGCGTCACCGTGCCCGCCTCGCACCCCACCACCGCCCCGCAGAACCCGGTGCCGGCCTCCTCGACCACCAGGTCCGGTTCGGCCGGCACCTCGGGAACGGGGGCCTGCTTCTTCCACCGGGGGGTCAGATCGGGGTCGTAGGCGCGCATCCACCAGACGCTACGACACGCCGAACCGGCGGGCCAGCTCATCGCGTTGGGCGTGTACGAACGCGGCGTCCACCGCCGCGCCGTGCCCCGGCACGTACACAGCGTCCCGCCCGCCCAGCTCCAGCAGCCGGTCCAGCGCGGCCGGCCAGCACGACGGGACCGCGTCCGGGCCCGCCTGGGGCTCGCCCGACTCCTCCACCAGATCCCCGCAGAACACCACTCCGGGCGACGCCCCGCCCGCCCCGCCCGGCACCAGCAGCGCCAGGTCGTGACCGGTGTGCCCGGGGCCCGCGTCCACCAGCAGCACCTGCCTGCCGCCCAGGTCGAGGGTCCACTCCCCGCACACCAGGTGGTGCGGGTGGACCAGGACGTCCACGGCCTCGCCCGCCTCGTCCGCGGCGACGCCGTGCCGCACGGCGTCCGCCCGCAGCGCGTCCCGCTCCCGCACCAGCAGCTCGTCGAGGCCCACGGCGCCGAACACCTGCGCCCCCGCGAACGCGGCGGCGCCCAGCACGTGGTCGAAGTGCGGGTGGCTCAGTGCGATGTGCGTCACGCGCCGCCCGCCCAGCAGCCCCTGCACCTGCCCCCGGAGCTCGGCCCCCTCCCGCAGCGTGGAACCCGCGTCGAACAGCAGCGCGGCGCCCTCGCCGACGACCAGCCCGACCGTGGCGTCCCACCCCGGGAGCCGCCTGCGGCCCACACCGGCCGCGAGTCGCTCCCACCCGAACTCTTCCCAAGCGACGTCCATACCGCGACGCTAGCGGCAATGCCCGCGGCGGGCGCGCGGTACGCCGGCCGGCCCGCGTGCCGGACGCCCGACCCGTCGCCCTTGCCAGGCATCGACTCCGGCCCCGTACACTGGCCGCGGGGATGGTTGGCACTCGGACAGGGCGAGTGCCAGCAGACGTCAGCCGACCGGAGCCAGCTGGAGGTGCGCCGTGCTCAGTGAACGCAGACTCGAGGTGCTGCGCGCCATCGTCCAGGACTACGTCGGCACGGAGGAGCCCGTCGGCTCCAAGGCGCTCACCGAGCGCCACAACCTGGGCGTGTCGCCGGCCACCGTGCGCAACGACATGGCGGTGCTGGAGGAGGAGGGGTTCATCGCCCAGCCCCACACCAGCGCCGGGCGCATCCCCACGGACAAGGGCTACCGCCTCTTCGTCGACAAGCTCGCCGGAGTCAAGCCGCTGTCGCCGCCGGAGCGCCGGGCCATCCAGAACTTCCTGGGGGGCGCGGTGGACCTGGACGACGTCGTGGGGCGCACGGTCCGGCTGCTCGCCCAGCTGACCCGCCAGGTCGCGGTCGTGCAGTACCCGTCGCTGACCCGGTCGACGGTGCGCCACGTCGAGCTGCTGTCGCTGGCCCCGGCCCGGCTGATGCTCGTCCTGATCACGGACACCGGGCGGGTGGAGCAGCGCATGGTCGACTGCCCCGCCCCGTTCGGCGAGACGTCCGTGGCCGACCTGCGCGCCCGGCTGAACAGCAAGGTCGCCGGCCGCCGGTTCACCGACGTGCCGCAGCTGGTGCAGGACCTCCCGGAGTCCTTCGAACCGGAGGACCGCGGGACGGTCTCCACGGTGCTCTCCACGCTGCTGGAGACGCTGGTGGAGGAGACCGAGGAGCGCCTGGTGATCGGCGGGACCGCCAACCTCACGCGCTTCGGGCACGACTTCCCGCTCACCATCCGGCCGGTGCTGGAGGCGCTGGAGGAGCAGGTCGTGCTCCTCAAGCTGCTCGGCGAGGCGACGGATCCGGCCATGACCGTGCGCATCGGCCACGAGAACGCCCACGAAGGGCTCAACTCCACGTCCGTCGTCGCGGTCGGCTACGGTTCGGGCGACGAGGCGGTCGCCAAACTCGGCGTGGTCGGACCGACCCGCATGGACTACCCCGGAACGATGGGAGCGGTACGCGCAGTGGCACGTTACGTCGGACAGATCCTGGCGGAGTCGTAAGTGGCCACGGACTACTACGCCGTACTCGGCGTGCGCCGCGACGCGTCCCAGGACGAGATCAAGAAGGCATTCCGCCGGCTCGCCCGCGAGCTGCACCCGGATGTCAACCCCGATCCCAAGACGCAGGAGCGCTTCAAGGAGATCAACGCCGCCTACGAGGTGCTGTCGGACCCGCAGAAGAAGCAGGTCTACGACCTCGGCGGCGATCCCCTGTCGTCCGGCGGGGCCGGCGGGGGGCCGGGCTTCGGCGCGGGCGGCTTCGGGAACTTCTCCGACATCATGGACGCCTTCTTCGGCACGGCGTCCCAGCGCGGCCCCCGGTCGCGCACCCGCCGCGGCCAGGACGCGATGATCCGGCTGGAGATCGAGCTCGACGAGGCGGCCTTCGGCACGACGAAGGACATCCAGGTCGAGACGGCCGTGGTGTGCGCCACCTGCTCCGGCGAGGGCGCGGCGCCCGGCACCTCGGCGCAGACCTGCGACATGTGCCGCGGCCGCGGCGAGGTGTCGCAGGTGACGCGGTCCTTCCTGGGCCAGGTCATGACGTCCCGCCCGTGCCCGCAGTGCCAGGGCTTCGGCACGGTCGTGCCGACGCCGTGCCCCGAGTGCGCGGGCGACGGCCGGGTGCGGTCCCGGCGGACGCTCACGGTCAAGATCCCGGCCGGCGTCGACAACGGCACCCGCATCCAGCTCGCCGGCGAGGGCGAGGTCGGCCCCGGCGGCGGTCCGGCGGGCGACCTGTACGTGGAGATCCACGAACTGCCGCACCCCGTGTTCCAGCGGCGCGGCGACGACCTGCACTGCACGGTGACGATCCCGATGACGGCAGGCGCCCTCGGCACGAAGGTGCCGCTGGAGACGCTCGACGGCCTGGAGGAGGTCGACATCCGGCCGGGGACCCAGTCGGGCCAGTCGATCCCGCTGCACGGCCGCGGCGTGACGCACCTGCGCGGCGGCGGTCGCGGCGACCTGATCGTCCACGTCGAGGTGCTGACGCCCACGAAGCTCGACGCGGAGCAGGAGCGCCTCCTGCGCGACCTGGCGAAGCTGCGCGGCGAGGAGCGGCCGACGGGCCAGTTCGCCCCCGGCCAGCAGGGGCTGTTCTCCCGGCTGAAGGACGCGTTCAACGGGCGCTAGCGGGTCCCGGGCGGTACGGCTCCGGGGGGCGGGGGCGCCCCGGAGCCGTACCGCCTCCCGCGAACCCCCGGACGGCGGCCGGGCCCCGCACGGCGCCCGCGGTCCGGCGGGGCGCGGGGCGTGACACCATGCGTCCATGCCCTCCGCGCTGACCGGTCTCTGCCGCCACCCGATCGTGCAGGCCCCCATGGCCGGCGGCGCCTCGTGCCCGGAGCTCGCCGCCGCCGTGTCCGAGGCGGGCGGCCTCGGCTTCCTGGCCGCCGGGTACAAGACGGCCGACGGGATGTACCGGGAGGTCCAGCGGACCCGGGGCCTCACCGCCCGCCCCTTCGGCGTGAACCTGTTCCTGCCGCAGCCGGGCCAGGCGGACGCCGCCGCCGTCGGACTGTACGGCCAGCAGCTCGCCGGGGAGACCGCCTGGTACGAGACGCCGCTCGGCGACCCGGACGCCGGCCGGGACGACGGCTACGACGCGAAGCTGGCGATCCTCCTCGACGACCCGGTGCCGGTGGTGTCCTTCACCTTCGGCTGCCCCGCCCGGGACACGCTGGCGGCCCTGGCGCGCGCGGGCACCCGCACCGTCGTGACGGTCACCGACCCCGACGAGGCGCGGGCCGCCGAGCACGCCGGCGCCGACGCCGTGTGCGCGCAGGGCGTCGAGGCCGGCGGCCACCGGGGCACCCACCGCGACGACCCGGAGGCCGAGGGCTCGGGGACCGGGCTGCTGACGCTGGTCGCCCAGGTCCGCGAAGCCGTGCGGCTGCCGGTGCTCGCCGCGGGCGGTCTGATGCGCGGCGCGCAGGTCGCCGCCGTCCTCGCGGCGGGCGCCGAGGCCGCGCAGCTCGGCACCGCGTTCCTGGCGTGCCCGGAGTCCGGCGCCGACCCCCTGCACAAGCGGGCCCTGACGGACCCCCTGTTCACCCACACCGAGCTGACCCGCGCCTTCTCCGGACGCCCCGCCCGGAGCCTGGTCAACCGGTTCGTGCGGGAGCACGGGCCGTACGCCCCGGCCGCCTACCCCGAGGTGCACCACCTCACCAGCGGGCTGCGCAGGGCCGCGGCCAGGGCGAAGGACCCGCAGGGCATGGCCCTGTGGGCCGGCCAGGGCCACCGCCTGGCCCGGGAGCTGCCCGCCGGGCGGCTCGTCGAAGTACTCCGCCGCGAAATCCGGTCGGCCCTCGCGGCACCGGCCCTGAGAGGTGTGTCATGACCGCCCCCGTCTTCGTCGTCGAGCAGGTCCCCGCCGGGCCCGAGTACGTCCTGGAGGGCCCGGAGGGCCGGCACGCGGTGTCCGTGCGGCGGCTCGGCCCCGGCGAGGACGTGATCCTCACCGACGGGCACGGCCGCTGGACCGGGGGCGTCGTCAAGGCCGCCGAGGGCAAGGACCGGCTCGTCGTCGTGGACCTGCACGGGGTCCGGGAGGAGCCGGAACCCGAGCCGCGCATCACCGTCGTCCAGGCCCTCCCCAAGGGCGACCGCGGCGAGCTCGCCGTCGAGACGATGACGGAGACCGGGGTCGACGCGATCGTCCCCTGGCAGGCGTCCCGCTGCATCACCCAGTGGCGCGGCGACCGGGGCGCGAAGTCGCTGGCGAAGTGGCGGGCCACCGCCCGCGAGGCCGGCAAGCAGTCCCGCCGGGTCCGCTTCCCCGACGTCGCCGGGGCCATGACCACCAAGCAGGTCGCCGGACTGCTGACCGGGGCGGACTTCGCGGCCGTGCTGCACGAGGAGGGCGCCGAACCGCTCGCCACCGCCCCGCTGCCCGCGGCCGGCCGCTTCGTGCTGGTCGTGGGCCCCGAGGGCGGCGTCGCACCCGACGAACTCGCCGCGTTCGCGGAGGCCGGCGCCCGGCCCTACCGGCTCGGACGGAGCGTCCTGCGCACCTCCACGGCCGGCACGGCCGCGACGGCGCTCCTCCTGGGGCGTACCGGGCGGTGGTCCTGAGGCGGTCGCCCGGCGGCGATAGGGTACGGGCGTACCTGCCGTGAGACACGAGGGAGGGCCGCCGGCATGGCCGGAGAGCCGCGCAGCGACTGCCTGTTCTGCAAGATCGTGGTGGGGGAGGTGCCCGCGACCGTCGTCCGCGAGACGGAGACCACCGTCGCGTTCCGCGACATCAACCCCCAGGCGCCCACCCACGTGCTGGTGATCCCCAAGGCGCACCACGCCGACGCCGCCGCCCTCGCCGCCGCGGCGCCGGAGATCGCCGCCGACGTGCTGCGCGAGGCGGGGGAGGTGGCCGCGCAGGAGGGGGCCGGCGGCACCGGGTACCGGATCGTCTTCAACACGGGTGCCGGGGCCGGCCAGACCGTCTTCCACGCGCACGCCCACGTCCTCGCCGGACGCGGCCTCGAGTGGCCCCCCGGGTAGACCGCGTGTCCGTACGGGAACTCGTCGTGCTGGGCACCGCCAGCCAGGTGCCCACACGCCACCGCAACCACAACGGCTACCTGCTCCGCTGGGACGGCGAGGGCATCCTCTTCGACCCGGGCGAGGGCACCCAGCGCCAGATGCTGCGCGCCGGGGTCGCCGCGCACGACATCGACCGGATCTGCATCACGCACTTCCACGGCGACCACTGCCTCGGCCTCGCCGGGGTCGTCCAGCGCATCAACCTGGACCAGGTCCCGCACCCCGTCACCGCCCACTACCCGGCGTCCGGGCAGCGGTTCTTCGAGCGGCTGCGGTACGCCACCGCCTACCGCGAGCGCGCCGACATCGTGGAGGCGCCCGTCGCCGCCGACGGGCCCGTCGCGCGGACGGCGGGCTACACCCTGGAGGCACGCCGCCTGTCGCATCCCGTCGAGTCGTTCGGCTACCGGCTGACGGAGCCGGACGGGCGCCGCATGCTGCCCGACCGGCTCGCCGCGCACGGCGTCAGGGGCCCCGACGTGGGCGTCCTCCAGCGGGAGGGCACCCTGCGCGGGGTGCGGCTGGAGGACGTCAGCGAGGTGCGGCCCGGCCAGCGCTTCGCCTTCGTCATGGACACCCGCCTGTGCGACGGCGTCCACGCGCTCGCCGAGGGCTGCGACCTGCTCGTCATCGAGTCGACGTTCCTCGACGAGGACGCCGCCCTCGCCGTCGAGCACGGCCACCTCACCGCGGGGCAGGCCGCCGCGGCCGCCCGCGACGCGGGCGTCCGGCACCTGGTCCTCACCCACTTCTCGCAGCGCTACGGCGATCCGTCCGCCTTCGAGCGGCAGGCCCGCGCGGCCGGGTTCGACGGCGAGCTGACCGTCGCCAGGGACCTCGTCCGCGTCCCCCTCCCCAAGCGCTCCTAGGCACCGGGCCGGGCCCCGGNCCCGGCGGCCCTCCCACGTGCCGTCCGGGGAGCCGCCCTCCCCGCGGCGGGTCTCCCCGGCCCGCCTTCCGCCGGTCCGCCCGGGGGTCGCCCCGGGGCGGGGGAAAAGCCTTCTGGGTTCCGATCCGCACGCCGTACCCTGGAGGGCAGAGGTTGTCGAGCCGCGAGAACCCCGCAACAGGAGGTATGCGCAGGCCACAGAGCCGGCCCATGACTCACACACCGACAGATCAGGTACGAGCCCACTTCACCGTACCCGCCAAGCACCCCATGGTGACCGTGCTCGGTTCGGGCGACGCCCTGCTCCGGGTGATCGAGCAGGCGTTCCCCCGCGCCGACATCCACGTGCGGGGCAACGAGATCAGCGCGGTGGGCGAGGCCGCCGAGGTGGCCCTCATCCAGCGGCTGTTCGACGAGATGATGCTGGTGCTGCGCACGGGGCAGCCCATGACGGAGGACGCGGTGGAACGCTCGATCGCCATGCTCAAGGAGGAGACCGGGGGAGCGGCCGCCGAGACGCCGTCCGAGGTCCTCACCCAGAACATCCTCTCCAGCCGTGGCCGCACCATCCGTCCCAAGACGCTCAACCAGAAGCGGTACGTCGACGCGATCGACAAGCACACGATCGTCTTCGGCATCGGCCCGGCCGGCACCGGCAAGACCTACCTCGCCATGGCGAAGGCGGTCCAGGCCCTGCAGTCCAAGCAGGTCAACCGGATCATCCTGACCCGGCCCGCGGTCGAGGCGGGCGAGCGCCTCGGCTTCCTGCCCGGCACGCTCTACGAGAAGATCGACCCGTACCTGCGGCCGCTGTACGACGCGCTGCACGACATGCTCGACCCCGACTCGATCCCGCGGCTGATGGCGGCGGGCACGATCGAGGTCGCGCCGCTGGCGTACATGCGCGGCCGGACGCTCAACGACGCGTTCATCATCCTCGACGAGGCGCAGAACACGAACCCCGAGCAGATGAAGATGTTCCTGACCCGGCTCGGCTTCGACTCGAAGATCGTCATCACCGGCGACGTGACCCAGGTCGACCTGCCGAACGGCACCAAGAGCGGCCTGCGGCAGGTCCAGGACATCCTCGACGGCGTCCAGGACGTCCACTTCTCCCGCCTCACCTCGCACGACGTCGTACGGCACAAGCTGGTCGGCCGTATCGTCGACGCGTACGAGAAGTACGACACCCACAACGGGCGCTGACCAATCGAAGCGAGAGACCGAACAACCACATGTCGATCGACGTCAACAACGAGTCCGGCACCGAGGTCGACGAGCGGGCGATCCTCGACGTCGCCCGCTACGCGCTCGCGCGGATGCGGATCCACCCCCTGTCCGAGCTGTCGGTGATCGTGGTGGACGCCGAGGCGATGGAGCAGCTGCACCTGCAGTGGATGGACCTGCCGGGTCCGACGGACGTCATGTCCTTCCCGATGGACGAGCTGCGCCCGCCGTCGAAGGACGACGAGGAGCCCCCCCAGGGGCTCCTCGGGGACATCGTGCTCTGCCCGGAGGTCGCCGAGCGGCAGGGCCGCGAGGCGCCCACGCGGCACTCCATGGACGAGGAGCTCCAGCTGCTCACCGTCCACGGGGTGCTGCACCTCCTCGGCTACGACCACGAGGAGCCCGACGAGAAGGCCGAGATGTTCGGGCTCCAGGCGGCGATCGTCGACGGCTGGCGGGCGGAGAAGGGCCTGACCGGCCCCTCCCCGGCGCCGACCGTCTCATGACCGGCGGGCTCGTCGCGGGCGCGGTCGCGCTCGTCGTGGTCGCGTGGCTCGCCGCGTGCGCGGAGGCGGGCCTGGCGCGGGTCTCCGGTTTCCGGGCCGCCGAGGCGGTGCGGTCGGGGCGGCGCGGCGCGGCCAGGCTCGCCCAGGTGGCCTCCGACCCCACCCGCTACCTGAACGTGGCGCTGCTCGTCCGGGTCGCCTGCGAGATGGCGGCCGGCGCGCTCGTCACGTACGCCTGCCTGGAGGAGTTCGCCGGGACGTGGAGCGCGCTGGCCGTGGCGATCGGCGTGATGGTGCTCGTGTCGTACGTCGCCGTCGGCGTCTCGCCGCGGACGATCGGCCGCCAGCACCCGCTGAACACGGCGACGGCCGCCGCGTACGTGCTGCTGCCGCTGGCCCGGATCATGGGCCCGGTCCCGCAGCTGCTGATCCTCATCGGCAACGCCCTCACCCCCGGCAAGGGCTTCCGCAAGGGGCCGTTCGCGTCCGAGGCGGAGCTGCGCGCCATGGTCGACCTGGCGGAGCGGGAGTCCCTCATCGAGGACGAGGAGCGCCGGATGGTGCACTCGGTCTTCGAACTGGGCGACACCCTGGTCCGCGAGGTGATGGTGCCGCGCACGGACCTGGTGTCGATCGAGCGGTACAAGACCGTCCGGCAGGCCCTCACCCTCGCCCTGCGCTCGGGTTTCTCGCGCATCCCGGTCACCGGGGAGAGCGAGGACGACGTGGTCGGCATCGTCTACCTGAAGGACCTGGTCCGCAAGACCCACATCAACCGGGAGGCGGAAGCCGACCTGGTGTCCACGGCGATGCGGCCGGCGGCGTTCGTGCCGGACACCAAGAACGCCGGCGACCTGCTGCGCGAGATGCAGCGGGAGCGCAACCACTGCGCGGTGGTGGTCGACGAGTACGGCGGCACGGCCGGGATCGTGACCATCGAGGACATCCTGGAGGAGATCGTCGGGGAGATCACCGACGAGTACGACCGCGAACTGCCGCCCGTCGAGGAGCTGGGCGACGGCCGCTACCGGGTGACGGCCCGTCTCGACATCGGCGACCTCGGCGAGCTGTTCGGGCTCGACGCGTACGACGACGAGGACGTGGAGACGGTCGGCGGCCTCCTCGCCAAGGCCCTCGGCCGCGTCCCGATCGCCGGGGCGTCCGCCGTGGTCGGCCTGCCCGACGGGCGGGCGCTGCGGCTGACCGCCGAGTCCCCGGCGGGCCGCCGCAACAGGATCGTGACCGTGCTGGCGGAGCCGGTCCCGCCGGAGCCGGAGGACGAGGCCGCGTGACCCCCGAGCGGCTGAGGGCGCTCTGCCTGGGCTTCGAGGGCGCGGTGGAGGAGTTCCCCTTCGGCCCCGGCACCTCCGTCTTCAAGGTCGCGGGCAGGATGTTCGCCCTCGGCGCGCTCGACGCGCGGCCCCTCGCGGTGAACCTCAAGTGCGAGCCGGAGAACGCGGTCCGCCTGCGGACCGAGCACCCGGACGCCGTCGCCCCCGGCTACCACATGAACAAGCGCCACTGGAACACGGTCACCGTCTCCGCCCTGCCGGACGCGCTGGTCGAGGAGTTGGTCGAGGACTCCTACGACCTGGTCGTCGCCGGCCTGCCGAAGGCCGAACGGCTGCGCCTGGACCGGCCGTAGGCCCGTCGGCCACCGGTGCGCCGGTGTGCCGTCGTCAGCGGCGGCAGTTACCCTCACTGCGGCCCGCAAGGGCGGGGAGGGGGAACGCTGGCTCCCCGAGACGACCACAGCGATGGGGAGCACACCTCTATGCGTATCCGTACGTACCGCGGCACCGTCGTGGCGCTCACCGCGTCCGCCCTCCTCCTGACCGCCGCGTGCGGCGGCCCGTCCGACGGGAAGGACGGCGGGGGCGGTCCGGACGGCGGCCGCGGCACCGGGCAGAAGCCGGCGTCCGCCCCGCTCACCGAGGCCCAGATGAAGGCCGGCCTCCTGGAGGCCGGCGACCTGCCGGCCGGCTGGAAGGTCGGGACCACCATGCCCGCGGAGGGCCGGCCGAAGGCGGAGAAGCCCGAGTGCCAGCCGCTGGCGACGCTGATGTCCGCCGAGGTGGAGGGCACCACGAAGGGCGGTGAGCGCGACTTCCGCGGGCCGGGCGACAGCGTCTTGGCCCAGATGGTCCTCACGTACCCCGACAGGGCCGGCGCGGCGGCGTTCGTGAAGGGGCTCGACGGCGCCGTCGGCAGGTGCCGGTCCTTCACGACCGTCCAGGACGGCCGGAGGATGTCGGTCGCCGCGGAGGAGCTGACCGCTCCGAAGGTCGGAGAGGAGGCCTTCGCCGTGCGGCTCACGATGGACATCCCGCAGCTCGGCATGGTGCTGAAGACCGACGTGCTGGTCGCCCGCCAGGGCGCCGGGATCACCCGCCTCGGGTACCTACCGGGCGCCGAGCCGGACCCCGCCGCCTTCGAGGACCTGGCCAAGCGCGGCGGCGACAAGTTCGCCGAGGGCGCCCGGAGCTGAGGCTCCCGGCGTACGGGGCGGCCGGGCTCCCCGGCCGCCCTGCTTATGCTCGGGGCATGACGCACAGCACCGAACTCGACCCCGAGGACCGCAAGATCATCACACTGGCGCGCAGTGCCCGCGCCCGCAACGGCGTTCCCGAGGGCGCGGCGGTGCGGGACGAGACCGGGCGCACCTACGTCGCCGGGACGGTCGAGCTGGAGTCGCTCCGGCTGAGCGCGCTGCGGACCGCCGTGGCGATGGCGGTGGCCAGCGGAGCGAAGTCCCTGGAGGCGGCGGCCGTCGTGTCCGAGGCCGAGACCGTCCCCGACGCCGACCGCGCCGCCGTTCGCGACCTGGGGGGCCCTGCCACCCCGGTCCTCCTCGCCGGCCCGGACGCGCGGGTGCGCGCCCGCGTGACGGCGGGCTGAGCGCCCGGCCGGCGGGGGCCGGACCGCGTCCCGCGCGGGGCCGCGGCGGCGGTCCCCGCCCGGCGCGGTACGTGGCCCGTGCCGGGATCGGGGAGAATGGCCCCCATGAGCGTTCGCACATCAGAGACCGAGGCGACCCACCGCGCGGGCTTCGCCTGCTTCGTAGGCCGTCCCAACGCCGGCAAGTCCACCCTCACGAACGCTCTGGTCGGTCAGAAGGTGGCCATCACCTCCAACCGCCCCCAGACGACCCGGCACACCGTGCGCGGCATCGTGCACCGGCCCGACGCCCAGCTCGTGCTGGTCGACACCCCCGGCCTGCACAAGCCGCGCACCCTCCTCGGCGAGCGGCTCAACGACGTCGTCCGCACGACGTGGGCGGAGGTCGACGTGATCGGCTTCTGCCTCCCCGCCGACCAGAAGGTCGGCCCCGGCGACCGGTTCATCGCCAAGGAGCTGGCGGGGATCAGGAAGACCCCGAAGGTCGCGATCGTCACCAAGACCGACCTCGTCGACTCCAGGGCGCTCGCCGAGCAGCTCGTCGCCGTCGACCGGCTCGGCGAGGAGCTGGGCATCGAGTGGGCGGAGATCGTCCCGGTGTCGGCCGTCGGGGACCAGCAGGTCCAGCTCCTCGCCGACCTGCTCGTCCCGCTGCTGCCCGAGGGTCCCGCGCTCTACCCCGAGGGCGACCTCACCGACGAGCCCGAGCAGGTCATGGTCGCCGAGCTGATCCGCGAGGCCGCGCTGGAAGGCGTGCGGGACGAGCTGCCGCACTCCATCGCGGTGGTCGTGGAGGAGATGCTGCCCCGCGAGGACCGCCCCGCCGACAAGCCGCTGCTGGACATCCACGCCAACGTCTACATCGAGCGCCCCAGCCAGAAGGGCATCGTCATCGGTCCCAAGGGCAAGCGCCTGAAGGAGGTCGGCATCAAGTCACGCAAGCACATCGAGGCGCTGCTCGGCACCCCGGTCTTCCTCGACCTGCACGTCAAGGTCGCCAAGGACTGGCAGCGCGACCCCAGGCAGCTGCGGAAGCTCGGGTTCTGACCCGGGCCGCCGGGAGGGCGTCCGTCAGGCGCCCTCCCGCAGCACGCGGGAGACCAGCTCGCGCTGCGCCCCGGTCAGGTGCGGCTCCGCGCAGCGGACCGTGCGGCCGTCGACCGTGATCTCGTAGCCGAAGCCGTCCGGCACCCCGGGCCCACTCCGCGCGCTGCCCCTCGCCGCGGCCTCCTCCAGGACCGCCCCGGCCAGGGCCTGCCAGGCGTCGGCGTCCGGCCGGCCGGAGGTGTCCACCTCCGCCCGGCGCTCGATCCCCGCGAAGCCGCCCGTGCGCCGCACCTCGATACGCATGACCCCTGTCTACCCCCCGGTGGGCACTCCCACCGCCGACCACGCCTTGAGCACCGCCCCGGCCTCCGCCCCGCCGGCGCCGAACCGTCCGCGCGCCGCCGCCACCGTCAGCCGGGCGAACGCCGCGAAGTCGGCCCGCTCCCCGAGCTTGCCGCCGGTCAGCACGTCGTACCAGATCCGCCCGGCCCGCTCCCAGGCGTACCCGCCCAGCTCCGTGGCCGTCAGGTAGAAGGCGTGGTTGGGAATGCCGGAGTTGATGTGCACCCCGCCGTTGTCGGCGGCCGTGTCGACGTAGTCCTCCATCGTCGCGGGCTGCGGGTCCTTGCCGAGGACGTCGTCGTCGTACGCCGTGCCGGGGGCCTTCATGGAGCGCAGCGCCACGCCCCGCACCCGGTCCGACAGCAGTCCCGCGCCGATCAGCCAGTCGGCCTCCCCGGCCCGCTGGCCCAGCGTGTACTGCTTGACCAGCGAGCCGAACACGTCCGACACGGACTCGTTCAGCGCGCCCGGCTGGCCGGAGTAGAGGAGGTTCGCGGTGTGCTGCGTGACGCCGTGGGCCAGCTCGTGGCCGATCACGTCGACCGCCAGGGTGAAGTCCTCGAAGACCTCCCCGTCGCCGTCGCCGAACACCATCCGCTCGCCGTTCCAGAAGGCGTTGGCGTACTTCCGGTCGTAGTGCACCGTCGCCTCCAGCGGGAGCCCGGCACCGTCGACGGAGTCCCGCCCGTAGGCGTGGAGGAGCAGTTCGAACGTCGAGCCGAGACCGGTGTAGGCGCGGTTGACGGTCGCGTCCCGCACGGGCCCGTCGCCCTCGCCGCGGACCTTCCTGCCGGGCAGGCGGGTGCGGTGCTCGGCGTCGAAGATCGTGCGGCGCGGCCTGCCCAGGGCCGCCGGCGCGCCGTGCGGGGCCGGGCGGACCGCGCCGGCGGCGNCGAGGCGGCGGGCGGTGCGGTTCGCCTCGTCGACGGCGAGGGTGCGGCGGGCGGACTCGGCGACGGCGGGGTCGGCGGAGCGGGCGAGCCTGTCCAGGAGGTGGGGCGGGACGATCGTGCAGAGGACTCCGGTGGGGGAGGGGTACGCAGTCATGTCCGGCAATGTGGCAGTCTGTCACGGTGTTGTCACCAGTGGTGACGCTGATTGACGAAAAGGAGTGATAGTTCACTGTTCGGCGGTTATCGACCGGGAATCCCGCATACTGGAACGGCACCTCCCCCTCGCCGCTCCCCGGCTACTCTGCTGCGCATCATGCGTTTCGGGCTGCTTCTCCTTAGCCGCCGCGGCGAGGGCCTGTAGTCGTAGGCCGACCCCCTCCCCGCGGAGTCCGGTGTTGCTTCGATCCCGTCGGCCGTCCCTCAGCCCAGATTCGAGGAGCCCGCGCGATGCCACACCCCGCACCCCAGCCCGTCGGCCGCCCCACGCCGGTCACCAACGCGACGCACGCCCAGAAGCCGTCCGGGATGCCGATCCACAGGTACGGCCCGTACGAGGCCGTCGACCTCCCCGGCCGCACCTGGCCGGACCGGCGGATCACCAAGGCGCCGCGCTGGCTGTCGACCGACCTGCGCGACGGCAACCAGGCGCTGATCGACCCGATGTCCCCCGCCCGCAAGCGGGCCATGTTCGACCTGCTCGTACGCATGGGCTACAAGGAGATCGAGGTCGGCTTCCCGTCCTCCGGCGAGACCGACTTCGCGTTCGTCCGGTCGATCGTCGAGGAGGGGGCGATCCCCGAGGACGTGACGATCTCCGTGCTGACCCAGGCCCGCGAGGACCTGATCGAGCGGACCGTGGAGTCCCTGCGCGGCGCCCACCGGGCGACCGTGCACCTGTACAACGCCACCGCGCCGCTCTTCCGCCGGGTGGTCTTCCGCGGCTCCAGGGACGACGTCAGGCGGATCGCCGTGGACGGCACGCGCCTGGTGATGGAGTACGCCGACAAGATCCTCGGCGACGACACGGTCTTCGGCTACCAGTACAGCCCGGAGATCTTCACCGACACCGAGCTGGACTTCGCGCTGGAGGTCTGCGAGGGCGTCATGGACGTCTGGCAGCCCGAGGAGGGCCGCGAGATCATCCTGAACCTGCCGGCGACCGTGGAGCGCTCGACCCCCTCCACGCACGCCGACCGGTTCGAGTGGATGTCCCGCAACCTCTCCCGCCGCGCGTTCGTCTGCCTGTCCGCGCACCCGCACAACGACCGCGGCACGGCCGTCGCGGCGGCGGAGCTGGCCGTCATGGCCGGCGCCGACCGCGTCGAGGGCTGCCTGTTCGGGCAGGGCGAGCGCACCGGCAACGTCGACCTGGTCACCCTGGGCATGAACCTGTTCAGCCAGGGCGTCGACCCGCAGATCGACTTCTCGCAGATCGACGAGATCCGCCGGACCTCCGAGTACTGCAACCAGATGGAGGTCCACCCGCGCCACCCGTACGTGGGCGACCTGGTCTACACCGCCTTCTCCGGCTCCCACCAGGACGCCATCAAGAAGGGCTTCGACGCGATGGAGGCCGACGCGGCGGCCCAGGGCAAGACCGTCGACGAGATCGAGTGGGCCGTGCCGTACCTGCCCATCGACCCCAAGGACGTGGGCCGGTCCTACGAGGCGGTCATCCGGGTCAACTCGCAGTCCGGCAAGGGCGGCATCGCGTACGTCCTGAAGCACGACCACAAGCTGGACCTGCCGCGCCGGATGCAGATCGAGTTCTCGAAGATCATCCAGGCGAAGACCGACGCCGAGGGAGGGGAGGTCACCCCGGCCGACATCTGGGCCGTCTTCCGGGACGAGTACCTGCCCAACCCGGAGAACCCGTGGGGACGCATCCAGCTGCGGTCCGGCCAGACCACCACCGACAAGGACGGCACGGACACCCTGACCGTCGAGGCCGTCGTCGACGGTGCCGACACGGTGCTGACCGGCTCCGGCAACGGCCCGATCTCCGCGTTCTTCGACGCGCTGAACGCCGTCGGGGTCGACGTCCGGCTGCTGGACTACCAGGAGCACACGATGAGCGAGGGAGCCTCCGCCCAGGCCGCCTCGTACATCGAATGCGCCATCGACGGCAAGGTGCTGTGGGGCGTCGGCATCGACGCCAACACGACCCGCGCCTCGCTGAAGGCGGTCGTCTCGGCCGTCAACCGCTCCGCGCGCTGATCCGTCCCCCCGGCCCNNNNTCCCNGCNCNNGGNCGTCCGNNNCTCCGGNCCCCNGTGGGCAGGGACGAAGGGGCCGGGGGCCGCCCGCGCCCGCCCTCCCCGGGTCCCGCCCCGGGGAGGGCGGGCGCGTTCCCCGGGGCTCGCGGGCACCTTTGCCCGCGGTCCGCGCCGCGAGCGGGCTTCGGCCATGTCCGGGCGTTCTCGCGACGAGGTGCTGACGTCACATCACCGATGTGGTTAACATCACGTCCACCCCGGCAGGACGGCCGGGGCGTCAGGAGGTGCGACGTGCGGCCAGCGCGGGAAACACACGGATCGAACGGCCGGAAGCTCCGCATCTGCTCCGTCCGCACCTCGTGGCACACCGTCGGCGACGGCGAGTTCTTCTGCCCGGGCTGCGGCGGCGACCGCAGCTACCGGCGCCGCACGGGACGCCGCCGCCTCACCGTCCTCGGCGTCCCGGTGCTGGCGCGCGGGCCGGCGGGCCCGGTCGTCGAGTGCGCCGCCTGCCACGGCCGGTTCGGCACGGAGGTGCTGGACCACCCCACGACGGCCCGGTTCTCGGCGATGCTCCGCGACGCCGTGCACACGGTGGCCCTCGCCGTCCTGGCCGCCGGCGGCACGTCGTCGCACGCCGCCGTGCGGACCGCGGTGCGCGCCGTACGGGACGCCGGGTACGACGACTGCACGGCCGGCGCCCTCACCGGTCTCGTCGAGGCGCTCGCCGCGGACACCGGCCGCTACCTCGCGGACATCGGCGGGCCCTACGGTGCGGCCCTCGCCGTCGAGCTGCACGAGGCCCTGGAGCCGCTCGCCCCCCACCTGGCGACCGCCGGGCGGGAGTCGATCCTCCTCCAGGGCGCCCGCATCGCCCTGGCGGACGGCGCCTACGTCCAGGCCGAGCGGGACGTGCTCGCCACCGTGGGCAACGCCCTGCTCCTCCCGCCCGGCGACACGGCCCGCCTCATGGAGACGGCCCGCGCCCCGTTCTGAGCGCCCCGCCGTGACGTGGGCGCCGGGCCGGGGCGCGCGGAGCGCCACCCGGCCCGGCGGCCCGCGTCAGACCTCGACGCCGCTCGCGCGCAGCATCTCCTCGCGCTCCACGATCTTCACGCGCTCGCGGCCCTCGGCCTCGCCGCGGGCCCGCTCGGCCGCGTCCAGCCGGTACCAGCCCTCCCACGTCGTGTACGCGACGCCCCGGCCCTCCAGGAACTCCACCACGGCGTCCTCGCCCGGCGCCTCCGGCGTGCGCAGCCGGCCCTCGCGGTGGTCCTCCAGCAGGTTGGCGACGGTCTCGTTGGCGTCGCCCTTGGTGTGGCCGATCAGGCCGACCGGACCGCGCCGGATCCAGCCGGTGACGTAGGTGGACGCCAGGTGCTCGCCGCCCTCCATCACCCGGCCGCCCTCGTCCGGGACGGTGCCGGAGGCGGCGTCCCACGGCAGCTTCGGCAGCTCCTCGGAGAGGTAGCCCACCGCGCGGTACACGGCCTGGACGTCCCAGGTGGTGAACTCGCCGGTGCCCCTGACGTTGCCGGTGCCGTCCAGCTCGGTGCGCTCGGTGCGCAGGCCGACGACCCTGCCGTCCTCGCCGAGGATCTCGACGGGCGACTCGAAGAAGTGCAGGAACAGCTTGTGCGGCCGGTCGCCGACGTCGCGGATCGCCCAGTTCTCCAGGGTCTTGGCGACCATGTCGACCTGCTTGTTGGAGCGCCGGGCGTCGATGGACCCCTGGTCGTAGTCGATGTCCTCGGGATTGACGACGACCTCGATGCTGGGGGAGTGGTCCAGCTCGCGCAGCTCCATGGGGCTGAACTTCGCCTGGGCCGGGCCGCGGCGGCCGAAGACGTGGACCTCACGCGCCCTGTTGGCCTTCAGGCCGTCGTGGACGTTCGGCGGGATCTCCGTCGGCAGCAGCTCGTCGGCGGTCTTGGCGAGGATGCGCGCCACGTCCAGGGCGACGTTGCCGACGCCCAGCACGGCGACCTTCTCGGCCTCCAGGGGCCAGGTGCGCGGCACGTCGGGGTGGCCGTCGTACCAGGAGACGAAGTCGGCGGCGCCGTGGGAGCCGTCGAGGTCGATGCCCGGGACGTTCAGGTCCCGGTCGGCGTCGGCGCCGGTGGAGAAGACCACGGCGTCGTAGAAGGCGCGCAGGTCGTCCAGGGTGATGTCGGACGGGTAGGAGACGTTCCCGAAGAGGCGGACCTGCGGCTTGTCCAGGACCTGGTGGAGCGCCGTGACGATGCCCTTGATCCGGGGGTGGTCGGGGGCGACGCCGTACCGGATGAGGCCGAACGGCGCCGGCATCCGCTCGAACAGGTCGATGGAGACGCCCGGGTCGCCGGCGGCCTCGGACTTCAGCAGCGCGTCGGCGGCGTAGATGCCGGCCGGGCCGGCACCGACGATCGCGACCCGCAGGGGGCGGGGCATGGCAGGTTCCCTTCGACGATCAGCACTTCTCACCCGCCAGCCTCACAAGCACCGGGGTGGAGCGGTACCCGCTCCGGAGCTATGGCCGCATAAGGCAGGCTTATGAGAGCTCGAAGCGGGAACGGGGGCGCACGATCCGGTCGGACCGCGCACACCAGCCTATGGGGGGCCTTTCGGCGTCCCGCCCCGGGGGTCGGCGTCCGGCGCGGGGAGCCGGAACGGAGGCTCCGCCGCGTACGGGAGAATGGGGTCATGAGTCTGTTCCGGGATGACGGCGTCGTGCTGCGTACGCAGAAGCTGGGCGAGGCCGACCGGATCATCACGTTCCTCACCCGCGGCCACGGGCGCGTGCGGGCCGTCGCGCGCGGGGTGCGCCGCACCAAGTCGAAGTTCGGGGCCCGGCTCGAACCCTTCTCCCACGTGGACGTCCAGTTCTTCGCCCGAGGCTCCGAACTCGTCGGGCGCGGCCTGCCGCTGTGCACCCAGACCGAGACCATCGCCCCGTACGGCGGCGGCATCGTCACCGACTACGCCCGCTACACGGCCGGCACGGCCATGCTGGAGACCGCCGAGCGGTTCACCGACCACGAGGGCGAGCCCGCCGTCCAGCAGTACCTGCTGCTCGTCGGCGCCCTGCGCACCCTCGCCCGCGGCGAGCACGCCCCGCACCTGGTCCTCGACGCCTTCCTGCTGCGCTCGCTCGCCGTCAACGGCTACGCCCCCTCCTTCGACGACTGCGCCCGCTGCGGCCTGCCCGGGCCGAACCGGTTCTTCTCCGTCGCGGCGGGCGGCGTGGTCTGCGGCGACTGCCGGGTGCCCGGCAGCGTCGTACCCTCGGCGGAGGCGGTCGGCCTGCTCGGCGCGCTGCTGACCGGCGACTGGGAGACGGCGGACGCCTGCGAGCCGCGCCATGTCAGGGAGGGGAGCGGACTGGTGTCCGCCTATCTGCACTGGCACCTGGAGCGCGGGCTGCGCTCGCTCCGCTACGTGGAGAAGTAAGAGAACTAGGAGATGTGAGCCGCATGGCCATGGCACGACGCGGAATCCTCGGGCGCTCCAAGCGGCGGTACGAGGACCCCGAGCCGCACCCGTCCGGCGCCCGCCCGCCGAAGATCCCCGGCGAGATGGTGCCCGGGCACGTGGCGATCGTCATGGACGGCAACGGCCGCTGGGCCAAGGACCGCGGCCTGCCCCGCACCGAGGGCCACAAGGTCGGCGCCGAGCGCGTCCTGGACGTGCTGCAGGGCGCGATAGAGATGGGCGTCGGCAGCGTCTCCCTGTACGCCTTCTCCACCGAGAACTGGCGGCGCTCCCCCGAGGAGGTCCGCTTCCTGATGAACTTCAACCGGGACTTCATCCGCAAGACCCGCGACCGGCTCGACGAGCTCGGCATCCGGGTCCGCTGGGTCGGCCGGATGCCCAAGCTGTGGAAGTCGGTCGCCCAGGAGCTGCAGATCGCCCAGGAGCAGACCAAGGGCAACGACCGCCTCACGCTGTACTTCTGCATGAACTACGGCGGCCGGGCCGAGATCGCCGACGCGGCGCAGGCGCTCGCGCAGGACGTGAGGGCCGGCCGGCTGGACCCGTCGAAGGTCACCGAGAAGACCTTCGCGAAGTACCTGTACTACCCGGACATGCCGGACGTCGACCTCTTCCTGCGGCCCAGCGGCGAGCAGCGCACCTCCAACTACCTGCTGTGGCAGAGCGCGTACGCCGAGATGGTCTTCCAGGACGTGCTGTGGCCCGACTTCGACCGCCGGGACCTGTGGCGGGCCTGCCTGGAGTACGCCCGGCGCGACCGCCGCTTCGGCGGCGCCGTGCCGAACGAGCAGCTCCTCGCGATGGAGGCGGCGATACGGGGCGACGAGCCCGCCGGCGCGGAGGGCTGACCCGGAACGGCCGCCGCACGTGCGGGAGGGCGCGGCCCCGAAGGAGCCGCGCCCTCCCGCGCCGTCGGACGGCGGTCAGCCGCGGGACGCCGCCGCGCACTGGGCGCAGGTGCCGAAGATCTCGACCGTGTGCGCCACGTTCACGAAGCCGTGCTCGGAGGCGACGGACTCGGCCCACTCCTCGACGGCCGGGCCCTCCACCTCGACGGCCTTGCCGCAGCCGCGGCACACCAGGTGGTGGTGGTGCTCGCCGGTCGAGCAGCGGCGGTAGACGGCCTCGCCGTCGCTGGTGCGCAGCACGTCGACCTCGCCCGCGTCGGCGAGGGACTGCAGGGTGCGGTAGACCGTGGTGAGGCCCACGGAGTCCCCGCGGTGCTTCAGCATGTCGTGCAGTTCCTGCGCGCTGCGGAACTCGTCCACCTCGTTCAGTGCCGCCGCGACGGCGGCACGCTGCCGGGTCGACCGCGCGCGTACGCCGGATCCTGCCGTCGCCACAGGTGCCTCCTTGCCCTCGGCCCGCTCACGCGTACGTCTGGTACGTCCGCTCACGTCGGGCCATTGTGCCAGTCCCCGCGCCGGGGCCCCGCAGCCGAGGTGCCCCCACCCGCCGTTTTCAGACCCGGACGTCGTCCGCCGTCCCCGGGGAGGGCCGCACGCCGTCGTACCCCTTCGCCGCGGCCTCCGCCGCCCGGGCGCGGCGCCGGGCCAGCGGCGCCGCCAGCGCGGCGAACAGCGCGAACACCGCGATGGCCAGCAGCACGATCGTCGCGCCGGGCGGGACGTCCTGGTAGTACGTGGTGACGGTGCCGGCCAGCGTCACGGACGTGCCGATGAGCACCGCCACCGCCAGCGTGGCGCGGAAGCTCCGGGTGAGCTGCTGCGCCGCCGCCACGGGCACCACCATCAGGGCGCTGACCAGCAGCAGCCCGACGACGCGCATCGCGACGGTCACGGTCACCGCGGCCGTCACGGCGACGAGCAGGTTCAGCGCCCGCACCGGCAGGCCGGTCACCCGCGCGAACTCCTCGTCCTGGCTGACGGCGAACAGCTGGCGGCGCAGCCCCAGCGTGACCGCCATCACGAACGCCGCGAGGACGCAGATCGCGGTCACGTCCTCCGGGGAGACCGTCGCCAGCGAGCCGAACAGGTAGCTGACCAGGTTCGCGTTGGAGCCGCTCGGGGAGAGGCTGGTCAGCAGCACGCCGCCGGCCATGCCGCCGTAGAAGAGGAGGGCGAGCGCGATGTCGCCGCGCGTGCGCCCGTACATGCGGATCAGCTCCATCAGGACGGCCCCCGCCACCGAGACGAGGCCGGCGACCCACACGGGATTGGCCGACATCAGGAAGCCGAGGCCGACACCGGTCATGGCGACGTGGCCGATTCCGTCGCCCATCAGGGCCTGCCGCCGCTGCACCAGGTGGATGCCGACGGCGGGCGCGGTGACGCCGACCAGGACGGCGGCGACGAGCGCCCGCTGCATGAAGGCGTGGTCGAGGAATTCCATGGTCAGGTCAGCAGTCCCAGGCGGAGCGGCTCGTCGGCCGCGTGCGGATGTACGTGGTCGTGACCGGGCAGCGCGTGCTGGCCGACGGCCTTCGGAGGCGGCCCGTCGTGGACGACGCACCCGTCGCGCAGGACGACCGCGCGGTCGATCAGCGGCTCCAGCGGCCCCAGCTCGTGCAGGACGAGCAGCACGGTCACGCCGTTCGCGACCTGCTCGCGCAGGGTCGAGGCGAGCACCTCCTGGCTGGCCAGGTCGACGCCCGCCATCGGCTCGTCCATGATCAGCAGGTCCGGCTCCGAGGCGAGGGCCCGGGCTATCAGCACCCGCTGGTGCTGGCCGCCGGAGAGCGCCCCCACCGAGTCCTTCGCCCGGTCGGCGAGGCCGACCAGCTCGACGGCCCGGTCCACGGCCTCCCGGTCGGCGCGGGAGAGCCGGCGCAGCCCCGCCCGCGAGAGCCGGCCGGACGACACGACCTCGCGGACCGTCGCCGGGACGCCGCTGGCGGCCGTGGTGCGCTGCGGTACGTAGCCGACGCGCGCCCAGTCGCGGAAGCGGCGCAGCTCGGTGCCGAACAGGGAGACGGTGCCGCCGGTGAGCGGGACCTGGCCGATGACGGAGCGGACGGCGGTGGACTTGCCGGAGCCGTTGGCGCCGAGCAGGGCGACGACCTCGCCGCGCTGGACGGCGAAGTCGACGCCGCGCAGCACGGGTCGGGAGCCCAGCGTGGCCGTGGCCGCCCGGACGGAGATGACGGGCTCGATGCTCACCGGGCCTCCAGGGGGGTGCGGGAAGGGGGGAGACGGGTCACTTCGCGCCGAGGGCCTTGCGGAGGGCCGTCAGATTGGCCTCCATGACCTCGAAGTAGTCAGTGCCCTTGGAGCGGTCGGTGATTCCCTCCAGCGGGTCCAGGACGTCGGTCTTCAGGCCGGTGTCCTTCGCGAGGGTCCGGGCGGTGCGGTCGCTGGCGAGGGTCTCGAAGAAGACGGTGGTGACCTTCTCCTTCCTGGCGATGGCCTGGAGCTCCTTGACGCGGGCGGGGCTGGGCTCCGACTCGGGGTCGAGGCCGGAGATGCCCTCCTGGTCCAGACCGTAGCGCCCGGCGAGGTGGCCGAAGGCGGAGTGGGTGGTGATGAAGGTGCGGGTCGCGGTGTTCTTCAGGCCGTCGCGGAACCGGGTGTCGAGGGCACCGAGCTTCCCCACCAGCTCGTCGGTGTTCTTCCGGTAGGTCGCCGCGTTGTCCGGGTCGGCCTTGGCGAACCGGGCGCCGACGCCCTTGGCGACCTCCGCGTACTTCACCGGGTCCAGCCAGACGTGCGGGTCGCCGCCGGTCCCGGCCGCGTGGTCGTGCCCGTCGTGCCCGCCGGACTCCTCGGCCGCGTGGTCGTGCCCGCCGGGCTCCTCGGCGTGGGGCTCGCCGGAGTGCGACTCCTCGCCGTGCGGCTCCTCGGCGTGGGGCTCGTCCGTGTGGGGCTCCCCGGAGTGCGACTCCTCCGCGTGGGGCCCGTCCTCGTGCGCGCCGTGCGCGTCGAGGGTGGTGAGGGCGGCCGCGTCCACGGTGTGCTCGACGCCCGCCTGCCCGACCGCCTCGTCGACGGCGGGCTGGAGCCCCTTGAGGTAGAGGATGAAGTCGGCGTCGCCGAGCTCGGCTATCTGGCGCGGCTTGAGCTCCAGGTCGTGCGGCTCGACCCCCGGCCGGGTCAGCGTGGTCACGGAGACCTTGTCACCGCCGATCCGCTCGGCCAGGAACTGCATTGGGTAGAACGACGCCACGACATCCAGTCTGCCGCCTCCGTTCTCCTTCGCGCCTCCCGAGGTCCCGGAGCAGGCGGAGAGCGTGACCAGGGCGAGGGCGGCGGCGCCGGCGGCGGCGGTCTTGGATATGGGACGGCGTACGTTCATGACACTCATTTTCATCCTTTCTGGAAACGATTGTCAACAAAGTGGCCCAGTGGCCCCCGCCACCCACCGATTTGATCCCGGGGGCGCGCCCGCCGCTAATCTGGGGCATTCGCCGTCCGTCACCGTCGTATGAAGAGAGCACCGTGGCCGCCGACAAGATCGACACCATCGTCAGCCTGAGCAAGCGCCGTGGCTTCGTCTACCCCTGCAGCGAGATCTACGGTGGTCAGCGCGCCGCCTGGGACTACGGGCCGCTCGGTGTGGAGCTGAAGGAGAACATCAAGCGCCAGTGGTGGCGCTACATGGTCACGTCCCGCGAGGACGTCGTCGGCCTCGACTCGTCGGTGATCCTGGCCCCCGAGGTCTGGGAGGCCTCCGGCCACGTCGCGACCTTCACCGACCCGCTCACCGAGTGCACCTCCTGCCACAAGCGCTTCCGCGCCGACCACCTGGAGGAGGCGTACGAGGAGAAGCACGGCCGCCTGCCCGAGAACGGCCTCGCCGGCCTCAACTGCCCCAACTGCGGCAACAAGGGCACCTTCACCGAGCCCAAGCAGTTCTCCGGCCTGCTCTCCACGCACCTCGGCCCGACCCAGGACTCCGGTTCCGTCGCGTACCTGCGCCCCGAGACCGCGCAGGGCATCTTCACCAACTTCGCCCAGGTGCTGCAGACGTCGCGCAAGAAGCCGCCGTTCGGCATCGCGCAGATGGGCAAGTCCTTCCGGAACGAGATCACTCCGGGCAACTTCATCTTCCGCACGCGCGAGTTCGAGCAGATGGAGATGGAGTTCTTCGTCAAGCCGGGCGAGGACGAGCAGTGGCAGGAGTACTGGATGGAGCAGCGCTGGAACTGGTACACGGGCCTGGGCCTCCGTGAGGAGAACATGCGCTGGTACGAGCACCCGCAGGAGAAGCTCTCCCACTACTCGAAGCGCACCGCCGACATCGAGTACCGCTTCCAGTTCGGCGGCAGCGAATGGGGCGAACTGGAGGGCGTCGCCAACCGCACCGACTACGACCTGAAGGCCCACTCCAAGGCGTCCGGCAACGACCTGCTCTACTTCGACCAGGAGGCCCAGGAGCGCTGGACGCCGTACGTCATCGAGCCCGCCGCCGGTGTCGGCCGCACCATGCTGGCCTTCCTGCTCGACGCGTACGTCGAGGACGAGGCGCCGAACGCCAAGGGCAAGATGGAGAAGCGCATCTCGCTGCGGCTCGACCCGCGCCTCGCGCCGGTCAAGGTCGCGGTCCTGCCGCTCTCCCGCAATCCGGAGCTGTCCCCGAAGGCCAAGGGCCTGGCGGCGGACCTCCGCCAGAACTGGAACATCGAGTTCGACGACGCGGGCGCCATCGGCCGCCGCTACCGCCGCCAGGACGAGATCGGCACGCCGTTCTGCGTCACCGTCGACTTCGACACGCTCGAGGACAACGCGGTGACCGTCCGCGAACGCGACTCGATGCAGCAGGAGCGCGTCTCCCTCGACCAGATCCAGGGCTACCTCGCCACCCGCCTGGTCGGCTGCTGACGCACCCCGGAACGCCGCGCGGAGCCCCCGGTCCCCAGTGGGACCGGGGGCTCCGCGCCGCCGTGCGCCGAACGGAAAACCGGATGCCCGCCCGTGCGCCGGCCGGTACCGTCGTACCGGCCGGCGCACGCTCCGCCTCGCGGACGAGCGCGCCGCCCCCGCGCCTCCGGCGCCCCGCCCGGCACCCCGGGCGGCTCCTCACCCTCAAGGGAGGCCCCCGTGGCCAAGAGCCGCAACAACCTGCTCGGCGTGGGCGGGCAGCGCAGGAAGCCGTCCCGCCCGGAGCAGCAGGGCGCCGCCTCGCGGGGCGGCCGTACGAAGGAGGCCGCCGAGGCGAAGGCGGACCTGCTCCGCAGGATGCGCGAGCGCACCCGCGTCCAGGAGCGGGGCGAGGACTGACCCGCCGGCGAAGGGCCCGGCCGCCGGACGACGGCCGGGTCCTTCCCGCGTCCGCCTCCCGCGCCGTCCTACCGGACGCGACCCGACCGCCGCGCCGGTCCCGGGCGGCCGCCGGGGACCGCGGGGCGCGGGGATTGCCGGGGGGTGCGGGACAATGGGGCGCATGACCGCGTTCAGCCCCCTGTCCATCGGCCCGCACACCGTGCAGCCGCCGGTGGTGCTCGCCCCGATGGCCGGTATCACCAACGCACCGTTCCGCACGCTCTGCCGCGAGTTCTCAGGCGGCAGGGGCCTGTTCGTGAGCGAGATGATCACCACCCGGGCGCTGGTCGAACGCAACGAGAAGACCATGCAGCTCGTCCACTTCGACGCCTCCGAGACGCCGCGCTCCATCCAGTTGTACGGGGTGGACCCCGTCACCGTCGGCAAGGCCGTCCGCATGATCGTGGACGAGGACCTGGCGGACCACGTCGATCTGAACTTCGGCTGCCCCGTCCCCAAGGTGACCCGCAAGGGCGGCGGCTCGGCGCTGCCGTTCAAGCGGCCCCTGCTGCGGGCGATCCTCCACGAGGCGGTGGCCAACGCCGGGGACCTGCCGGTCACGATGAAGATGCGCAAGGGCATCGACGACGACCACATCACGTACCTCGACGCGGGCCGCATCGCCGTCGAGGAGGGCGTCACGGCGATCGCCCTGCACGGCCGCACGGCCGCCCAGCACTACGGCGGCACCGCCGACTGGGACGCGATCGCCCGGCTGAAGGAGCACGTCCCGGAGATACCGGTGCTCGGCAACGGCGACATCTGGTCCGCCGGCGACGCGCTGCGGATGATGCGCGAGACCGGCTGCGACGGGGTCGTCGTGGGCCGCGGCTGCCTGGGGCGCCCGTGGCTGTTCGGGGACCTCGTGGCGGCGTTCGAGGGGACGGGGGCGGCGGCGAAGCCGACCCTGCGGGAGGTCGCGGACGTCATGGTGCGCCACGCCCGGCTGCTCGGGGAGTGGATCGGGGACGAGTCACGGGGTGTCATCGACTTCCGCAAGCACGTCGCCTGGTACCTGAAGGGCTTCGCTGTCGGATCGGACATGCGCAAGCGGCTGGCGGTCACCTCCTCCCTGGAGGAGCTGCGTGCTCAACTGAGCGCGCTCGACCTGGACCAGCCCTGGCCCGCGGGCGCCGACGGGCCCCGGGGCCGGACCTCGGGGAACAACCGGGTCGTCCTGCCGGACGGCTGGCTGAAGGACCCCTACGACTGCGCCTCGGTGGGCGTGGACGCCGAGTTGGACACGTCGGGGGGCTGATCCCGGGGTGGACTCCAGGCGTCCGGATCATGGATTCCCCGGTCCAGCGGGAGCGTGATTCTCGCCACCCCTGATCGCGTGCATGCTCAGATGAGCATCCTCCGGATGGCTGCACTTCTCAAAGGGTGGCACTCAGTGCCACCCCTGCTTCCTTCACATGATGAAGACATGTGTGAGAGGAGGGTGCTCACATGAGCGATGCATGGGCGATTTTTGACCATGACGCTTCAAGGGGTGAAGCGTTCGTGCTCCCGCCGGTGCTCATTACGTAACTTTCGATCTGCTGGCGGACGGGTGGTTAAGGCCGCAGGACGGGTAGGCGTACCTCCCCAGACGCCTTCGATCTGGGTATGTTCCTCGCCGTCAGGGCAGCCACGTCGTCCTCGAGGAGTCGAGACCCGTGTCGGAAAACAAAGATCAGAAGTTCGTGTACGACTTCACCGAGGGCAACAAGGACCTCAAGGACCTCCTCGGCGGCAAGGGTGCCAACCTCGCCGAGATGACCAACCTCGGTCTCCCGGTGCCTCCGGGCTTCACGATCACCACCGAGGCGTGCAAGGTCTACCTGGAGAGCGGTGACGAGCCGCCCGCGCTCCGCGACGAGGTGAGCGCCCACCTCGACGCCCTCGAGCGGAAGATGGGCAAGAAGCTCGGCCAGGCCGACGACCCGCTCCTGGTCTCCGTCCGCTCCGGTGCCAAGTTCTCCATGCCCGGCATGATGGACACGGTCCTCAACATCGGTCTCTCCGACGCGTCCGTCGAGGGCCTCGCCAAGCAGTCCGGCGACGAGCGGTTCGCGTGGGACTCCTACCGGCGCCTCATCCAGATGTTCGGCAAGACCGTCCTCGGCGTCGACGGCGACCTCTTCGAGGAGGCCCTGGAGGAGGCGAAGAAGGCCAAGAAGGCCGCGGTCGACACCGACCTGGAGGCCGCGGACCTCAAGAAGCTCGTCAAGCAGTTCAAGAAGATCGTCAAGTCCGAGGCCGGCCGGGAGTTCCCGCAGGACCCCCGCGAGCAGATGGACCTCGCCATCAAGGCCGTCTTCGACTCCTGGAACGGCGACCGCGCCAAGCTGTACCGCCGCCAGGAGCGCATCCCGCACGACCTCGGCACCGCCGTCAACGTCTGCTCGATGGTCTTCGGCAACCTCGGCCCGGACTCCGGCACCGGCGTCGCCTTCACCCGCGACCCCGCCTCGGGCCACCAGGGCGTCTACGGCGACTACCTGCAGAACGCCCAGGGCGAGGACGTCGTCGCCGGCATCCGCAACACCGTGCCGCTCGCCGAGCTGGAGTCGATCGACAAGAAGTCGTACGACCGGCTCATGGGCATCATGGAGACGCTGGAGAACCACTACAAGGACCTCTGCGACATCGAGTTCACCATCGAGCGCGGCCAGCTGTGGATGCTCCAGACCCGCGTCGGCAAGCGCACCGCCGCGGCGGCCTTCCGGATCGCCACCCAGCTCGTCGACCAGGGCCTCATCGACGAGGCCGAGGCGCTCCAGCGCGTCAACGGCGCGCAGCTCGCCCAGCTGATGTTCCCGCGCTTCGACGAGGGCGCGGAGGTCGAGCAGATCGGCCGCGGCATCGCCGCCTCGCCGGGTGCCGCCGTCGGCAAGGCCGTCTTCGACTCGTACACCGCCGTCAAGTGGTCCCGCTCCGGCGAGAAGGTCATCCTCATCCGCCGCGAGACCAACCCGGACGACCTGGACGGCATGATCGCCGCCGAGGGCATCCTCACCTCGCGCGGCGGCAAGACCTCCCACGCCGCCGTCGTCGCCCGCGGCATGGGCAAGACCTGCGTCTGCGGCGCCGAGGAGCTGGAGGTCGACACCAAGCGCCGCCGGATGACCGTGCCGGGCGGGCACGTCGTCGAGGAGGGCGACGTCGTCTCCATCGACGGCTCCACCGGCAAGGTGTACCTCGGTGAGGTCCCCGTCGTGCCGTCGCCGGTCGTCGAGTACTTCGAGGGCCGGATGCACGCCGGCGCCGACGACGCCGACGAGCTGGTCCAGGCCGTCCACCGGATCATGGCGTACGCGGACCGCGTCCGCCGGCTGCGCGTCCGCGCCAACGCCGACAACGCCGAGGACGCCTCGCGCGCCCGCCGCTTCGGCGCCCAGGGCATCGGCCTGTGCCGCACCGAGCACATGTTCCTCGGCGACCGCCGCCAGTACGTCGAGCGGCTGATCCTCGCGGACACCGACAGCGAGCGCGAGGAGGCCCTCCAGGCGCTGCTCCCGCTGCAGAAGGGCGACTTCGTCGAGTTGTTCGAGGCGATGGACGGGCTGCCCGTCACCGTCCGCCTGCTCGACCCGCCGCTCCACGAGTTCCTGCCCGACATCACCGAGCTGTCGGTGCGCGTCGCCCTCGCCGAGGCCCGCAAGGAGCCGCACGAGAACGAGCTGCGCCTGCTCCAGGCCGTGCACCGGCTGCACGAGCAGAACCCGATGCTGGGCCTGCGCGGCGTCCGCCTCGGCCTGGTCATCCCCGGCCTGTTCACGATGCAGGTGCGGGCCATCGCGGAGGCGGCCGCCGAGCGCGTCGAGGCCAAGGGCGACCCGCGCGTCGAGATCATGATTCCGCTGGTCGGCACCGTGCAGGAGCTGGAGCTGGTCCGCGACGACGCCGAGCGGGTCATCGCCGAGGTGCAGCGGAGCACCGGCGTCGAGCTGAAGCTGGCGCTGGGCACGATGATCGAGCTGCCGCGCGCCGCGGTCACCGCCGGGCAGATCGCCGAGTGCGCCGAGTTCTTCTCCTTCGGCACCAACGACCTCACGCAGACCGTCTGGGGCTTCTCCCGCGACGACGTGGAGGCCAGCTTCTTCACCGCGTACCTGGAGAAGGGCATCTTCGGGGTGTCGCCGTTCGAGACGATCGACAAGGACGGCGTCGGGTCCCTGGTCCGCAGCGCCGTGGAGTCCGGCCGGGCCACCCGCCCCGACATCAAGCTCGGCGTGTGCGGCGAGCACGGCGGCGACCCGGAGTCGGTGCACTTCTTCCACGAGGTGGGCCTCGACTACGTCTCCTGCTCGCCGTTCCGGATCCCGGTCGCCCGCCTGGAGGCCGGCCGGGCCGCGGCCCAGTCGAGCGGCAGCGACAGCCGCTGACCCCGCCGGTCCCGCCGCGGCGCCCCGCGGCGGGACCGCGCGGTCACCGGAGCCGCCGCCATCCGGACCTCACCGGTCGGTGGCGGCTCCGGACCACGGAACAAGGAGGACGGGGCGGACGTCTCCATCGGGAGACGTCCGCCCCGTGCCGTTTCCGCCGGCCGTTCCCGCGAGGTGCGTGCCCTGTGAATTGACACCGGTCGAATTCCGTGCCGGTCGAAGGGCGGACCGTTTACGGAAGGCCGACGCGAGGCGGATTCCAAGCCTCAGTAGAGCAAACGAACGGCGGAGCGCGGCCACCGGATCCCCACCCGCCGACCGCGCCCCATTACCCCTGCCGGACAGGAGAGCCGCAACCTTTCAGTCCCGCCGCCAGGCGCGAGGAGCCCCCCACGGTCTCCCGACGCGCCGTCTCGGTCCTGAAGGTTTCCCGTCCGACGGCGTACAGCTTTTCGTTTTTCGGCCGTTCCCCGCGACGTGTTTCAACTGTGGCTGAAATGCCATGGTAACAACGTGTGATGACATGCATACTCTTCGGCGGGAGGTGATTGCGCATGCAACAGGTGGGGGTTCAGTGCTTCGCATACATTTCACCGGCGCGGATCTCGCGGGCGTCCGGATGGCGGCCCGCCCGGACGCGCTGTGGGAAACGATCCTCAGCTTTCACCGCCTGCGGGACCGCCGGGGCGCCCCGGTCTACGGGGAGTGGCGTTCCGAAACCCGGACACGGCTGAACGGCGAGACGCGGCTGCTGGGCGCGCTCGTCCCCGCGCGGGGGTACTTCCCCGACTTCCTGACCCCGCCGGAGGGCCTCCAGGGCCTGGACGCGGCGCTGGAGGCGGTGCGCGCCACACCGCCCGACCGCATCCGCGCGGAACTGTCCGTGCTCACCTCCGAACGCCCGTCCGCCGCCTCCCCGCCCGCCTGGACGGCGGCCCTGGCCGAAGGGCGCCCGGAGCCCCTCAGCCGGCTCCTGGGGGCGCTGCGCGGCTACCACCGGGCGGCCGTCGAACCGTACTGGACGTACATCCAGGCGCGGGTGGAGGCGGACCGGGCGGTGCGCGGCCGGGCACTGCTCGACGGCGGCACCGAGGAACTGCTGGCGTCCCTGCCCCCGATGCTGCGCTGGCGCGCACCCGTCCTGGAGGCGGACTACCCGGTCGACCGCGACGTACGGCTCGACGGGCGCGGACTGCTGCTCCAGCCGTCGTACTTCTGCCGGGGCACCGCCGTGACGTACCGGGACCCCGCGCTCCCCCCGGTCCTCGTCTACCCGGTGACCCACGCGGACGCCCCCGCCGCGGCCGGCGAACCGGGCGGGGCGCCGCTGGGGCGGCTGGTGGGCCACACCCGCTCCGCCGTCCTCAAAGCCATCGGCCAGGGCGGCACGACCAGCGAGCTGGCCCGCCGGGCCGGAGTGTCCCTCGCCTCGGCGAGCCAGCACGCGGGGGTGCTGCGCGACGCGGGGCTGGTGGTGACCCTGCGCCGGGGCAGCTCGGTGCTGCACACCCTGACGCCGCTGGGCGCCGCCCTGCTGCACGGCGGCGCCCAGCCCGTGGGTGAGAACGGCCGCTACGCGCGGAACGGCCCCGTCACCTCGTAGGTGATGCCGCCGGACGAGCTCCCCGTGGTGCCGCGCTGGCTGGAGAAGTACAGCCGCCGGCCGTCGGGGGAGAACGCCGGGCCGCAGATCTCCGAGCCGGACTGGCCGTTGATCCGCAGGAACGGCGAGACCACGTCGGCCGGTGTGATCAGGCAGATCTCCATGTTGCCGCCGTCCTCGGCGACGTACAGGTCGCCCGAGGACGAGCCGGTGATGTTGTCGACGCCCGTCAGCGGGGCGCCGGACGCCAGCGAGTCGTCGTACGCCAGCTCGTAGGTGTTCGCCGTCAGGTTCAGCCGCCACACGCGGCCGTCGCCCTTGGTGGTGAACCAGACGGTGCCGTCGGCGTAGTGGCAGCCCTCGCCGCCGTTGAACCGCTTGGCGCCGGACACCTGGTTGCGGGTGGCGGTGGGGGAGCCGTCCGGGTCGGGCACGGTGGCCCAGGTGAACGAGCCCGACGTGGCCGTGCCGGCCCGCAGCACCTGGAGGGTGCCGGTCGACAGGTCGCCCCAGGTGTTCGGGACGAAGCGGTAGAAGCAGCCGTCCGACGCGTCCTCCGTCAGGTAGACCACCCTGCGGACCGGGTCGGCCGCGGCGGCCTCGTGGTTGAAGCGGCCCATCGCGGCGCGGCGGACCGCGGCCTTCGCGCCCCAGGGGTCGGTCTCGTACACGTAGCCCGTGCTGACCTCCTCGCAGGACAGCCAGGTGTTCCACGGCGTCGCGCCGCCCGCGCAGTTGCGGTTGGTGTTGGACAGGATGCGGTACGCGCTGGTGACGTTGCCCGCGGAGTCGAAGCGGATGGCGCTCGCGCCGCCCGTGGTGGAGATCTCGGAGTTGGACACGTAGATCCAGCCGTTTCCGTCGGCGAAGCAGGCGCCGCCGTCCGGGGCGTCGTGCCAGACGTAGGACGTGGCGCCGACCCGCTGCCCGGACCGGGCGACGACCCGGCTGGTGAAGCCGGCCGGGAGCTGGATGCCGTTGGCGTCGGCCGCGCCGAGCGCTCCGTACGGGCCGGGACCGGGCTGGGCCGGGGCGGCGTAGGCCGCGCCCCGCATCAGCGTGTAACCGAAGGCCGCGGCCGCGCCGCCCGCGACCGCTCCGCGCAGGAAACTACGACGTTCCATTCATCACTCCACTGGGGTGGTGACCGCCCCGCCGCACCGGTCGGCGGCGGAGTCGCGCGTTGCCGGAAACTAGGGGTCCGGGATTGCCGGAGGGACAACGACCGGTGAAGGGCGGGGGGAGTCCGGCGGTCGGCTCTCCGGCAGGCGCCCCGCGCCCCCGCCGGCGGACCTGTCGGCCGGGCGGCGGTCCCACCGGGCGGCGGCGCCCGCCGTGCGTCCACCGCCCCCGCCCGGGGTACTCGCGGGGGCCGGATCCGGCGGGCGCCGCCCACCGGACGGATCCGGCCGCGCGGCGGCGATGAGTTCCGCCGGGCCCGGCAGTCCACCCTCTCGCAACGACCGCACCGGATGGAGGGATCCACCATGGAACAGATGATCTTCGTGAACCTGCCGGTCAAGGACCTCGACAGGGCCAAGGCCTTCTGGACGGAGCTCGGCTACTCCTTCAACCCGCAGTTCACCGACGAGAACGCCGCCTGCCTGGTCTTCAGCGACACCGTCTTCGCGATGCTCCTGACGGAGCCCTTCTTCGGGAAGTTCACCAAGAAGGCCATCGCCGACGCGTCCTCCACCACGGAGGTCATCGTCGCGCTGAGCGCCGAGAGCCGCGCCAGGGTGGACGAGCTCGTCGACAGGGCGCTGGCCGCCGGCGCGTCCCCCGCCGGGGAGACGCAGGAGTACGGCGACTTCATGTACAGCCGCTCCTTCCAGGACCCCGACCACCACATCTGGGAGATCGCCTGGATGGACGTCGAGAAGGCGCGGGAGCAGGCGGGGGAGCAGGGCGCCCCGCAGGGCTGAGCCGGGTGCGTCCGCCCGCGGCGGCGTGCCACCGGGCCCGTCCGTCCGGCGCGGGGTGCCCCGCCGCGGCGCGCGTCCCGGCGGGGCGGGGCACCCGGCCGGGCACCCGTGCGACGGGGCCCCGCACGCCACCGTGGCCCGCGGATCCGCCGCCGTCCGGCTCCTTTCCGCGGGAGGGGCCGGGCGGCGGGCGGGGAGCCGGAGCCGTCAGTACGCGCCGACGAGGTGGGCGTACGCGACGACGTTGCCCTGGTAGCCGGTCTCCGGGGAGAAACCGCCGCCGCAGGTGATGACGCGCAACTCGGCGCGGTCGGACGGGCCGTAGACCTTGTCGTCGGGGAAGTCGTCGTTGTCGTACACCTCGACGGCGTCGACGGCGAACACGGCGGTCCGCCCGTCCCGGCGCGCCACCTCGACGCGGTCGCCCTTCTTCAGCGCCCCCAGTGCGTAGAACACCGCGGGGCCCTCCCGGGTGTCGACGTGGCCCGCCATGATCGACGTGCCGCGGGCGCCGGGCGGGGTGCCGCCCTCGTACCAGCCGGCCACGTTGCGGTCGCCGGCGGGCGGCACCTCCAGGCTGCCGTCGGGGGCCAGACCGAGCCCGACGACGGGCGCGTCGACACCGATGCGGGGGATGCGGACCCGGGCCGGCGCGGACGGCGGCATCGGCTCCACGGCCGCGGCGGCGTACCGGCCGGGCCCGGCCGCGAACCCCTCGGCGGCGGACGGGGCGGGCGGAGCGCCCCCGCCGGAGCCGCTCTGCACCAGCCACAGGCCGACGCACGCGGCGACGGCCACGCCCCAGCCCTTGCGGGGGGCCTTGGTCTCGGGGGCGCT